>CAZQSX010000001.1:0-21507 GCA_964596415.1 uncultured Gammaproteobacteria bacterium
TACTACTGCTACTATTAGGTCTATATTATGAAAGTAAATTTTTTAACGGAAAACATTCAGGAAAAAATCTCTCTTCTTGGAAAAACACTGCCTTCCCACTCCCCAATACCAGTTCTTACCAGTCTTTTGGTTGAAGCAACAAAAGAAGGTTTCTTTTTATCAGCAACAGATTTAGAATTTGGGGTAACCATACAAATTCCAGCAAAAATAGAGGAGGAAGGGGGGGTTCTTATTCCAGGCAAACATTTTATAGAGGTTATAAATTCGCTCGGGAAAGAAAAGGCAACTCTTACCCAGGAAAAAGACCAGGTACTTCTTGAAACACAAACAGGTACATTTAAATTTCAAGTTATGCCAAAAGACGAATTTCCAAAAATGTTTGAAGAAAAAGGGGAGAAGATAGACGAATTCACCAAGGAAGAATTTGCTACTATTTTTTCAAGGCTTACCTTTGCGGTTTCAACGGACTCAGCAAGACCTCACCTAACAGGAATTTATATAGTTAAAAAAGATAAAGAGGTTCATTTTGTTGCAACAGACGGATATAGAATGACATTGGTTAAAACCACAAGGGAAATAGATGATGAAATGTTGAAGGAGGGGATAATTGTTTCTGTACAACTTATATCAGAAGCATTATCTCTAAAATCAGCAGAGAAAATATCACTTTTTGTTTATAGAAAAGGTAATCAGTTTATTCTAGAAGCAGATGGTGTGAGACTTGTAGGAAGACTAATAGAAGGAGTATACCCAGATTATGCAAGGGTTATTCCAGGAAGCGTAGGTACTACTATTACCGTTGAGGTAGAGGAGTTTTTGAGGGTGGTTCGTGTTGTTTCAGTTTTTGCACGTGAGAATGCAAATGTAGTGAGTGTGGATATTAAAAGCGGAACACTAACCCTTTCTGTCCCCTCCACTTCAATAGGAGAGGCTGAATCTGTTCTTGAAGGTATTCAGGAGGGTCCTGATGGTGCTATTTCATTTAATATAAAATACCTCTCAGATCTTTTAAGAGTTTCCGAAGGGAAAAAGATAAAGGTAGGGATAAATAGTTCTTTTGATCCATCACTTTTTACTATCCCTGGTGAGGAGAGTTTTCTTCATGTGATCATGCCAGTTAAGGTGCAGGAATAGTTAATACGCATCTGCGGAGTCTTCAGGAAGAGTGGGGATAGCAGTTTTTAAAATATAGGTTTGTGTGTTTTTTAATAAGTTTGCTGTGGATGAAACAGTTTGTGGCAAGATAGTTATACGAGTTTCTCCATTTTGCCAAACGGTAAGCGGGGAAACAATAAGTGCATTGGGTGATTCCCCAAAGTTAATTAAAACCTCTGTATTAGGGGTTATCTCAAGTCTTAGATCGTTTCTTTGAACCTCTTGCGTGAAAGAGATGAGTATGGGTTGACCTGGGAGATATGTTTTTGAAGTGTCAGTTGGCAGGATCGAGGTTATAAAAAGCTCTGATTGATTATATTGTATTAAAGTAGGGGAGGGAGCGGCTGATTTAGGTGTGATTTTTTCATTCGGGTTAAAGAGTGAGAGAAGAAGAAATAGAAGAATAATTATACCTGTAATTACGCCTATTATAATAAGTTTTAGTTTATTCATTTTTTACAGAAATAATCTGGGGAATCAAGCCAAATTGTTTTACCAGATGTGTCTATTTTAGCAAATTCAATGTGGACATGTTTCATTTCACAACTATCTCCACAAATGTTTCCTCCTCTTTCACCAGAAGTATGAGTTCCTGGGTTTCCGCTTCCTGGTCTTGTGTGATGAAATTGAATCCAGTATTTTTCACCAGTTGATAGATTTGTTCCAGAGTAGAGTTGAATTGCCTGGTTTGACGTTCTGTGCGACTCAGTCGAGAAAGTCCATTCAATGGATGCTCCTCCAACGCTTGGAAGGATAACATCTTGAAAATCATTACCCCCAATATCCATCGCATAGTATATACCTTCATAAGTACAATTTTTCATATATGCCTCATATCCTATTCCGCAATGGCCACACCCATTTACTGGAACGTTTTTGCTACCACAATTAATTGTTCCGTTTGGGATGGGACAGACTGAGACAGAAATAGGTGGGTTTCCGATGCGCGTTGTCACCGTGTTGCTTTTTGTTTGGTATTGTTGTTGGGCATACACCTCCATAACCATAAACATAAAAACAACAACCGCTCCAAAGAGCGAGATAAGTAAAAGTTTGAGAAGTTTTGTGTGTATTATTGTACCCATCTGTAAGAATTATAAAGAATTCTAAGACTTCCAAGGTCTTTTACTCCATTTTGGATAAAAAACTGGTCTGCCGCCTGTTTATGTTGTAGGTATGGGGACTGCTTGATGGTTACGACAAACGTATCTGACTCCACGAGATATTCTATGTTATAGGTGGGAGTTTCAAGGGGAAGCTGTTCTATGAGAACATTTTTTTCAAAAAGAGAAATATTGTTTTCCGGTGGAAGGGAGATAAAAGGACTGATGGGTATCAGGGTGGGGGTTGGGATAATGGTTGTGTCTGGGGGTGTTGTTTTTTTTGCAGAAAATACAATAAATAAAATAACTGCAATAATTATAAATCCGATTGATGAAGCAATAAAGATAATTTTTCTCATAAGCCTAAAATAGCTTTAAATTCTTGGTAATATTGCCAAACTAGTATATCATAAGGCACTCCTCCGGGTGGCGTACAAGCTCCATCATTTGCTACGTCAGCGTCTGGATTTCCACCACAGTAAGTACGCGCAAGGGCTCGGACTTGTTTTTCATTCCAGTCATTAGGGGAGGTAGAAAAATTGTAGCGGGAATCATAATCACGTGCCTTGCCTGCAATAAATTCTCCTGCCCCAAATATTACATCTCTTACGTATCTTCTGTCCGGATCATGCCCATCTGCAAAGGAGAGAAGCGGCTTGATGCCGTTCCAAGTATTAATTTCAAATTGCATTGCACCTCTAACATCTGCTCCCGCAAAGCAAGGAACATAGAGGCATGTGTTGTATGCATAGCCCTTAACAATAAGAGGATCATTTTCCTCGCTCGTTGGGGCATTGTCAACGCGTCCCGCAAACCAATCAATCGTGTTAAACTGTGAGACATCATCATTTGTGTAGCTTAGAACTCCAGACTCCTTTTTTGCAATAGCCTTAAGCATGGGAAGAGGAATTTTCGCTTTCTGTGCTGATTGTTGAAAGATCTGCGCAAGATCTGCTGAGGATGCGTCTATTATTCCATCTCCTGGGGAAAGTGCTGTCGCATATGCAAAATTTGAGACATCTGTATTGTTAGATCTTGCATCAGCAAGAACAACTAGTGTCAATGGGCTCTGATTTTCAGGATCCAAGAGGGGCCAGGCGATTTGTCTTCCTGTTGCATCCATGTCAAAATTTCCTGTAGTTTCCTCTTTCAAAAGAACGGTATTTGGGGGAAGGTCGTCATAGATGGTGATATTTTCTAGTTTAATAGAGCTTGTTGTAGGAGGGAAAAAAGTAAATGAAATAGAGTATGTAATTTTTCCAGGCGCGTCAAGCTGGGTAGGTTGTGCAGTTTTCGAAAGTGTTAATCCGGGAATTGGGGCTGATTCTCGAGGTTCTTCTAAGCCTCCTGGATCCCTGCCTCCTCCTGGTGATCCACCACCTATACCAAAGTCGTCAGACAGTTCTAGGTCTCCCCCTCCGCCTAAAATAGAAATCATGATGGCAAGAAAAAAAATGATACCTAAGGATACGATGGCTGTTCCAATAAGCACGGGAGGGTTTACAAAGAGTGCTCGTGCTGCAGTCGTTACTGTTTGTTTTACAGCTTTACTTGCTAGCTTTTCTGCCGCTTTTTTCCCCGTGCGCTGAATAGTTGCTTTTCCTTTTTTTGAAAATCTATTTAAGCCAAAAGGATTCCCCGATGTTGCGTTCCAAATCATCCCTGCAGGTCTGTTTAGTGGACGAGCAGCGGCTCTGAATGTGTACCCTCCTCTTTTTAATGCCTGAGATGAGAAGCTGTTAAGCTGGAAAGGGTTTTGGGTGAGCCCCAATTTTCCAGCTGCCTGAGATGCCCTTTCAGTTATTGGTTTTGCGTTGGATGTAATTGTTTTTCCCGCATTTTGAAGTTTTTGAGCGCTTTTTCTAGTAAGGCTATTAGGTCTAAAGAGGTTTTTGGGTCGAAGAGATTCTTTGTCTAACCCAAGCTTTTTTGACAGTCTTTGAACTCGGGGGTTTTCTAGGTACTGCCTGAGATACGCATTGTTAAGTAGGCCCAGATACGCTTTTGCTTTCTTGGCTACATAAGAAGATGCTGGATTGAGTTGAACCGTAGGCGTAAAGTTGTTTTTAACAAAAGGTGTAATCTTTTTTTCTACGTACCTCCCAATCCTTGTATCTCTAACTTTTCTAATGGTTGGCTTTATAATTTCTGAGTCAAGAAATTGAGTGAAATATTCAATGTTTGCCGTCGGGGGTTGTGTTACCCAAAGGGTAAATTTGCTGTCCGTAACTTTTGGCAAAAAACTCTCAATTGTTTGCTTCACTTTTAGTCCGTCTTTTGAACCAGGAATATATTTCCTGGACGCGTCAATGCTTGATTGGAAATACCGCACCATTTCATCGGTTTGGTCTTTTGAGTTTGGAGATGCAGCTCTTACGGTAAGGGTAGTTTGTAGCGCAGGGTTTTCATAGCCCTTTGCGTATGCGTATTTTTTTGCTTTTTCAGGATTTTTTTCAGCAAAGTCATTCATGAACCTGAAATATTCTTCACTCATGATCTTAAAAGCATCAGGTTTTTGAGTTGATTCTCTTTGTTTTATACTTTTCCCAAATTCTATTTTTTGAGCTTGGTATTTTTCTCTTGCTTTTTTTATTGCGAGATTTTGCCCACGTCTAAAATCAGGATCTAGGTTGGGATTGTTATATATATGTGAATTTCTAGGAACCGGCTTCGTGTTACCTGTTTGCTGTTGGACTGTGGGTGTGTTTGCCATACATATTTAAAAAACTTAACTTACGCTTGATGCGTTTGGCGTTTGAACCGTTGGTGGGGTTTGTTGTTGGGCTGGTTGCGTAATGGGTTGTGGCGTTGAGACCGCAGGAGCCTGGACGGTTTCAGTGCTTGAGACTGGTTGGGGAGTTGGCGCCTGGTACTGCGGTGAAGATGCTTGAGATGCCTGTTGGGTTGTAGGTGGAACAGCTTGTTGCACATTTGCGTTTTGCTGTGGCTGTGGTTCTGGCTTTAAGCTTGGCGCCTCCTCTGAAGACGTTTTTTGTATAAACTCACTTGCCGCTTGGTTTTCTGTTGCTGCGTTATTTTCCATAATATCTTGCGGCTTAGATGTTACCAGCTGGTACTCAAAATTAGACGCTAAAAACTGTGCTGTGACGTGATTTTGACCCGCAAAGAAGAGCCCTTCGCCCACCTGTGCAGTTAATAAAAACTGTTTTTCTCCTTCTGATAGATTAAGTGTTTTTGCTAAAACCTCAACCTCAGAAGAATTTTGCTTAAGTAAAATCTGAATAGAAGAGTTAGACAGAATTGATCTTCCATAGTCAGAAGATAAAAAGTCTTCAATGTCTTGCGTGAGCGTGGTTACACCCAGATAATATTTTCTGGCGCGCTTTGCTATTCCCTGTAAAAATGCTGCAGAATCAGGGTTTTTCATAAGATACCAAGCCTCATCAACAATTAAAATTCTTTTTTTAAGTTTTGTTCTAACCCTGTTCCAGATAAAATCTAAAATGACCTGCATGGCAACGGGTCTTAAAGAGTCTTCTAATTGTTTTATGGAAAATACCGTAAGTTGGTTTTTCACATCATAATTGGTTTGAGAGTTTAACAGTCCGGCAAATCCTCCTTTTACATATTTTTCCAATCTAAAAGCTAGATCTTTTGCGTCTGGCTCCTCCATGTTTAAAAGCGTTTTATAAAGATCCTCAAGGATTGGAGCTTCATTTCCAAATGTCGCAGGATCAGGAGTAATTCCTTTTTGTTTATAGGTTAGAACTAATGCTCGGTCTAAGAGTGCTTCTTGAGTTGGGGTAAATTCGCCAAGCATTACTTTTAAAAGAGAATGAAGGGATAGTATTTTTATGCCAAGCTGTGCTTCAGATCTATCATCTGAAAGAAGTGCGAACGGGTTAATTTTTACCTCTGAATCCTTTGAGAAAGAAATGTATTCTCCGCCAACAGCAGTACAAAGCGCCTTGTATTCATCTTCAGGATCAATAATTAATATTTCAGCATCAAACATCATTTGCCTGAGAACTTCAAGCTTTACAGTAAATGATTTTCCTGATCCAGACTTACCAAACACGACTGAATTTGCGTTTTCAAATGAAAAACGGTCCACGATGACAAGTGAGTTGTTTAGTGTATTTACTCCATAAAAAATGCCATTAGGATGGGAAATTTCATATGAGGTAAACGGAAACGTGGAAGCAACAGATGTGGTGTCCATGTTTCGTGTTACAAATATCCTGTCAGAGCCAAGAGGGAGTGTGGTTTTAAATCCATCTTCCATCTGAAGCGTTGCTGGTTTTACAACTAATAAATTAGATGCAAGAAGCGATGTAAGCTCGCTTGATTTTCTGTTTAATTCTTCAAGCGATTTTGCAGAAAGCGTGACATATAAGCCAAACTGAAAAAACCTCTCAAGCCCCCGAGCAAGCTCTTCTCTTAGGGAGATTGCATCCTCAAGTGCTGCTCTAACTTTTGGGTCAGATTCAATACCTGATTTTGCATCCGATTCAAGTGTTGCTTCCATTTCTGCAATTTTGCGCCTCAGGTTAGATAAAATATCTTTACTTTCAACGGGATAAATATACATAGAAACATTCATAGTTTCTTTATAGTCAATAAGAATGGAGAGCCAGTTAGGGGAAACTTCGCGTGGATAATCAACCACTAAAAACGTACGGTAAAACATGTCGCCGACTCTGATGTGTTTAAAATCAACTTCAACAGAAGATGGTGCAATTAAATCAACAAGCGATACAGAGCCTTTTTTTAGAGTATCTAAATTTCCCATGAGGGGTAGTAGTCCTTCTGGTTTTTTTTGTTTTGCATCTGGAGGTTTTATGCCTCCTTGAATTTTTTGCACAGCTTGAGCTTGCGGTGCCTGCTGAATAGTTCCTCCTTGTTGTTGTTTTTTCTTTCCAAATCCTAACATAACTTAAAGAATGATATTTTTCACATCACTATTTGTAAAATCTACATTAAGAGACGATTGGTTAAATAATTCAAAAAATACCCGAGCCAGCTCTTCTGCCTTTAAGACTCTGCTTGAAAGTCCAATGCGCTCAATTTGCGTTGCGATATTTGTGCGCTTTGAGGCAATTGTCTCTGCGACTTTTGCGTTGTAGTCTTTTTTACCCGTGGAGGGGCCAAGTTCCAGCGAGGAGAATGGGATAACAACATATGTTTTTTTGTCAAGAAGTCCCTCACCTTTTACAAGTTCTTGGATAAAATCCCTATACATAGTTAAGTGTTCTGAGATGCGTGGGTTTTGAGTGATTGTTATTTTATGATCCAAGGACGAGATGTAGGTGGTCATATCAATTTTTTTACTAACTATTACTATTTGAATTGCAAAAGACAAAGAGTTAATAAGTGACATGTAGCCATAGATTCTTGCGTTTTGCTCATCTTGGGATAAAAGAAAGAAGTTTACGCTTGAAACTTCAAGTAGCGAGCAAGCGGTGCGGTTTTTTAAATGAATAACATCATCTACGATGTCTGTTATTTCTATAAAATCTTGTGTGCTTGATTTAATTTTAGCCATTTTAATGTTGGTGAAATATATTTATGCTTGTGTTTGAGCCCGTGCTGACCCAAAAAGCTCCCTTCTTAATTGTTCTCTTTGATCAACTGATACTATTTCAATCGGCTCAAGAATGTCTCCGTTAAGAGTAATTTGTGTATCCGTAAAGTTTTGTTTTTTAAGTGAATCTTCTAAATGAATTGTGTATGTTCCGTTTGGAAGAGAAGTAACAGAGGCAAAGTTTCCGTTTTGATTTGTTCTGAAAGCTCTTACCGGGATATTGTTTGCGTCTATGACCTCAATTACAACATGGGGAAGCGGTTTTCCTCTTGGGTCTTTTACAATTCCAAGAATAACATTTGGTGTGTAGGCGCCACTTGCATTTGTTTTTTCAGGAGTTGAAATAGCAGGCATAGAAGCAGAGGTAGGATATGGTGCTACCGTTTGTTGGGTTTTTTGAGAGGCTTGTGGAAGCGGGGCAGGCTTTACAGCCTCATTTTGTACGGGTGGCATGTGAGGCGCAACTGCTACTTCTGGAATTGTTTTTATTTCCTCAGGCGCTGCTAAATTAGTAGGTTTTACAGGTACGGCATCTGCGTTATACACGCGGCTTGTAAATCCTTGTGCAGAAACTGGACCCTCCTGGAAAAGTTGGGATATGTTTTGAAGATTTTCTTTTTCCTCAGGGTCTGGCTTAAAATATGTTTTGCTAAACTGAGTAAACAGTTGAGCTTTTTTAGATGCTTCCTGGTTAAGAAGCTGGTTTTGAGTAGGGCGGGCATGCGCTGGTGGAACAAATGAAAAAAAGATCATATCCGCGCCTTTTTTATGGTATAAAAACTGATTTTCTGCGGGAATTGTTCTTGCAAAGTTAAAAATCATTTTATCCATAGGCCGTCCGTCTATGGGAACAAATGCAAATGCCATCCCAATAAGCCCAGAAATTGCCATAAGAGGAAATTTTATAAATGGTGTAATAGGAAGAAGGTAAAATACTAATGCAATAGCTCCGGCTCCCAGCAAATATAAAAACTGCTTAAGCGTAATGCTTCCAATGAGTCTAAATTTAAACCCCGTAACATCCTGGGGAATTGGATGATTTTCCATATAGTACAGCGTATTACGTGAAAATAATGCAATCAAGATTATCAAAGTAGGTCAAAATACGAGGCATTTGTGCCTGGCGTGAAAAGAGTGATTCTTTCTTGACACTAAGTCATTTTCTGGGGTACGATGAATGTAGGAAAAAGGCTGTTAAGAGTCTGTTAGTTTGCTGTCAAGAAGATGGCAAGTTTAAAAGGTATCATGACACTATGGATTTTACTACAGAAAAGAAAAATGAAGTTGAGAAGCAGATTGTAGATATTTGCATTAGTGGATTAGAAAATAAATCTATAACTGAGGATCAAATGGGGGATATCAGCTTTTTTGTACTTGAGAGAATAGATTTAGTAAAAACACAGGAAGAACTGGTTGAGTTTCTTGAAAAGCTTTCTCAAAGATGGAGTATTTTTTCAGGAATGCTAGAAATAATAAAAGGAGAAGAAGGAGTGGCAAACGAAAGAAGTAAAATTGAAAACGTTGAAAATCTTATTAAAAGCGGGAACATAGAGCAGGCATTAACGGCTGCAAAATCTGCCATGAATCAGGAGGAAAAATAATTATGCCAGATTTAAACGCAAAAGAAATGGTAAAAGGAATGATGGATAAAACCAGAACAGTTCCTGTAACTGATTCCGAAAAACGCGCGAGGGCACTGAGAGACCAATTAGACAAAGCGCAAAAAGAAGGAAGACCTTCATTGGATGTTTTAGAGGTCGCAAGAAGAGAGCAGGATGCAGTTGATCACGATAAGAGTGATCGGGTGATCGAGCAGTCATTTGATTTCTTTTTAGATGCGAACTTAAGACATGGTAGTAGTTCCTTAGGTAGTGAGCGAGTTTCAGCAGCGGATAGTGCAAGAGATCTTGCCGAGTTTTATTTAGAGCCAAATGGTTACGCTTCCTTGTCGGGCGTACAAAAAAACGTCATTAGAACCCAAATAAAAGCGGAAATTTTAAAAGTAACTGGAGGGTCAGAATTGCTTGCGGAATATTCCACCCCGGCTAGATTAAATGTATTTTTAGATAGGTATGCTACAGATCCGGATTTTAGGCAGACTGTGAGAGACGTAAAAATTGAAGCTATAGATAACCCCCCAGATACAGCATCTGCTCAAGAGGAAATTAACACTGCTAAAGAAGCAGCAGATGCAAAGCAAAAAGAACTAGATGAGGTGAATAAAAAACTAACAGACTTTTCAGATGCTCTCATTGGTCCTAAGGGGAAAAAGCTTCAAGATATGCTTGATGCAGCGGAAAAGAGAGATAGCAGGACAACAAAGACCAAATATAATTCTGATCTTCGTGCAGCAAATGGTATCTTGGCTAAGTATGGAGCAAGATATTTGGGTAATGGAGAAACAACTCTTAGTCCGGAGGCGCTGGCGGCAGTAGGCGATGCAGATAGGGCAACAATAATTATTCTATCAAATGCACTAAAGACCTCAGACTATGAAGTGGCTGACAGGAGATTTAATGAGCTTACCCAAGAGCAAAATAATCTTACAGTTCAAAAAGATAATCTCAAAAAAGAGGTAGCTGATGCAAGCGCGTCAATAGAATTGGCAAAAAATAATAGGGCCCAAATTGAGCAGGATTATGCAGATAGGCTTGCGAACATTGTAGGTACTGCTACAAGAAAATATCTCGAAGAGCGAAAAGGGGTGCTTCCTCAGGCAATGGATAAACTAAAAGAAGCAGAGGGAGCGCTTGATGCCTCCCTTGATGCCGCAGTTTCGCCTGAAGCTGTGAGAAAATATTTTACGTATGAGCATTATAATCCAAGAACACATGAGGTAGAAACGCTTCAAAATGAAGACCGTATAAATCGTGCTATTCATATTTTAGGGGCAACGCCTGAACAGCTTGCGTGTGAAACAATTAATCCTGCAACAGGTCGTAACTGGGAAATGACAGATGTTGTCCTTCAGCCGCCGGGAACATTTGATTACCTTGCTAATATGGGGCCAGATCTTTTAATGCAGGAAATTGTAGAATCTCAAATAAATCCAGTAACGGGTGTAAATTTTACCCATAGAGAGTTTAATGATCGAGTAAATAACGATCCAAACTTTATAAAAAATAAACGAGGAGACGTGATTTTTGAGTCAGTAAAACAGGGGGCAAGAATTCATGCAATAAGCGAAGCTCAAATGGGAAACATTCTAAGTAGCACTGAATGGGGAGGTGCGGATCTGATAAGAAGGGTATTTGCTGATGATGAGGTAAAGGCTTGTATTGCAAAGTCTAAAGAAGCAGGGCCTATTCAAAAATTTCTCGCTGGTCATAAGGATGACAAAGTTTTCTGGGGAGGTGTTGGTGGGCTTGTTCTTTTAAGCTTACTCACTGGAGGAGCCGGTCCGTTAGCTCTTGCTATTGCCGCTTACGTTGGTAGACCAATAGCTGAGAGAATCGGAGGGAAAAAGCCTGTTACAGATAAGGTTTAAATAATTTTAAGGCGTTGGAGTTTGCGGTAGTCCAACGTTAGGTTCTGCATGTGGAGGGGTTGTTAGTTGATCAAGTCCTACTCCGGTAAATTGAGAAATAAGTGATAGAAAGAAAAATGACATAAAGATGAAAATAAGCCCAATGATAGCGTAGGTAAGACGCTTTCTAGCATGATCAACCTTTTCTTTGTCTCCACCAGATGTTATATATTGAACACCGGAATAGACTATTAAAAATACTGCAATCACACCTGCTAAAACGAGTGATGCATTTATGATGTTTTGTAGCACAATCCAAATGCAGGAAAGCCTAGCAACTCCTTCACCGGTCGTAACGTCTCCCTGGAAGCAGCTGCTCCAATCTTGAGTAAATAATTCCATAAAAATAGTATGAAGGAATAAAAAAAATATTACAAGAAGCTATTATGGGGTAGGGGTAGCATTTCCGCTATTTCCAAGAGAGGGAAGTGTAAATGTGTTAAGGGTAGTACCAGTTAATATTTGAAGAACAGCATTTATAATAACCCACGCAAGAATAACTATGATAAGACCAACTATTGCGGCAACTATGGTGCCACGGGCAGCATCAACTTTTGCTTTATCCCCGCCTGAAATAACCCATCTTAAGCCGCCGTATAGAAGCCAGATAAGAGAGGCAATAATTGCAATAACCGTTAATCCATTAATAGCAAATCTAACCACATCATTTGCTGATGCATCTACTTTTCCAATTTGCTCAGAAGGATTAAGGTCTACGGTTTCTGCCCCAAAAGCACGTGGTGCAGAAAGCGCTGCAACGGTTAGAAATGCTGCTGATTGAATTGCTATATTTTTTATTTTCATGTCTGTACTTATTAGAGCAGGTTTATAAATGTTTGTCAAGAGAACAATTATCTTCCTATATTAGAAAGAAAACTTGAGCCTATGAAATATCCAATTGTTTGAACTATAACAAATGCAAGAATCATAACAACAAGTCCTATAATAGAATAGATGATGGTTTGGCGGGCGCGGTCAACTTTTGCTTTATCCCCTGATGACGTCACCCAAAGAAGCCCGCCATACAGAAGAAAAATAAGCGCGGCAATTACACCAATAATTGTTAACAGGTCAAGAGATGTTTGCAGAATATTTTCTGGAGCGTCAACTCCTGATGGGATATTTTCAGGCGTTTCTATTTCGCGAAAACCTGGGATTGAGAGTGCTAGTTTTTTCATATAGTTTTGTTAATTTCCAAAGCCAGGAATACGTAGTATATTAACTCCAATAAACTCAAGAATAGCCACAGAGAGAATGATGAACATAAGACCCATCACTGCTGCTATGATTTGCTCTCGTGCTTGTCCGATCTTTTCTTTATTTCCTGCAGAGGTCATAATGGTGTAACCCGCTTGGATAAAAAATGCAATCGCTACAATTCCGCCAATGCTTAGAAGTATGCTCATAACATTTCCGATAAATTTTTGGGGAATAGTACTTATTTTAGTTCCCAAGCCCGTTGCAATCTTTGTGCAGTATCCATTTTCCTTATCTTCATCGCTGCAAACAACTTTTGGATCTTCTCCCCTTAAATTGATTGGATTATCAATTCCGTAAGGGTCAACAAATGGATCTCCCAAGTTTGTTTCTTGCCATCCGTTTTCGTCTTCAGTAATTTCCAGGGGAATATGAAAGTAGGTAAAATTATCAGGACTGCAGGTGGGTGTTGAGTTGTTTATTTGTGGGTTAATGCTAAGATTTTTGCCAGCCCTTATTTTTATATAATACTTTCCTGGAATAAGTGGAGGGGTTTCGATGGTAAATTTTCCGCTTTCACTTGCTGGACCTATATATAGACAGCCACTTGAACCTATTTTGCTGTCATCGCGTTTTTCAGTAAGGGATTCTTGTCCAGTTTGACTTGGTCCATAAAGATTTACATAGTAAGAATTGGTTGATTCTTTTCCTGTATTTCTGCCGGTTAAAGTTACATGAATATCCCGTACTCGTCCAGGATTACCAATTTTTGTAAGCAGCACTTCTACTTTTGGAATAGAGTGATATACGTAAAACGCCCCTGATTGTAAAAGTGTAAATCCAGGAGATGTAGGGGGGGTTTTAATAATTTGCTTATCCTCTTCGTAGCTCTTGAACTCCTCTTTGCTTATTTTGAATAACGTTATTCTGTATGTACTATTTACCCAAAACCAGTCTGAACCGTCATCATCACAGTCAACTTTAAGCTTATTTTTCCCATCGCCGCAAAGCGTTGGGAAGGTAACTTTTACCAACCCAAAATCTTTCTTTTGAATTTCTACGTTGCTATTAGAAGAAAATATCATGTCAAAAAAAGTACAGTTTTTAATGTCGTTTCTCAGACACACTACAAGTACTTCTTTTGATTCATCAAGGGGGACATCGTCAAAAACTGCCTCAACAACTGCAACTTTTTGGGTTACTATGCAAGGATCTGTTTGGAAGCCTTCCCATTGCGGACAAGTATCAAGCGGGTTTCCGGCATCTGGGAAATCAACTCGTTGAAGTAGGCAGTTAAATATATTTGCGTATCTACCATCAGGATATTCAGCGCATTTTCCTGTTTCAGGATTAACGTCATACCGTTTAGGGGTTGGAAGCTCGTCTTCTCCTGGAATTGCTGCAAAAGCAACAGAATGAAGAAAAAGAGGAGATACTAAAATAAAAGCTACAGTAAAAAGAATAATCTTTTTTAAAAGATGCATACACTCATCATATGATTAGACAAGCAGACATGTCAAGAAATATGTAGCAGGCTTAGAGATTAGTTATTTAGAAAATTTATATCCTCTTCCTTTTATGGTCATGATATGAGCGGGATTATTAGGGTCTTGTTCAATCTTTTTTCTTAGCCTGTAAATGATTTGATCGAGCGCTTGATCAGTAACGCCTTCGCGGCTTTGTTCCTCTCGCCAGACAGCTTCAATTATTTCTTCTTTTTCACAAATTCTCTCATTTTGTTGCATTAAAAATCGCAACAGCCGAAATTCTGATGGTGAAAACTTTTCAGTGAGGGATTCATTTCCTAACAATATCTCATTTGTTTCTGGTACATAGGAGAGTTTTTCAGTTTCTGGTTGTGGAAAAGTTGGTATCATTTTTTCAAAAAGTGGTATTTGAATAATGCCTGTTTTTACAAGGCCAGATTTTACAACATATGAATCATTGGGAAAGCTTTTCGCATCGTGGGTTATGGCTTTTTGTTCAACTGGAGTTAAAATATTCCAGATTTCAAGAAGCGTTGTGAGAATCCCCTTTTTATTTAAAAGAAACGTGGTTAGATTTTTTGGCTCAACATCTTCTGCAAGGATAACTTCTGCACCTATTCTAAGAAGTTTCCCATGCCCACCAGTAAGTCGTATAAGTTCTTTTTTTATGTTTTCAGAAAGTGATTTATTGGATATTTTTTCCAGGTAAGAAAGGCGAAATTCATTGGATGTACTGTTAAACAAGGAAAGGTACAACGTGTTTTCTGCAATAAATTCATAAAACTCTGTGTACACGGTCGTTTCAAGCACGTCTGACAATGGTCTTTCGAGCGAAAAAACACAAGAAAAACGGTATTTTGCTCGGTTTCTTAGTATTCGAAGGTTGTTAAAAAAAGTACTTGAGACGCTTGGTATGTAAGTATTAAATCGGTCAAGAAGAAAAACAACAGTTAGTTCCTTTTCAATAGAAAGATAGTCTATAGTTTTTTTTAGAACTTGAAACAGGATAAGTTCATCTTTTGTGTCTGTCGCTTCTTTTAAAAATTCATTTATTTTTTCTTGTTCTTTTTTCATGTTTCGTTCGGACAATGAGTAGGAGAGTGAAATAAGAATGAATTTGATAAGATCCGCCTCGCTTCTTCCCTTCATCTCTGAGGTATCCATGTAAACAAAATGGAACCATTTATAGTTCTCAGAAAGGTGAAGAACACGAGCATTATTGTTATAGGATAGAAATCTGAGCAAATTTGATCGACCCGTGCCAGGCAGCCCAATTAACTGAATTGAACCGCCTTTTTTAATAAGCTCTAGCATTTTTTTAACAGTTTCGTGTTGGGAATCTTCAGGATATAGCGACTCAAAATGCGTAGGTTCAGTCACGTTTTTCATGTTTGTTATTGTATTGTAATCTCTTTGTGAGTTTCATATCAAGCTGATTGTACCCATTTTTAATAGAATGAGGCTTATGAAAGAGTACAAATTGACACCTGAGGCAGTATCTTCTACACTGAGTGTAGGCAGTATTATGTCAGAATCAACAGAACAACCAAAAAAAGAACCCAAACAACCCCAGAGAAACTCCCATCCTCACGAGCAGGATCTTGCGAGTGTGTTACGAGGTAGAATTAGAGATAGCCGGTCTCAAGAAGAGGCAGAAATTAGAAGAATTTTAGAGCAGATGGGCATTCATGAGCATCCAGAAGACGCTAAAAAAAGAAAAGAAACGTTTAATACGAGATATGCACAGAGGCTTACGCCTGAATTTGACGTGTTAAACCAGCTTGACCCAGAGAGTAATGATCCTGAAGCGGATACAGAGCAGCCCGTAAATGGTTCTGGCAACGAATTTTGGAGCACAAGAAGAAGAGAGCAATTTGCAAGAAGATATGCAGGGAGTCCATTTGCTCATGAAGCACAAGAATTCGTAAATCTTATGCGTAATCCCATGGAGAACTTAAATAGGTTACGTGATTTGCAGCAAGGTTTTGCAAGGCGCATGGAGGAGGGTCAAAGAAACCAAGGTGGTGAATTTGATCCAGATGGATTTGGTACAGATTTAAGATTGAATATGCTAGATACCCTATCTAATATTGCGGAAGAACTTGGGGAAACTGACGCTAGGGGAGATAGGTATTTTGATAGACAGGAATCTATGCTCATAGCTGATTCTGGAGAAGCAGGAAAACGCTATAGGGAAAAACGCTTTAATAAGCTTTTTGAAAGCGCAAATGCAAATCCAAGTCAACCGTTTGGTGAGTCATTTGATGTGTTTACTGATAAGCCTTATTACAGGAGATTTATAGAAATAATGAATGCTTCCTATGAGTCGTTAAAAAGCGCTGGTAACTTTGAAGCAGCAGATGAGTTAAACAGAGAAAAACGTAAATACACAGAGGAGTTTAGTGTTAGATCAACGCTTCATGATGCAAACTATATTTTAACTACTAATGTAGGCCCTGATAAGATTTCAGAATTTGCGAGCAGACTTACTTCAGGACAGGTTGATTTAGCGTTTAGAAAAAAAGGTGCATCTACGGCAATGCATTTTTATGAGCAGGCATTAATAAAGGTCCGAGAAGAAAATTTTGGATACTTACCATACAGCGAGGTAGTGGGAGATACACGGAATGGGAAAATAGGTAGGGTTGAAGAGTTAGCCAGGCAATACATGAGAGATGCAATTAGCGCAGGAGCGGTGCATGAAGTAGTGGGTGTAGATGAGAATACTGGTCTTGAGCGAAAAAGAAAGGTTGAGCCTGGATCTATGGAAGATTGGGAAATAGACAGAGCCTTTGCAATAGCGCGTGGATTAGGTGTTATGACGGGTCGTTTTGTTGAAATTGCCTTGACAAATAAACTTCCAAGAGGACGGTACACCAGCTTATGGGCACACGGATTTTTAGGAGGGCTTTCTCCTTTTAGACATTCTATTGGAAAATTTGATATTGAAGAAGCAAGAAATAGATTCCTTATGTATAGGTTAAATAATAAGGATAAAAAGTGGAATAAGAATGAATTACAAGACGTAACAGGAGAGTTTATATATCAGGTTGTTAATGGTTTAGTTGACGATGATGATCAGCGCTTGATGGGGAAGGTTAATCCGCTTCAAACAGGAGGTATTGTTTCAAAAACCGGTTGGAGAGTTGCGGGAAAACCAGGAGAGTTAAATCCGAATGACAAAACGTTTGATAAGATTAAATATAAAGATGAGATAATTACTGAAAACCCAATATATAACGAAACGAGCAATAGTGCAATTGGTGCAATGGTTGCTGAAAGTAACCGATTAAGAGCTCAGTTTGGTAGTGATTTGAGGCCTCAGGACGATCCTTTTAATTGGGTTGGAACAGGAATATTAATTGATAAAGCTATTGGTGGAGGTTTGAGTAAGCCAGAGAATAGAGCAGAGCTGCAAAGACAACTGGAGAGAACAGCAAAATATCTTCCAACTAGGCTTATTTTTAATTTCAAAGAGGCGCAGCGGTATGCGCTTGAAGAGTTCAAGCTTCAAACTGGAGATAGCGTAGATGTGCCACATATGATGCAAAAACAGGATTCTCGTTTTAATAAAGCCTTGGATGTTTTAATCGTTGCCCAAGAACGAGCAGTTAATGAGCATAGTGAGCAGTTGAGGTTTGATGGTCTTCAGGGGGATGCGCAGGTTATTGAGGATGCGCAAAGAATTTCAGAGATTATTAAAACTGGATATGTTTCAAGTAGTGGCTCCCAGACAAGACTTATGAAGCAATTGATGGAAGACTATACGGAAAGAGATTATAAGATTCCGTTTATTTCAGGAAGTGAAGATATACCATGGGATGAGTATAGATTTGAAAATGTTGGAGGAAATATTGTTATGAGAAGGTGGAATGATATTGCGGCTGCAGCTGCTGCGGGAAAAGGAATTCACGAGTTAAATGCAAAGTTATTGGGAGCAAAAAATATAGATCAGGTGATTGAACTTCTTCATCCCATTCATTCAGCTATTGCTAATTATGATTCGCATAAAGCAGACCAGTTTATATTGGAGTTGGCAATTGGAATTGATAGGTTTTTTGCAAAGGACGCAATGGCGGAACTACCAGTTGTTGGGGGTATGTACGCACTCTTTACCGGAAAAGCATCTTATGCTCAGGTCGCTGCTGGGGGAAGAGATGGAATGGCATGGGATGCGCGTTCACATTTTGATTTTGCAAAAAAATTAAGAAGTCACAGGATGATAAATGATGATCAGGAGCGGGAGCTTCAGGAAATTACTGGTGGAACACCAAAAGATTTAGCGAAGCGTTATAGCGCATTTATACTTCAGGCGTTACTGCTTGCAATGCTTTTAAAAGTTATGAGTGGTGCAAAAGACGCTGTTTAAGTTTTAGGGGGGGGCTCATTTTTAAAAAGACTTCCCACAACAGGAAGGCTTTTAAGTCCAGTGTACTGATAGCCCATACTTCCAGCTCTTCCCGCAAGAGATAACGGATTCCCAGCATTAAGAGATTGTTTAATTGCGGTAAGGCCAAAGTTAGGTGCTTGAAGTGCTGCTTTTACTTTATCCATAAGCTGAGGGATTGATAGGATAACCCCAAGTCCAACCATGGCGGCAAGCGCATTATTTCCGCCAAGATTTCCAATAAGAGGAGGAGCAAACATCTCGCTTTTACCAAGCGGAGATCCTAGTCCTCCTAGGCTTATCGCATCCATAATAGTTTTTCATAAGAGTAAATACGCAATTACACTTGGGAACATTGCCAGTTGAGCCGTAAGGTGTCGAAGCCATTTTCCAAAGCCAAAACTTGATCCAGGGAGAATACCTAAGATTATCCAAAACGGTGCTAGAATAACATCAAGAAGTACATAAAGGTATGCTTTAAGCAACATAAACCAAACTTTAAAAAGCGTGTAGAGGATTGCAACAAGAACAACAACAAATGCTAATAATTGCCCTATGGCGCCAATTAAAATTGCCGGATAATTTTCAAAAAAATTGCAACCTCCGCTAAACATTCCACCTATTCCGAGTGGAGCTTTTTTGAGAATTCCCCCAATTCCAACTGCGTCCGTGAGGTTGCATGCAACATTGAATGCACCGAGCCATCCAAACATACCTCTAAAAACAATACCAATTTCAGTTGGAATGATGCTTTCAAAAATACTTGTGATGATTTGCTGCGTAGCTTTTGAAACGTTCCAGGTGATTGATATAATGCCTAGAAAGTCCCCCCCAATTGGTATATCTGGTGCAAACATTTTATTTGCATATGAAAAAATATTGATATTAAGTGATGGGTTTGAATGTGGAGAAACTTGGTTAAACGCAATTAATATAAAGTAAATAGAAACATACATCAGATCAATTAAAAATCCAGCAATTGCGTAAGAAAAGGTGACTAAAATAAGCGCAATTATTATTTTTGGAATTTGGTTTTGGATACTCATAACCGTTCTTGCATCGACTTTAACCCTGAACATAATTGCAAGACCAATTACGGTAAACATGATTACTATGAGTAGATATGCCATATTTCTAAATCCCTGCCACACCTTTAAAAGCGGTCTTAATCCGCCAAATCCAACCCCCTCTTCAAATTGTTGTGCATAAGCGTTTTTAGTAAGCCCAAAATTAGCGGCTGTATAGACTGCAAAATCTGCAGATGAGGCAGGGACTTCATACGTGAATGCGATCATTTTACCCACAAACCCAATAGCGCCACCTTGTCCTTGCGTAGAGAATCCTAGCTTGCCTGTTGCTGAGTTAATTCCTAAACATTCTCCCGACGAGCTTACGGGATTAACTCCCACAAGTAGACACATGGAGGTTGCAAGCATTTGAGTGATAACATTCTGAGAAAGGGTGTTAAGGTTTTTTGGCACATTACTTTCAACGTTTTCATACAGGATGTTATTTTTTCCCCTAGACTGATTAATAGTTTGTTGGGTGTTTTGAATTGTTACTGTTTCAGTATTAAGTTCGGAGTCGAGAGTTGTATATACTGGTGCTTGGGCTTCAACAGGTCGCAGCATGTATACTATAAGGAAGGTTAACGCAAGAACAGAAGAGGCTTTTAATTTCAGTGATAATTTCATAGGACAGTACTTTCTAGTATACATCATACTATGTGTAGTTTGACAAGTATGCTGTCTCAGGTGTATCATGCAGGAATGAAAGTATTTGGAGTTTTTGCCATTTTGCTTTTAAGTTTCTTTATTTTTTCAAAACCAGCTTCTGCTCAAGCTGAAGAAGATGTCATACAGGAAGATTTGGTCATGATGGAAGTGGAAAAAACACCCACTGCATCACCAAGCCCTTCTGTTAAAAATATAGATTACGAACTTCCATACCCAGGAATGCTTCCAGATAATCCATTGTATTTTTTAAAGGGAATACGGGATAAGATAATTGAAATTCTTATTTCAGACCCAGTTAAAAAAGGTGAATTTTATGTGCTTTCATCTGATAAGCGTCTTAATTCCGGATATTACCTTATTCAAAAAGGAAAACAAGAAATGGGTGTTTTATATATTTCAAAAAGCACCAACTATATGCACATGGCAGTAGGAGAATTGATAAAAGCCGGAGAAAAAGGGAAAGATACACTTTCAACTGCACAAACCGCCATTAAAAAACATAAAGAAATAATAACAATGATACGCGCAAAGATTGATAAAAAATATAAAACAGAATTATCAGATGAGATTGAAAGACTAGAACAAATTGAGACGCTTATAAACGGAAAAAAGCAGTAGATTTTTAATTTCCACAAATTTTTCTAGTGTACCCTCAACAGAATTGAAACAGGTGCATTTTTCTGTGTTAAAAATTTTCAAAAACAGTCACTTCCTAGGTTCTAAAGAGCATAAAAATTGCACATCTGTTCTTTTCAATTTTCTTATAATTTCTTACATTTTTAATCCGAAGCTAAAAGAGATACTGACCTATTTTGACATAGTAATTAATGGTTGACACTGTTCATGTAGTGTCTTACCATTGTTGATGACACTAAATCTAGTGACGGCCCATGAGGCAGAAGACGGGCTTGAAAATTGAATTATGCGTTGTCCATACTGCGGAAATAATGAAACTGAAGTTGTAGAAACTCGGACTGGGGAGGAAGAATCCAACATTAGAAGAAGAAGGGTTTGTTCTTCTTGTCAGAAACGGTTTACTACGTATGAGCGGGTTGAGAACATAACGTTAACTGTTAAGAAAAAAGATGGAACCCGTGAGCAGTTTGACCGAGAAAAATTACAAAAAGGAATGTTTACTGCAACACAGAAAACAACAGTTTCGCCAGAGGATATTATAGGAATAGTAGATGAGATAGAACGGGATTTGCGAAGTGCAGACAGCGTAGAAGTAGAAAGTAAGAAGATCGGACAAATGGTTGCCATGAAGCTAAAAAAGATTGATAAAGTGGCATACATCAGATTTTCAAGCGTTTTTCGTCAATTTTTAGATTTAGAGGATTTTCAAAAAGAACTTGAGAAGCTGATTAAGTA
>CAZQSX010000001.1:21607-24386 GCA_964596415.1 uncultured Gammaproteobacteria bacterium
GTCAATTTTTAGATTTAGAGGATTTTCAAAAAGAACTTGAGAAGCTGATTAAGTAGGGACACAGAAACAAAGAAACATAGTCATATAGAAAATATCTATGTTTCTTGATTCCTAAGCACTATGTTTCTAAAAAATATATGACACAACTAACAGGTCTTTCACAAAAAGTATTTTTAGATAGATATTCTTTAAAAGATGAAGATGGCAATCCCGTGGAGAAAACCCCAGAGGAAATGTGGAAGCGCGTTGCACGAGGCATTTCAGATGTAGAGAAAAAAGAGGTCAGAGCACGCTGGAGGAAAGAATTTTATAACGTCATGAAGGATTTTAAATTCCTTCCAGGAGGTAGAATTTTTGCAGGAGCAGGAACCGGATATGATGTAACTTACTACAACTGCTTTGTTATTCCTTCCCCTAAAGATAGTAGAGATGGTATTTTAGACAATCTTAAGTCCATGATTGAAATTATGGCAAGAGGTGGCGGAGTTGGGCTTAATCTTTCATCTCTGAGACCACGGGGTGCACGCGTAAAAAAGGTAAATGGATTCTCTTCAGGACCTATTAATTGGGCAGAGCTATATTCACTAGCCACAAAAGATATTGTTCAGCAGGGCGGATCCCGTAGAGGCGCCTTGATGCTTATGCTTCATGATTGGCATCCTGATGTGGAAGAATTTATAACGGTTAAACAGGATTTAACAAAAATTAACGGTGCAAATCTTTCAGTGTGTGTTTCAGATGCGTTTATGGAAGCAGTTAAAAAAGACGCAGACTGGGATTTGGTATACCCGGATTTAGATGACCCACAGTATGATGCAAAATGGGATGGAAATCTTGATTTGTGGAAAAAATCAGGTGGAAAAGTAAAAGTTTATAAAACAATTAAAGCATCATATCTTTGGAATTTGATTTGTGAGGCAGCATGGAGATCAGCTGAGCCAGGACTTCACTTTTTAGAACGATCTAATAAACGTTCTAACACTTGGTATTTTGAGCATCTTATTGCAACAAATCCTTGTGGAGAGCAACCATTATCTGCTTGGGCAGTTTGTAATTTAGGCGCGATGAATTTAGTAGCATATGTGAAAAATGGAAAATTTGATTATGATTCTTTTGGAAAAGATATACAGGTGGCAACCAGATTTTTAGATAACGTTATTGATTCAACTGCATACTTTCTTCCTGAAAATGAGAAGTGCGCAAAAGATATTAGGCGTACTGGTCTTGGTATCATGGGGCTTGGAGACGCGCTTATTATGATGAAGCTGAGGTACGGCGCAGAAGAGTCACTTCCAGTTATTGATAAAATTTTTAAGACACTTCGTGATAATGCATATATTGCTTCTACTGAAATTGCACGCGAAAAAGGTTCATTTCCAAAGTTTGAGAAAGAAAAGTATTTAGAAGGATTTCATATTAAAGCTCTTCCAAAAGCAATAAAAGACAAAATTATAAAAAACGGTATTAGAAATGCAGTTCTTCTTACCATAGCTCCAACAGGTACTACGTCACTTTTAGCAGGTACTACTTCTGGAATAGAGCCAGTATATGAATTTGAATTTATTAGAAAAAGTAAGCTTGGGATTGATAAATTGTATCATCCGCTTTATGACGCATGGCGGGCAGAACATCCTGGGGAAATTCGTCCAGATTATTTTGTTTCAGCAAATGACTTAGCGCCTTTAGATCATGCTAGAGTTCAGGCAATAGCCCAAGGATATATAGATTCATCCATTTCAAAAACAGTAAATGCACCAAATGGGCACAGTATAGATGATGTAAAAGATTTATATATGGCTGCTTATGATATGGGTATGAAGGGAATAACCTACATGAGAGATGGTTCACGCCAGGGAGTACTACAAAGAGAAGAAAAAAAAGAAGACCTGTCTGCCGGCGAGGCAGGGAAGAAAGAGGAAGAGATAAAGAAATCTCCTGCGATAAGTCGTAGACCTATGGTTATGCAGGGGTTAACATATAAAACGCAGACGCCATTGGGAGACGCATTTATAACGCTTAATAGTGATGATAACAATAACCCGTTTGAAATGTTTATAACAATTGGAAAATCTGGCTCAGACGTAGCTGCAATGACGGATGCGTTAGGAAGAATTATTTCACTTGTTTTAAGACTTCAAAGTCCGGTTGAATCAAGAGAGAGAATTAGGCAAATAGTAGCACAGCTTTCAGGAATTGGCGGAATGCGATCGGTAGGATTTGGTCCAAACAGGGTGAGATCAGTTCCGGATGCGCTTGCAAAAGTTTTGGCAGAACAATTTGACTTTAAGGTGAATGGGCGAGTGGTTGATGCTCCTAAAAAAGTATCTGGTGGGGACGGGGAAGCAACACGCACAGAAGCTTTGACAAATGGAAATGGTCACGCTTTAAATTCTGATGCAATGCATGCTGATGTTGTTCCGGCAAAAGTTATAGAACATGCAGTAGAAGCACTCTCTGATATAAAGCCTCAGATGATTGAGCAGCTACCTTTAGATGCTGCAGAGACTCATTCTCACGCTGATGTATGTCCTCAATGTGGAGTTGCATCATTTGTTCATGAAGAAGGCTGTTCCAAGTGCTACTCTTGTGGTCACGCTGAATGTTAATGAGGTGGGAGCCAAGAGGAAGGTTAGCGTAAGCGATCTTATTCTTGTGGTCACGCCGAATGCTAATGAGGCGGGTAAGCAAGAACACGAGCGAAGCGAGGCTCTTGTGGACATGCCGGGAATTAGGAATTAGGAATTAGGAATTAGGAATTAGGAATTAGGAATTAGGAATT
>CAZQSX010000001.1:24486-107193 GCA_964596415.1 uncultured Gammaproteobacteria bacterium
GGAATTAGGAATTAGGAATTAGGAATTAGGAATTAGGAATTAGGAATTAGGAATTAGGAAGCAGAATTTATATGTATTGCTTCTGGATTCGTAAATCTTAAAATTACATAGGTAAACACGGTGAAAGTCCGTGGGTGTGCCGCAACTGTTAAACCCAGAAAACTATGTAAAAAGTATATGCTCGAGCAAGCTCTTTTTTTATGTAAAAAAGACAAACCTTCTCGGGCAATCGAGGAGGTTTTTTTATTTTTTGAACCTTGCGAAAAAACAAGATTCTTATGCCAATTTATACAAAAACAGGAGATAAAGGAAAAACATCACTTTTTTCAGGAAAGAGAGTTTGGAAGGATGATGTGAGGATAAACGCGTACGGAACGTTGGATGAGCTAAATTCTGCAATAGGAATTATCCTTTCTTTTAATACTAAAAAGACAAAAGAGAATAAATATATTACTCGCATTCTTTTATCTATTCAAAAAGCAATTTTTCCTATTTGCTCTTATCTTGCAGATTTTCCAGACACACTTTCTGATATTGATTTGGAAAAAGAAATACAAAAACTTGAAAAAGAGATTGATTATATGACTAAAAAAATGCCGGAACTTTCTAGCTTTATCTTGCCTGGTGGAGGAGTGGTGGGTGCGCATTTACACCTTGCCCGTACAGTATCAAGGCGCGCTGAGCGAAAAATCATAAAGCTTCATAAGAAAGAACCTGTTGATATTCGAGTTATTCAGTATGTGAATAGACTGTCAGACCTGTTTTTTACCTTGGCCCGCTACGCAAATCACATAGAAAAGAAGAAGGAGACCACTTGGGAGCGGTAATATGCAGACTGTAGAATCTCGAACAAATTTACACATTGCGCCTTCAGTAAGGCACGCAGATAAACAGCAAGCAAGACATAGAGATAGCAGTCAGGTGGAAATCGAGCCTCAAGAGTTAAGTTTGACAGACGAAGTAAGCCAAATAAAAAGGCGGGGGGAGAATGAGATGTATTTACTTCCAGGAACCGGTTTCCAGGTAAGATCACAAATAGACCTTCTTTTGGAAAATTATGAAAATGGCGTGTCCATTGCAGATTCGCTCAAACAGTTAGAACAAGATGTTCAAGCGTTTAAAATAGAGTATTTAACTGAGCTTCCAGTTTTTCCCATAGTTCTTGAAAAGAAAAATGAAGCAGGGAAGCGGTTTTTAACAGGAAAGCTGTACGGGGGAAGACCGTTTGCGGACGCAATAAGTGCGGATGAGCGTGAGGGTACAGTTAAAAAATCTGCACAAAAAATTGAGGAAATACTGTTGGATGCTGCGCCTGGAACCATGGTTGTTATGACAAGTCCTAAGGGGTGGAGTGGGTATCAAAGTAGGGATAATAGGCTTGAAAAATTAAATCCAACTGATGTTTTGACAGGGCGCGCAAAAGAAATAACATATCCAGATTCTCAAACATATTGTTATGAAGTTTTGTCAGACGGATCCATAAAGGGTTTTACCCTAAAAACAGATATGACACTTTCTCAAAATAAACAGCTTCTTATGGAGCTCGGTGTTTCTGAGGAGGTTTTTAAGGAACAAGTAGACACAAAAACTGACATTAAGCGGGTGGTTTCAAACGTTGTAATTATTGATCCAAAAGAAAAAGAAAGCATTGAAGGGATAGCACAAAAGATAAGGCGTATTAAAGATAGTGAAGTAGCCTACTTAGATTCAGGGAGAGCACCTCGTATGTTCTCTGAAATGATAGATCTTTTGCAAAACCCGGAAAGTCTCTGGACGCTTGATGATGCCGTGAAAAGTGCAGTAGACCCACTTTTAGCATATGTATCAAACCGCATCACGGATTCTAATCTTGGAAAAAGAACTGATCTAGAGGCTGCTCTTGGATTCACAGTCTTAAAACTAATGGATAAAGTGCGTCCCAGAAAGAAAGATACTGAATTGAAGCAGGGAGTGGTAGAAGTCTCGGCTCGAGAAACAGGATTTTTGCCGTTTAATCCCTACAAACAACTTGAAGAATTGCAGAAAGTCGGTGGCTGTGCGGGCGGAGGGAATAATAAAAATAAGTTTCTGAATCCCGCACAAGTTATCATGGATTCAGTAACGCCTCGGTTGGGCTCCAGCAATTTGTTTGAAGATGGAGACCAGGAATGGTTTAGTTGCCCAAAGTGTTCTTATAAGGCTGATGGTCCGGTCGGAAATACATGTCCAGGATGCAACTTAACAAAAGAAGAGTTTGCCGCAGAAGAAGGAGTTGTTGTTTGTGACTAATATAATAAAAAGAGAAACATGTAGTGACTGCTTTCGGATTGTATGTAGGGCATGTGGGTGGGTTCCAGATGATTCCCAAGTTACTCTTATTCAAAGAGAATTATTAACCGCTTGCCCGAATTGTGGTTGGAAACCAGGGCAGAGTGTAGATAAAGTTTTTAACAATAGTTCGTTTAAAAATAAAAAAATAGCCTCAAAATCACCATAATAACTTATAGTAAAAATAAGAAAATGTGGATAACTTTGTATAAGTAGAAGAGTGTAGTCCTATAAGATTAACTTGCGATACTTATCTGGTAGATTAGCTTTTCCACCTAAGACCTAAAGTTTGGGCATGTTATGCTTCTCGCTTTTTTAACCGTTTCCGCGTAATAATTGATACATGTTTGGGTTTTTTAAAGATGTATTGTTTCCTAAACGATGTGTAGGTTGTAAAAAGTATGGGACATTTCTTTGCAGTAATTGTTTTTCTCATATTGAACTATTTCAAGATTTCATGTGCCCTATGTGTTTAAAGAGATCAATTACTGGGGAAACGCACCCAAGTTGCAAAACGCCACAAGCAATAGATGGTCTTATGTGCGGGGTAGTATATAAGGGAATTGTAAAGAGAATAGTCTACAGGTTCAAATATCCGCCATATCTATCTGATTTAGGCACAATTATTGGGAAAATATTTGTAGAAAGTATAGCCCAGAATGAACTTTTCGCGCATACCCTCCCCTCGCGACCTATAGTCATAGAAATACCTCTATCTTCTCAAAAACTTAAAAAACGTGGATATAATCATGCAGAGATTTTGGGAAGGCATTTAGCAAAGGAATTTAAATTGTATAAAAAAGACAAAATATTGCTAAGAAAAATAAATACAAAACCTCAATTTACCCTTAACAAATTGCAAAGAATAAAAAATGTTCATGGCGCTTTTCACATTGAACCTCATTTCAGAAGCTATGTTAAGGGTAAAACCATATTTTTAGTGGATGATTTAGCAACTTCTTGTGCAACTTTAAAAGAATGCGCGAAGGTGCTCAAGCGTTCTGGCGCAAAACGCGTGTATGGTGTGGCCTTTGCGAGGGAATTATAATGAATTAATTTAAAGCGGTGATAATGCCTGTTGGCAGATCAAGGGAGAATTGTATGGTTTTTGGATTATGTGGATCATTAAGCGTAATGCGTTGCTTAAAAGTCATAGTTGTATTATTGGGGAAAGAGACGTTTGAGGTATTGTATATATAGCCAGGGTTGTAAGGATATGTAATATTTTTTACCTCAAGAGTATCAGTATTAAGTAGCGCTGAGTATTTTTCAGGAGAAGAGGCGTTAAATATTTTTACAAAGTATTTTTTATTCGGACTTAAGAAGTATGCAATAGAGAATCCGCAAGCATCCAGACATGCACGTACTGGCTCTATTGGCCCAAGTACATTTTGGGTTGTTCCATTCGAAACGACATAAATTCTTGCAGATTGAGCGCCATCAGTAAATAAAAGCCTATTGTTATCAAGCCAATGTAAATTATTGCGATACACAAAATTTTTATGGTCTGTTATTTTTTTTGGGTCAGATCCGTCACTGTTTATAACCCAAACGTTATTTGAAGATGCTCTCTTATAAAAAGATTTATCACTATCATTGTTTTCATCTTCAATAGTTTCTTCTGTTTTTGAAAGGTATGCAATCTTTTTTCCGTCTGGTGATAAAACTGGATCTGAATTATAACCCCAATTTGTTATTTGGGTTTTCTCTCCACTACTATTAACTACTATGTCTCCATTTACAGCCTCGACAGAAGGATTCTCATTCTTGAGGTTGGGGTTAAATTGGGTATTGGGCTGCAAAATATTTGTGGAATTTGAATATATAAAATAGAAAATGGCAAAAATAATAAGTGCAAATACAATTCCAACTAGAAAATATTTTTTATTCTTATGGCTCCTATTTTTACCTGATGTATGAGGAGCTTTTCTTTTTTTTGCCATAAATTAATTATCTCATTTGGTGTTTAGCGGTGTCAACGAGCCGACAAATATGTAAATCGTAGGTTATAATAGGAATATGAGAATTTTTAACAAAAATGCACCACGGGATTTTGCAATTGAGCAAAAGTTTGAGGCTGGGGTTGTGCTTTTGGGGCAGGAAGTAAAAGCTGTGAAATTAGGCCACGCAGACTTAACAGGATCATACGTAAAGCTACTTGGAAATGACGCGTTTTTAATAAACGCGCGGATTTTTCCCTATGCATTTGCCAGAACTGATGGATATCAAGAAACCAGAAGCAGAAAGCTTCTTTTGCACAGAAGTGAAATTTTACGGCTAAAAAGTAAATTAACCGAAGGGAAACACACACTTATTGGAATTTCTTTATATGATAAAAATGGGCTTATAAAAATAGAAATAGGGCTTGCAAAAGGAAAGCAAAAACAGGATAAAAGGCGGGACTTGAAGGAAAAAGACATGCTAAGAGACACTGAGCGTGAAATAAAGCAGTATACATAAATAGCCGCATAAAATATCCTATAGGACTTGATTTTTAGCCTTAAAAATGATATACTACCACTACTCTTTTCAAGGTCTAGAAAAGGCAGAAATGTTCACTTTGAAAAGATTCTGGGGATGCACGCATCGACAGAATTTGCTCTTTTAAAACTGCAAGCCGGCCATGACTTAAAGCCGTAAAACAAAGTCAAAAATACATGCTAAAACCGATAAGGTTCTTAGCTTCGTCCGAAAGGCAGTTAATGCTGACGGATTTGCACTTCCTCGCGTAAGCGGTGGATTTGCATTTGCTGCTTAAGCAGTACGAGCGTCTATACTGTTTCTTTTCTCAAACGGATTAAGTATAGACAAAAACCAGTTTGAGATAGGATTTAAAGATTGATTGCCTTTAGATTAGAAAATGAAAATCTTGGAATTGTTTTCCCTGTAAGTTGGGTCAGAACAATTTGACAATTAAAAACTTACTACGCTTGTAGATGTTTTAGAAAACATTTTTTGGACGGGAGATCAATCTCCCCATCTCCACACTAGAAATCAACTGAATAAATATTGCCTTCTGAGACTAGGTAAATCTTATTTTCTTTCTCATTTACTGCAAAGGATGTGATTTGAGATGCTTTTGTAAGCTCTAAATTTTCCACAACATCTCCACTTTTGCTAATTATTGAGATAAACTTTTTTTCAGGGTCTAAGATATAGAGGTTTTTATAGTCTTCATCTGTGTAGATGATGGCTGCACTAGAAAGTGGGAGATCTTCTGAAGCGCTAAATTTTTCTTCTGCACCCTTAGTAAATTTTCTTATTTTTCCATTATCCAAAATCCAGATAGAGCTATCAATTGCCATACTTGTTGGATTTTTAAAAGTAACCGGATCAGTTAGGTATTTTTCTTCATCGTAATTATTTGCTTTAAATTTTAAGATAGTATTTGTAAGAATATAGACATTCTCTCCAAATATGTCAAAGGATTTTATTCCAGAAGCACCTTTTATAATCTCAGAAGTTTTTCCATTAGATTTTAAAATTTTATAAATACTGCTGTTTGAAAGAAGAAAAACAGAGTTTTCATTCGCTGAAATACTTCCCACTCCTGGAGCTTTAAAATCATCATCTACTTTTCCATCCGTTTTTAATAATTGAACTGTATTATTTCCTGAAGCAATAAGAGCACCTCCTTTAAATGTTATATATTCTGGATTTAAAGTAGAGTTTCCTTCATAGAAAAGATTAAGTTTGGCGGCGGTTCCACCTCCCCCTGAAATTACTTCATTTACTTTGTTTAAAAATTCCTGGAGTGTTGTATATTGAGACGAATTTTTAGGAAAATTATTAAGTTCTTTTTCAACATCATCTTTAACCACTTTTAATTCCTCAACAGCAAGTGAACGGTTTAGTGAAAGAATGGCTGTAGCATCCTCAAAAGCTTGCTCATTTTTATTAAGGATTGTTTGCAGTTTTTCTTCACGCTCTGCGTTTGATTTATTTACGTTTTCAATAAATAGGCTTGATAGAAGAACAATTATTAAAAGACCAGCTAAAATTATCGCAATTTTTTTACGAGACAAACTTTTTAGAGTTGTGATATTTATTGTTGGAAGTTTTGCAATATGTATGTTTTTTAGAAATTGTAATTTTTCATGTTTGTCTAGATTTGCTTCAATAGGATCTGGTTCTTCTACGTCAGGTTTTTCTGAAGGTAAGATTGTTTTTGATGCTTTTGTATTTGATAGGGAAAGGATAAGCGCTGCCTCTCCTCCGGTTGTTCCTTCAATGAGGTGAGGTGCAAGATTTTCAGACATTTCATCATGCTCCATAGACAAAACTTTCACAAATTCAGAGTAGGAAACAATTTTAAGAAAGTCACTCGTCACAAGCCCAATGACATCTTTTGGCATGAGGTTTCCTGAGAATCCTAATATTTGTTTTTCCTGACCTTGAGCTATAACATGTGCTGTGTTATTTCTGAGAAGAATTCCAGAAGATTTTCCCACGGTTATGATATAAAGAACGTTTTCAACAACGGTAGCAAGTATAATTTCATAATGTATTTCCGCAGAAAGCTCAGACGTTACAGAAGTGACCGCCTTTTTAATTGTTTCAAGATCTTTTATGTCAAGAGCAAAAAATTCACGTTGAAGCCGTTCCAGCGTTTCTTTTCCAAGCGCTGCAATATTTTTTTCAGCAGATGAAAGCGAGATTGTTACATAAAGTTTTCCAGCATTATAAGATTGTGCATATGTATGCTCAGAATGTGTTGCAGCTGCTTTTGAAACTTTTGCGTTTGCGGTTATATCCATATGATGTGTTCTTCTTAAATTATACAAAAATTACCCCAAGAAGTAGTAGGAGTGTTGAGATTACCAAGCTGTAAGCAGTAAATTTTAAAACAGGAGAAAAACTTACTTGGTCAACCAGTTTAAGAAGTTGAGAAATTTGACGTGCAAGAATAAGCGTAAAGAGTAAGAAAAGCAAAAGTAGCAGAATGAGTGCAATTTTTACTAACGCATCTGGGTTGGAGAAAAATGTAAATATATTTTGAAAAAATAATAGTATATCCATATCACCTTTTATTAAGTATTAAATTACCAATAAGTGTTCGAATAAAATTAGGATGCGGCACTCTATAGAACTCAATATTTTGCTTAAAACCTTGTGTTTGAATATCAATATCTCCATAATTAAAAATACTCCTAACGCCTCCCACTTGCGTTATGGTTATGTCTTGAATTGTATTTAATCTTGCCTCTGAAAGGATTCTTATGAGAATATTATGAACATCCACATCAATAAGACGTTTGTTTGTTACAATCCCGACATTAAAATACCAGATGGTAAAGTACATAATTGCAAACGAAAATAAAATCACGTAGTAAAAGACGGTTGCAAAAAAGAGTAAATTTGAAGATATAGGGATTAAGTAAAAAATCGGAACAAAGAGGAATAAAAGAGGGGGAAGTACGCCAATTAAAAATAATCCAAGGATCCATGGGAGGTTTGTGATGAAATGCTGACGCACGAGTAATATAACTTCCTCGTCTGTTTCTTGATCTTGAAATTTAACCCCTTTTGGGTAGTAACAAAAAGAAGTATAAAATTTTGGCTTTTTTCCTGTATCTTTAATATTCTCACTAGATGTTAGAGTCGAGCGAGTTGAAGTCATTGTGTCTGGGTTTGAGCTGGTTGGTTTTAGGATAAATTCCCCCTCGAGATTATTTTCAGCCATATGTATATTATACTCTACTTTGTTTTATTTCTTTTCAATATTGAAGAATGCAAATCCAGATTGAGGAATTGAGAGATATCCAGGAGCTCGCAGGTTAAATGCTCGTTTAAAGTCTGCCCCTGAAAGGGAGATGCCATTTATGGTAACGGTGTTGGTGGTTCCATTTCCCTGTGAAACAGACACACTTGTTGCTTCACTAATTCCACCTTTTCCTGAAACTAAGTTTTTTAATTCATCCATGCTATATGGATTTCCTCCCCAGCAGGCGGTTGTGACAGGAGTTATTCTTCCGGTATCAATTCCATCTGACTGCAGGGCAATTGCAGCATTAACAATGTCTGCCATTTCCTGAGGAGATAGCCATGGGTTTGCCCTGCCACATTTATCAGAGGATGGACTGTATGCTTTTGTATACCATGCTTTATAAAGCCAGGGAGATCCTCCGAGCTTATCATACGCTTTATCTACAAAATTACTACCTCCGCCTCCGTCTGTTGTATCCCAACCTATTGGGTCAGCCCATCCTCCATGAGTTGAAGCATAATACGTAACAACGCCATCAAGCACTTGTCCTTTTGTTTGATCAACTGCGTCTTTCCAGGATTGTGGTGGACTATCAGATTTTCCTTTATTAAATACTTGGCATGCTTCTGTAGTGCAGATTTCTGATCCCTGGTTTTTATATCTTATGGCATAGGTTCTTGCTGCAACCGCTTGCGCCTTTAATGCTTCTGGATTCCATGAAGAAGGCATTTCAGCAATTCCATATAAATAGGTAGTTTCAAAATCCATTTCACCATATCCTGCGACTTTAATATTTCCGTCTGTTCCCGTACTGGTTGGATCTTTTCCGTAATAGGCTTTTAGAATTGTTTTAAAGTCTTGACCTGCTTGAGCTCTTCCTCTTGCACCGTATTGACTCATGCCTTTTCTGTGTGTGTGTCCGCCAAACGAAAATACTGCAAAATATCCAGATGGTGCAGAATTTCTAAAGCCAGTGATCGATGCATTTATGTCATCAGCAAGTTCACTGTTTCCAATTGTTGCAGTAAAACCTCCAGACCTTTCATTAATGATTGACTGCTGACGAGCCGAAAGCTCTGCAATTTGAGATGACAGAGTGGATTGGTAAGACTTTGCACCAGCCACGAGTTTTTCTATTTCACCACGTTCTTTATCAAGGGAAATTTTAATTGAACTCATTCGTTTTTCTTCATCTTCTAATTTTGTTTTTCTTGTTTCTAAATCAATAATTTTTATTGCAATACTTGTTATGGTGGATTTGTCATGTTCTGTATTTTTTTTCTGGTAGGCAATAATTCTTGTTGCGTCTTGAGCGTCATTTGAGGAAAGAAATATAAGAAGTGGTGAAAAATAAGAACTTTTTATGTAATATGCTCTAACGCTTTTATTAAAAATATCTTTTTGTTCTGATAGGTCAATGTACCCTTTTTCTATATCTTTCTTTTTTACTGCAATTTCACCTTCGATTCGTCCAACTTGGGCGGTTAAAGAATCAAGTTCTTTTTTCATAGAAATAAGCTGTGATTCAAATGGAGCGGTTGCTTTTTGAGAAGATGAAAGCGCCTCCTGAAGTTCTGCAATTTTTTTTCCAATTTCATCTAGCTCATCTGAGTAGGCCTTTTGAGGCAACAGTAATACTGCTGAAAAAACACAGCATAAAATAAGTAGGGATCCGAAAATTTTCCTCATGGAGTACTTTATAATAGCAAAATAGTTAGTATGAGCGCAAACTTTAGGGTTAGCTGTTCGAATTCCGGGCTTATTTTGATATAATGAACAGGTTAAATCTAGGAGTAGTCTAATTCATTGCGCTGATAAATCAGCTAAGTGCTAAGACTTGGAACCGTAGCTCAGCGAGAGAGCAGGTGTCTTTAGAAATCTTGTTTGGGGGTGCGTAGCTCAGTGGTAGAGCGGATGTCTTATACACATCTGGTCATAGGTTCAAATCCTATCGCACCCACAAGATTAGATGAGCCCCCCGCCGGTGTTTCCTCCGCCCAATTTCCCTTCTCCGCCTCCTCCGAGTGGATCGTTGCCAGGACCCAAATCTCCAAATACTTCAAAAAGCTTTGATCGTTTTGCAATCTCTGCTTCTACTAAATCTTTTGGCTTTCCGTACTTAAGTCTTGAAAGCTCTCTTACAAGTTCTGCAACCCGTGGGTTCGCCATTTTGCGTTCAGCTTCTAGGTCACGCGTTAAATCCATAGAAAATGGAGGAGCAGGTTCATTTGCAATTACTGTTTTAACATATGCATGGCGAGCCTCAATATTTATAAGATCAGCCTCTGAAAATGTGGGTTGGAATTCATGTTGTAAGTAGTTTGCGTCTGCAACTCCTACCCTAAATGAAACTATTGTTCCAACGTTTCCAAAAATAGCGTTTTTAATTTCTTCCTCAATTTGACCTATGAACTGATTTGCAACAATCAAGTTAAGTCTATATTTTCTTGCCTCTGATAGAATTTGCGCAAAGTCGGGAGTTGCAAAGTTTTGGAACTCGTCAACATACAGGAAAAAGTCGCGCCGTTGCTCTTGGGGAATGTCTTGTCTGCTCATAGCAGCAACTAAAATTTTTGGAACAAGAATAAGTCCTAAGAAGTTAGAATTTTCTTCACCAATTTTTCCTTTTGCAAGCGAGATTAAGAGAATTTTTCCTTCATCCATGGCACGTCTAAAATTGAATGATGAGTCACTTTGCCCAATCATGTTTCTCATCATGGTATTAGTAACAAAGCGTCCAAATTTTGAGGTGATGTAATCTAAGACTTCTGACTTGTGAAAGTCTGATGTTTGAGCAATTTGATCAGTCCAGTAACGTCTAATAATTGGATCTTTTACTTTTGGAAGAAGTTCTTGGACAAAGTTTTGGTCAGTTAAAACTCGCATAACTTCCACAAATGTATTGCCTGGTTCACTCATGACAGTAAGCATTGCGTTTCTTACCGCGTGTTCAAATCTTGGTCCTATAATTCCTGTTTGGTGGGGATCAAACAATTTATACATGAGTCCAATAATTGAAGTAACCACTAAATGCTTTTGCTCTTCAGTTACTGCTTCAAGCATGTTAAGCCCCATAGGACGCTCAGTGTCAGAGGGGTCAAAAAGAATCACATCTTCAGCTCTTTCCGGAGGAATGAGTGGAAGAATTAAATCAATAGTGTCATGCGGATCTATAAAGCAGACGCCGTGACCTGCTCTAATATCCTGGAGGATCATATCTTTTAGAAACTCAGATTTTCCTACCCCCGTTTTTCCAATAATATACATATGCCTTCTTCTATCATCCGCACCTATATATATGGGTTTAGAGTTCCCTCTATATTCGGATTTTCCAATATAAAGTCCGGAAGTTGGAATGCTTGCTGGTGCAGGAGCGCTTCTTGCCGCAAGCCAGTGAATGTGAGGTGACTCAATTGATTTATTTGGAAAGTGAAAAAGAGTTGCAAGTTCCTCCGTTGATAAAATTGAACCTTTTTTAAGAAGTGGAAGTGTTCTGTAAATAAAGTCAATCATAAACATACCTTTAAAATATTTGAATTTCTCTTTTGTAAATGAATTGTATGATGAGAATTGATTAAAGGATGTAATCATATTCTCTAAGTGCGAATCGGCAGCCTCTTTGGTAGAGGATGAGACAACGAGGCGTATAAATGTTTGATATCCTGGTTTTGAAATTTTATTTTCTATTGATTCCAGTTCTTTTTGGTCTACTGAATATTTTGCAGTTTCAGGATTTGCTTCACGTTTTTTAACGCCAGTTACGTGTGCTCTTCCTGCTTTTTTCCATGAATCGTCAGCCGGTGTTATGAGAATTTGAATCGCAGCCGCTTCCCCTTCCTGCATTTTTCCCAAAGTTGCAACTAAATTAGACAGTGGATCAACAGGTAAGTCTCTGTATGTTTTAAGTGGAGTATAAGAAGACGATTTGAGCTGTAATCCAGCAAATGCAACTTTTCCTGTTTCTGAAAAAAGATCATACTCATCTGCTACTTGAATGCTTGCGTCAGGATATGCGCCGTGAATTTGTTTTTCCACCATGTCTTCCAAATTTTTTGGGATTGATACATAAAACCTAATATCTCCAGGACGGGCAACAATTTCAAAAGCAATATAATCAGGAACCTTAGAAAAACCTAATTTACCGGACGCTTTTTTAATTCCTGTAAATGAAGAAAATAGTTGTTCTGCTGCGTCAATTTTTATTTCATTTTCTCTGGGGAGTTGTACTTCTAGCAAAACCATTTCAAGCGCTTTTTTTTGCCTGGTTTTATTTTTCTTCCAGATAAGATACGCAGCGTATCCTGCTAAAAACAACGCGATAATGGATCCTGTTACAAGAACTGTCATAACAAGCACAAAGAAAAATGAGAATAGTTTGTTTACTGTTTCAATCATACTTAAGCTGCTTTTTTACCTCCAAGAACTTTAGGAAGCTTCGCAAATCTTAATAAGCCCCATCTGCCTTGCGTTGCTTTTTCCAGAGGTGCTGTGTCTCCCCTCGCATATTCACCAGTTTTCATAACGGGTGGAAAAATTTCCTCTGGTTTTTCTTCTCTAGGCAGTGTTACGTTTGACCCGTCAACCGCATGTACTGGATGGTTTTCAGCTGCGGGTATAATACTTCCGTCTGGATGAGCGCTCATGACTTCTTCCGCAAGTTTTTCTTCATGATGCGTTTCTACTCCTGCATCTGTTACTTCAGAAGGTGCTTCTGGAAGGATTGCTTCTGCGGCAGGAGCCACTTTATCAGATGCTGCGATTTCTTCAATAACAGAGTCTGTTGGTACTCCTTCATCATTTTCTTCAAGTGTTTCTGCGACTTGAGCTGCCTCCTGAATTGGGGCATCAAGCGCTTGATCTTGTTCTGTTTCTTTTGGTTTTACTTCTTCAGGCATGTTTACATGATATCATGAGGGGATTTTTCCTGCAATGAAAATAAACTCACAAAAAGGTAACAATGTACTAAAAACAAGGCGCCTTTTCGAAACAAAGGTAGGCGCCTGCGCCGAAACGCAGTGAGGCGGAGAGTACAGGATTCGAACCTGTGAGGGATTGCTCCCACTAGTTTTCAAGACTAGCGCCATAAACCGCTCGGCCAACTCTCCAAACATTATGCCTCGCAGTTTGCCTTTTTGCAAAGATAAAACCGCTCGGCCAACTCTCCAAACATTATGCCTCGCAGTTTGCCTTCTTGCAAAGATAAAACCGCTCGGCCAACTCATTATAGTTTTCTGCGGAGGGTACAGGATTTGAACCTGCGCGAGCTTGTTTAAGAGCTCAGGGGATTAGCAATCCCCCGCAATGGACCAACTATGCGAACCCTCCTCACTTTTTATATTAGTTCGCACAAGCTTTGCTTATGCGAACCCTCCAGACTATAGCCATTCATTATAGCAGAGCAGGCACGCAAATTGAAGCAGGTGGCAAGTCACAAATGACTAAATGTTTCTTTTAGAAAAATATGTACGAATGCATGCGTAGGTTGTATTAGTGGGATTTTTATATATAATACGCTATGGGAAAAATTATTGAATTACAAAGTTATAGAAGGAGAATATCGCGTGAACAGATTCCTGTTCCGTCTAGGGAAGAGCTGATTATTAATAGATTTAAAGAAGCTGAAATCCAATACGTAGGTTTTGTAAATGTTCTATTTTATAGTGGGAAGAAAGCTTCTAGAATGAGAAGAGTTTTGAATCGTTTAGGTCGTAAATTAGATGAGCAGAATGAACAAACCGTACGTACTCTTTTTGATTCGCGTTTCCCCTTTCATGATGGGTTAGCAATGAGAGCGCAGGCTACGCTTTTTGCTTCACATCATCACGCTGAGCAATTATCAAATAAAAACCTTCCATTTGGAGTTCGGGTATTTATACAAGAAAGAAATGATACGCTTAATAATAGAATTAGAGAATATAGAGAACAATACTCATCTGAGGCGTAACGTGATAAAAGTTTTTTTAGGCAATATTTGTAGTTTTTGATTTTCATAAGTATAATACAAGGCATGAATGCAGAACGTAAAGAAATACTACTGCCAGTAAGTGTTGAATTTAAGGCAAGTCCAGAAATTCAGTCTGTTAGGCGTGCGCTTGCTGCCAAACAGGAAATACTTGAAAGGACACGAGAAAGGAAAGGCAGATCTAATCCCTCAATTTTAAGCGTAGAACAGGCCAATAATAGAAGAGATAAGGAAATAGAAAAACTGGAGAGATCTATTGCTGGAGCAGTAAGAATTATTGAGTTTGCAGATTCCATGTGGAAGTTAGGTGGCTCAGGGCAGCTGGAACATCTTGGGTTTTTCCCATCTGAGGCAGCTGTTGAAACTGCAAAAAATCAAGTAGCTGAAAAAAGAAGACAGAAACGCAAAGAAATTTAGCTTACATCTTCACGACCATAATAATAATCTGCATCCCGCTCTGAGAAAGTTAAGAAGGAATTTCTTCTAAGCTTTATTTGAGATTACAATTATTTGAGACTCACCAGTGATGGAGGTGAGCGTATTATCTATTCTAGTAACAATACCTACAAAAAAGTATTTGATATATCTAATAGTTTTTCCTGCGAATGGATTAAGGAATAAAAAATTTCTTAGCATGCTTTCTTTTTTATAAATCTTTTTTATTTTAAATCCACTTTTTCTTAATTTATTCTGCAGTTCCTCAGCAGTATAGCGCCTCAAATGTCCAACTTCTATATCAAACTTTTTTGCATAGCCCAATTTGTATAATGGCGCATTTTTTGACGGAGTGGAAAGAAAAAGTATTCCACCTGGTTTTAATAGTTTATAAATCTTTTGAAGCGCTAATTCATCGTCTGGGAGATGTTCGATAACTTCACTAAAAAATATTAAGTCATATTTTCCCGACGGAATTTTATTTGGAAAATCACAAACTTCAAAGTTTGCATTTTTTAGTCCAATGATTTCTACAGATTTTTTAGAAGCATCAATTGCTTTTTTTGAAATATCTATTCCTTTAACTTTGTATCCTTTAGATGCAAGGTAGAGAGATATGGTTCCGCTTCCACAACCTATGTCTAGAATGGATTTTATATTTTTTGAAAGACAAGAGTTTAATATGGGAATGATATTTATATAAGTGAAATTATTTGCACTAATTACTTTTTTTTGAGCAGATGATTTACTATGGTATTTTTCGTATAAACTATTTAACAACATTTTATTTATTGACATTGTATTACCATAGTGAGTTAATGTAAATATCGTATGAAAATCATACTAAGATTATCTTCGATATTTTTTCTTTTATTACTTCTTTCTTTTTTCCCTGTTTCTGCGCATGCTGATGATTTAACCAAATCATGGAACGTAACCACTAGTCTCCCCTACAGTCTAGCAAGCCACGTTGCATTTGGAAACGGGAAGAAAGCATTCGTATTAGACGGTTCTGCTCAAACTGGTAATAGTCATAATCAAATAATCTCAGCCATATCAGGAGTGAGCGGTGGGTTAAGTAACTGGAGTGTTGAAGCAAGTTTTCCTACTGCTCTGATATTTCATGCTATTGCTAGAAAAGATAATAATATTTACATTCTTGGAGGCAGAGAGGAAAATCCTGGGTCTGCAATGGATCATGTTAGTAAAGTTTTTGTAGCAAACATGAATTCGTTGGGTTCTTGGGGGCAGACATTTCCGTTGCCTAGCAATCGGTCATTGGGTGCTGCCGCAATTTCAGGTGATTACATTTACTTTTCTGGGGGATTTAATACTACTGGTTATACCAATAAAGTATATGCTTCACATATTAAACCTGACGGTATGCTTGATCCCTGGTTTGAAGTGAGTGCTTTGCCGCTAACAAGAATTGGACATGGCATGATTGAAGACAATGGAAGTCTGTATGTGTTAGGAGGAGATAATGCGAATCAAGTATATAGAGCAACTGTTAACACAAGTAATGGGACTATTTCTTCATGGTCTCAAATATCTACATTGCCAGAGAAACTATATAGATCAGCTGTTATAAAAATAGGAAACCAGATATATATGATCGGGGGTCATAATGGGACCTCTACGATTAATAAGATTTACTTCACAACTATAAACTCTGATGGTTCGCTTGGGTCTTGGCAGCTTTCAGCGAATACACTTCCTTTACCTGTTCAAGGGGGAGCGGTTGCACAAGCTGGAAAATATCTTTATCTTACTGGAGGATTTAGGTCCCCACCAGGCACATATCTTAACAGTGTTTATAAAACAGAGTTAAATATTTCAATAGAGCCTGATTTAAATGTTCCGCTTTTTAAACAAACGGATCCTGCATGGGGATCACAAGTATACGATTCAGCAAATATATGGCAACCAAATAATCCCGGGATTGATGCATCGGGATGCGCCCTTACTTCTGCTGCGATGGTATTTAATTATCATAAGATAACAAAATTACCCGATGGATCAAGCCTTGATCCAAAATCTCTGAACATCTGGCTAAAAAACAACAACGGATATGTCGGGGGTGCTGTAAGTTGGGTAAGGTTATCGGCTCTGAGTGAGTTCGCTAAGTCTCAAAATTCTGCATTTACGTTTGATAGTCTGAAGTATTTCAGAGTAAATGAATTTAATGGAGAACAACTATTAAATGATTTAGAGCAAGGTATTCCTGGAATTCTTGAGGTTCCAGGGCATTTTATTGTGGGTAAGGGAGTTCAGAATGGAAAATTTTTAATTAATGATCCGTTTTATAATAGAACTTCTCTTTCAGATTATGGGGACACGTTTCTTAGCTTAGGAAGATTTGTCCCAACAAATAGTGATGTATCTTATATTGAACTTGCTGTAGATGAAGGAGCAATTCTTTCAGTCAAAAATCAAAACGGAGAAGTTGTAGGAGAAGGATTTTTGCAAGAACCATATTCTGTTGATGGGCATCCTAGTTCTAATGTTGCGCGTTATTTTTACCTCGTTCCTGTGCCAGACAATGAAGAGCATACAATTATCGTTTCAGCTGGGGAAACAAAAGAATATACGCTTATTATTCGACTTCAAGGTGAAGATGGGGAGTTTACAGAAAAAACTGTAAAAGGCATAGTTGATTCAGGTTCCCACGATATTTTTTCTTTTAATTTCAGTAAGTCCGGTAATAATAAATCAGACATCCAACAAGAACTTTCTTTTGATTCTATTATTTCGGATCTGGAGTTATTGTATAACCTGGGTGAAATTTCAAATATTGGTATCTACATTACATTAAGGCAAAATATTTCAGTTTCACAACAGCTTTTATCCGTAAGTAAAGCAGCATCTACAGCGCATTTAAAAAACGTATTAAGCATACTAAAATCACAAAGAAAGAAATTTGTTTCAGAAACAGCTTATAAAATTTTATATCCGCAAGTTCAGCAACTCTTATCCACGATCTGAATGTAAAGCACAAGTTATTAATTTTATTAAGTTAAAAATCCATAATCCTATTCTTGATCTATTGCTTCCTTCTCCTGCATAATAAGTATATGTACGGGAAGTTTGTTATCAAAAAAAACGGTGAGCTAGAGCCATACAGTGAAGAAAAAGTAATTTCCTCCATGAATCGCGTTGGCGTTCCAAGCATTCTTCAGCCAGAAGTACTAGCTCACATACGGGATCGATTTACGGGTGAATACATGGAAACAGATGAGTTGTTCAGGCACGTATTTGAGTTTTTAGAACCAAGAGATAAAAAATCAACGCTGAGGCTTAATTTGCGCCGGGCAATTTTTGAACTAGGTCCAACCGGGTTTCCGTTTGAAAAATATGTTGCAAGAATTTTTCAGTCCCAAGGATATAAGACTTTGGTTGGTTCATATTTAAATGGAGAGTGTGTTCGGCATGAAATAGATGTATTAATAGAAAAGGATGGGAAAAAAAGTAATGTGGAGGTGAAATTTCATAATGACGGAGGAATAAAAACTGATATTCAGGTAGTTTTATATACATATGCTAGGTTTTTAGACATTTCAAAACAGAATGGCATATCTGAATGTTGGGTTATAACTAATACAAAACTTACAACTGAGGCAATTACCTATGCAAAATGCAAAGGAATACACGTACTTGCTTGGAATTATCCAGGGGAAAATAATTTGCAAGATTTTGTGGAAAAACCAAATATGTACCCAATTACAACTATTACTGAGTTAACCCGTCAAGAAAAGCAGAGGCTTATTGAGGATAATATGATTCTAGCATCTGATCTTTTAAAAATTACCCCTGATGAAGTAAAAACATTTCCTCTTGTTAAGCGTCATAGATTAGTAAAGGCTATAAAATCCGCAGAAATTTTGTGTAATGGCGGGGTATAATTTTTACTCTACTTTTTATTGACAAGTGAAGTTTTTGACGGTAGTATAAGACAATGAAGCTTACATTTCTTTTTAAAATTTTACCAGCACAATATGCACATGCTCATTGTGATATTCCATGCGGAATTTATGATCCAAACCAAGCGCAGCTTGCAGCTCATACCGTCTATCGTATGGTGCAGTTATTGGAGGAGCACCAGGAAAATGTTCATGATGTTGCTCGCATAACACATGTGAAAGAAGAACACGGAGAATTAGTTGAAGATGCACTCGGAACACTTGAAAATGATTATTTTAAGAAAGAAAATTTTGAGAAATTTCCTGAGCTTAGGGATTTAATTTCTGATGCGGTACAGCTTTCAATAAAAACACGTCAAAAAGTTGATCTGCAACTTGCTGGAGAATTAGTTGAAAAAGTAATGCTTATTTCAGAAATCTTTTATAAGTCAAAAGGGGTTACTCCTGTTCGCATGAAATCTGTCTACCCTACAGAATTAGAATTTGTTACTTATGCCGCATGATTGTTAGACGTTTTAAAATTACTGGTCACAGTATGCAACCTACTTTTAGCCCTGGAGATCAAGTAATATCTTGGAAATTCTCAAAGATAAAAAAAGGTGACGTTGTGGTTGTTCAATATCTTTCAAAACATATAATAAAGCGTGTTATACAAATATCAAAAGATTTCATTATTTTAACAGGAGATAATAAAAAAGATAGTTTAAAAATTCCCCCAATCCCAAAACGTGATATTATTGGAAAGGTGATTCTAAAAATATAATTATGCTTTTATATATTGCTGCGGCAATTCTTATTATTTTATTACTTCTCCTTCTTTCCGCTGTCTGGCCACCTGATAGTCCATGGAGCCCTTGGTGGAAAACGTATAAAGAAGCAGGAATGGGCATAATTACACTTGCAAACATTGATAAAAAAGATACGGTATATGAGTTAGGTTCAGGAGATGGCGAATTTCTTATTTTACTTGGAAAAAAAATAGGAGCAAAAAGTGTTGGCATAGAGATTGATCCATTACGGCATTATGTTGCAAAGCTTCGAGTAAAACTCGCTGGGCTTGAGAAGCATATTACCCTGAAAAAAAAATCATTTCATGATGAAGACATTTCTCAAGCAACAGTTGTATATGTCTATTTAATTCCAAGAGTTTTAAAAAAAATTTTACCCAAACTTAAAAAAGAATTAAAAAAAGGAACAAGAGTTATATCATATAGATATCAAATGGATTTACCTCTTGTGAAAGAAGACAAAAAGCACAGATTATATCTTTACAAAGTCTAGCTTGCTAAAGCGTGATATACTTAAAAGTGGCAGCGTATATATGACTGAGTGCCAGAGCTGTGGGATGCCTCTATCCCTTGGCAATTATGGAACAAATGCAAGCGGTACCTATAATGATGAGTACTGCAGTATCTGTTTTCAGAAAGGACAATTTACTGATCCTGATTTAACTCTTCCTATTATGACTCAGATTATTGTTAACAGACTTGTTGGAGAAGGAATGAATGAAGATGAAGCCCGTATAAAAACTCAAACGATTGTTCCAACCCTCAAACGTTGGAGAAACGTTACGATTTAAATACGTTTTTTTAAATTTAAAAATGCCCAACGGGCGGTATCTGCTACTTTTACAACTTCATACAGTTTTGTCATTACTACTAAATCATAGCTTCCCATAAATTCTGTAAGTGTTGCTCCGTATCCTTGTTTAAACTTGTGAAATCCATACCAAGGGTCTTGAGGGTTTGGGTTCTCAGAAAGTGCTCCCCACATGTCAAACTTTTTAAGACCTATCTTTTTTCCCATTTTTATTGCTTCCCACATAATGAGATTGCTTGCCATTACATCTCTGTGTTCCCGTGAACTAGCACCGTATGGATAATATAATGTGTCCTTGAAAGAGAAAAGAACCCAAGAGGTCAGGATTTTTTTATCGTAAAATGCATGGAGTAGATGGTAGGAAAGATGATTCGTGTTTTGCGTTTGGTCTGTTGAGCAAAGAGTTTCCCAAAGCTTTTTGTGATATCTGGGAGTATGGGCATAGAATTTTTGACGTGTTGTTGTCTGCTCATACAGTTTTAAAAACTCCTTAAATCCTTTTTCTGAATTATCTTGCACTACTAAGACTTTGTGTTTTTGCGCGACTCTTATGTTATAGCGTGTTTTTGAGTGCATGTTTTTTAATAACTCATCTTCTGAAGAGGTGAGATTAAGAATGAAAGAATACTTTGTGAATAACGGGTGAAAAGATTTTCGAATATCAAAATCTTTAATTTTTAATTCATTATTTTGAGTTACTTCATCCGGTTCAAGTTGGACATACACGCATTTGTGTTTTTTTGCTTGTTTCCGAACATCTTCTAGCATTTCTTTAGTAGGAAAATCAGATTTTGGAATATAGCCTATATAATAAGGAAGCTTTGGGACTTTATGGATAGTCATAGAGTAAGCGAACTTGAAATCATCACGTGCGCGTCTTACAACTTGGATTCCTGTTGCGAGCCTAAATTCTCCCCACTCAAAAGATTGCAGCGGATGAGTTACAGCTTGATTAAATTTTTCTCGATCTTTTTCTGATACGTCAATAAAATCCATTATTAGAGGAAATCTGGAGGTGCTTCTTCCAATTTCCTTTTATTATTATCTAACACTTCTTGTGGTAATTCAAAGATAAAACGAGATATGGAATTAGTTACGCGTTGTCCAAAGAATAATCTACGTTTTGCAAACGTGAGATACAGTTTTTCTTTTGCTCGTGTGATGCCCACATAGGCAAGTCTTCTTTCCTCTTCAATTGCAGATGAATCTAAAAGGGATTGTGCATGTGGGAAGAGACCTTCTTCCATGCCGATTAAAAAAACCATTTTAAATTCAAGTCCTTTTGCAGCATGAATTGTCATGAAGGTTACAGCGTCTGGTTTGCCAAAATTTTTTGGCTGATCAGGCAAATGTTCTTGTTCAACGAGCGCAACATTTTCTAAAAATTGTGTAATATTTGGGAATTCAATCGCAACAGATCTAAGTTCCTTAATATTTTCAAGCCTATTTCTGTCTTCCGGATCCGATTCGTCATAAAGTGCAAGATAGCCAGTTTTTTCCAAAAGTAAATCAAGTAAGTCTATCGTTGGTTCTTCGTCAACATTCATGCCCTCTAATTCTTCAAGCAGTTTTGTAAAAATAGAAAACCTTCTTTTTCCAAGTTTCTCAATCCTTTTTTTTGCAACTGAATCTTTTCTGTTAACTAAAAAAGCAAGATAAGAAAGCGCATCTTTGATTTCTTTACGAGCATAAAATCTAGTTCCCCCAACTAATAAATACGGAATTGCGTGATGTATAAACGTTTCCTCAAGGGCACGTGACTGTGCATTCGTTCTATAAAGAACCGCAACGTCCGAGAAAGAAAAATGACGGTCATGATTTTTTTCCTCAAGTATTTTTTGTATGATAAATTCTGCCTCACTGTGTTCATTGTCTGCTAAAAATAAATCTATATCTGCTCCGTAATTTTTATCAGTCCACAGTGCGAGAACGGGGTGAGATGAGTTATGAGAAATGACCGAATATGCAGCGTCTAGTATAGGTTTGGTAGATCTATAATTCTGTGAGAGGGAAAGCTTTTTTGCGTTTGGAAAATCGATAATGAATTTTTCTAAATTTTTGTAGTCAGCTCCTCTAAAAGAGTAAATGCTTTGAGCAAAATCTCCCACAATGCAAATATTTTTAAAAACACCTGAGAGCATTTTTGTGAGTAAGTATTGTGGTTGATTTGTGTCTTGATATTCATCTACTAAAATATACCTAAATTGATTTTGATAATTTTCAAGAATTTGTTTTTGAGTTTTAAAAAGCTTTATAACAAGAAGCAGTAGGTCATCAAAATCAATTGCATCTGCTTCTTTTAACAGTTCTTGGTATAAAGGGTAAATTTTTGATATATGCTTTTGAAATTGTCCTCGTGCTAGTTCGGTATATGTTAAGGGATCAATCATTTGGTTTTTAATATCAGATATAGTGTGAAGTGCAGACCTTGGCTTAATATCTTTAATAGACAAGTCTAATTTTTGCATTGCTTGCTTTACGACCTCTAATTGATCTTCGCTATCATATATTCTGAAACTTGAAGAATAACCAACGTAGGCTGCATAGCGTCGTAAAATTCTTGCACAAAGTGAGTGAAAAGTTCCTACAATCGGAAGATTTGAGTGTAGATTTAAATCGAGTAATGCTTTTTCAATTCTTTCCTTCATCTCAGAAGCGGCCTTATTTGTAAATGTGACCATGAGGATATTATCTGCTTGAGCAGTTTTTTCAGTCATGAGGTATAAAACTTTATGAATAAGCACCTTTGTTTTGCCACTGCCTGCACCAGCAAGAATTATGATTGGTCCATCTGTTTGCTCAACTGCTTTTGTTTGTTCCGGGTTCAGCGTATTGAGGATGTGATTCATATGTTGGTATAATAAGTGTACCTTAGAGTAACCCATTATACACGTTTTTACATATGGACAAAAAGAAAATAATTGCGAATTGGAAATCCTTTAAAACCGCAGAGGAGACTATAGTTTTTCTGGACGTTTTAAAAGATGTACTTCCAAGCGTAAATCTATTAAACAAGGAAATAATTATTCTTCCATCCTATTTATCTATTCCACCTGCATTTGCATACATTGAAGCTGAGGGTTTACCCATTGCTATAGGCGCGCAGGACATATCAGGCTTTGACCCCGGTGCTTATACTGGAGAGGTGAACGGGGAGCAGATTGCTGAATTTTGTAGGTACGTTTTAATAAATCATTCTGAGCGTAAACGGTATAATCATGAAGCGGATCAAGAGGCAAGAAGTAAGGTATTAATGGCGAAGAAATATAATTTGTCTTCCCTGTTTTGCATTCAAGATGAAAATGCTGCTGTGCCTGATGGAGTTATTGATGTTATGTATGAGCCTCCGTCTGCAATTTCTACGTTTCAAAAAGATGCGCACGTAGAAGATGCTTCAGAAATTGAATACGTATTTAAAAAAATGAAGGAGCGTATTCCATCAGCAAATTTTTACTATGGTGGGTCCGTTAATGCGGATAATATAGATTCACTCTTGCAGATTCCAGGTATTTCAGGCTTTTTAGTTGGTGGAGCAAGTCTTGATATTGAAAAATTTTCAGAACTACTTCTGTCTTTTTAATTTTTCATGAAACAACGAAAAAAGAAAAAAATATTTCTCATTGTGTTTCTTCCAATTTCAATTCTTATTGTACTTATTATTATTAGGTTTTTTTCTCTGTTTTGGGGAGTAGTTGTTGATAAAAACATTCACATAAAAAAGAATGAACAAGGGGTTATTAATATATTACTTTTGGGGATAGGAGGGGGCGCACATGACGGACCAAACTTGACCGATACTATTATTCTTGCATCACTTGACCCTAAAAAAAATACAGTAAATCTTATTGCTATCCCCAGAGATTTATACGTGCCTGCTCTAAAGGGAAAAATAAATAGAGTGTATTCTGATGGGGAAGAAAAAGGGAAAGGAAAAGGGATACTTTTAGTAAAGTCTGCAATAAATTCAGTAACAGGAATAAAGCCAGATTACGTGGTTGTTATTGATTTTTCAGGGTTTGTGAAATTGGTAGATTTACTTGGTGGGATAGATGTTATGGTTAAGAATCCACTGACAGATTATGAGTACCCAATTACTGGTTCAGAAAATGAGCTTTGTGGATATGAACAGGATAGTATTGCTTCTTTTTCTGCACAGATTGCGACTGGTTCTGCAACAGAACCGGAAATATTTCCCTGCCGATATGAAACACTTCATGTAGATGCTGGAGATATTCATATGGATGGTGAATTAGCATTAAAATTTGTTCGGTCAAGACACGCGATAGGGATGGAGGGAACTGATTTTGCAAGATCAGCGAGACAGCAAGCAGTGATTAACGCAGTAAGAAGTAAGGTACTCTCCCTTGGTACCTTAACAAATCCGGTAAAAATTGTGGGGATAATTGACATATTAACTGATCATATTAAGATGGATATTGCAGAAAATGAGATAGATGATTTCATAAAACTTGCCCAGAAAATGAAAGATGCAAAGATAACAAATTACGTATTAGATATGGGGGATGAGCGGGTAGCAAGACCTGGATTACTTGTTCATCCTGATATTTCTGAAGAGTATGGATTTCAGTGGGTCTTGGCGCCAAGACTTGAAGGGAATGATTTTTCAGAAATAAAAGAATATATAACCTGTATTGTTCTGGGTAAAGTTTGCGAAGTGACGAAAAATGCAGTAATTGTTTCAGAGCCTAATAAGTAAGTTTGTAAATTATTGTTTTCTCCTGGGATCCTTTGAAGATTATTTTTCCAAGCGTTTTAAATTTTTCTTCTGAAACATTATATTTTTCTTTTTCCTCATTTCCCACTATTACATATTCCACCTGATATTTTTTAAATAACGGTATTGAAGTTGCAAGATCTCCTTCATACATTGTTCTTACCTCCTCGATTCTTGGTGCAGGAATGTCATAGCTTCCACGCCATAACCATTCGTGTACTGTCCAGCCCAATATCGTTGGAAGACCGGTGTTTGCAGAAATTCGAGCGGCGTTCGTATAGGAATCTCCCTGAGCCTCTAAAATAACTGGTTGATTAGAGATAGATGAATTTAGAAATTGAATTGCTTGTAGGTCATCTGGATTTATTTTTTTAATATAATCAGTTCCGTTAAGTCCTTTGTATTCTCTTAAGTCTGAATAATAGGATCGAATTGCAAAATAAGGATAAATAAGAACTCCTGTCAGAAGGACAAATGTTATAAGAAAGAAAATTATTTTAAGTGCAACATTTTTTATACGTGAAAAAAGGAAAACTATGATATAGGCACTTGCAAGCGTAAGTAGCATAAATGCTTGATAAACTAATTTAAACATTGTATTTGCTCGGTAATGCGCTGGATAAATATCTTTTGCATATAAAAACTCAGGCGTGAGAATAAGTAGAAATGAAATAATAATAATAAGTAGAATAAAAATATTTGTCATATTTTTGGGAAATGCTAAAATGTAGGACTTGTCTTTTTGGGAAAATTGAAAGATTTTTTTTGTTCTCATCATTAGAAACGCAACAAATGAACCGGTATAGAAAATAAAAAATCCGTATAAAATAAGCAGTTGATAAAGTTCAGATTTTTGACAGTGATCTTTTTCAAATAAAAAAGGTCCAACCTTTCCGATATTCGTTAAGAAATCAGGAGCACATATAATTCCTACTCCAGATACAAACGGTTTGAAAAAGATATTGAAAGGTAGAGAAAATAAAAAATAGAAAATGATAATCAGTCCCACTGCGTATATGTTTTCTTTTATAAATTTTTTAAAATTATGAACGGCACGTATATAGGGAAATACTAAGTGTTTTTCTTTTTTATGCATGGAAAAGTTGAGTAGTTTAATTTTTAGAATAATTATTATGAAAGTGGTGAGCCCTAAATAAATGATCCCGTCCCATACATTTGTCATATACATAATTGCAAGAAAAAGAGCTAATGTTGTAGTTTGAAGTTTTGTAAAAACCCCGTTTTTTAATACAGTAAAAGAAAGCGCCAGTGTTAAAAGTACGAATGGAATATCTAGAACGTGTCCATGCAAATCAGAGACAATAAATGAATACAGTGGAAATTCATGGATTGTTAAAGGGATAAATCTAGTCGCATTTGGATACCAGTAGTCATTTGGGAATGTATTTGGTAAAAAAACAAGATTCCATGGGGGAGTTGGTTTCTCTCCTATATATGGTTGAAATAATGTATATATTGTATGTAGGTTTCCTGACAGGGATAGTAGTGTGCCGCCAAGAATTCCTCCTAGTATGCGTTTTTTTACTTCAAACTTTTCTAAGAAGTTGAAAAGAATGGAAAATCCACCACTTAGTGTAAATGCAAAAAGTGTAGCAATCATTAAGTTATAGGAAATATAGTTAGGAACCATAGATAATTTTGTGAGCACTGCAGTTGCTAAATGACCAAAGAAATAATAATTTATGGGAAGTGGAGTAAACCACATATCTTTTGGAGGAAAATATTCACTTCTTAAGATTGAGTTTACAAACCCATAATCCATGAATTTTTCAAGCGATTGAATGCTTGGTTCATGTGCTCGAACATACGCCCAGAAACAGAGCGCTGAGAAAAAAAGAAGTTCTTCAAAAATAATTACTTTTGCAAGAAAAGAGACTTTTTTTGAAATGTGAATATTTTGTTTGAGGGTTTTTTTTAAAATATACATATTTCCAATAAGTGAGATAAGTAAAACAAAAAGTATGGAGTAAACGTTAAACGGTAGAATGTGAAGCGTTCCTAAAACCAGAAGTACATAAGACAAAATGCCAATTCCCAATACTTTTGAGAAAATATAAAAATAGTCCTGACTTTTATGAAATAAAAGCATGGAGAGGGGAAGGAAAATAAATCCTATTCCTAAAAGTATCGCCCACCATTGTAATATATATAAAAAATCACCTTGCATGAATGAAAACAATTATATACTGTTTTAATATTCTTGACCAGAAGAGACAAGCCCACATTTTTTTACAGCTTTGCTATGAGAAAATTCTAATAGGTACGCAGTTATAGAGTCATTTTGTGGATCTGGGAATAGAAATCTACAATATTCTTGAGGGAATGTTATATCTTGGCGAATTATTTCAGTTCTTTTTTTAGCAATGAGCAGATACTGATAATTATATGTAATACCATCATTTCCTGAGAGATGATAATTAGTTGCATATACATTTTGCCCTAAAACGTTCACTTTTCCCCAGATAGTATTTGCAATTGGATCAACTGAGAAAAAAAGTCCTAAAATAGTGAGAAGAAATACTACAAAAATTGAAGTAGCCTTTACGAAAAAGTTTTTAAGTTGTGTAACAACCACAGAAAACCAAAGGAGAAGGAAGGGAATTATGGGAAGCGCGTATCTTGGGATTGTATAAGTTTGAAACGTTAGAACAGTTAATGCATACAAAATACAAAAAATTAAAATGAAAAGTATAGTTTTTGTTTGAGCATCAAATCGGGTTACTGTTTGAATGATTTTTTTTCGATTTTCCTTTCTTATTAAAATAATAATAGTTATAAAAATAGAAATCGCGATTATTATCCAATTGAAGTTTAAAAATAATAGCTGAAGAAAATGCTGCGTAGCATATTCATTAAAAATTTTAAGTGTAACTACATTATTAACAATTGTATAGAATGTTCCCTGGTCAGCTGTGTCCGTAAAAATCCAATCGCTCCACTCACCTTTACCGTTCATATTTAAAAAATTGTCCCAAATATAATAAGCAGCAATAGGAATAATATAAAAGAAAATGTATTTAATTTGCTTCGATTTTTTTGTAAGTAATATAGTAGTGATATCCAAAAGTAAAAATGTTCCAACTATCAAAAGTCCAGTTTCCTTAGTGAGAATAATTAAACAGAGCAAAAGCGAAAAAAGTAGATGCTTTTTTTGCAAATATACTAACAAAGTCCAGATGAGAATAATTGTTATAACATAGTCTATTAGTGAAAAAAATGCAGTTGAAATAAGCAGAGGATTCATAGAAAAGATTATAGTTGAGATTTCTGCGGAGGGTTTACTTGATACTTTTTTGGTTAAGAAATACATTCCTATTATTCCAAGTACTCCCAAGATGTATCCAAAGAGATTAAATCCTATACTAGAAAGTCCAAAGAACTGGAGAAGAAAAGCCGAAGACACAATTTTTAATGGTGGGTGTATCGAAGAAAATTGAGAAAAATAAAGATCAAATCCACCATTAAAAAAATAATACGATTTTACAAAGTCAATATTCCCATCAAGATATGGAAAGCTATTTATAAAAGGAAGAAATAACAAGGAGAATATAACAAAGGAAATAAGAAGCGATATGTTATTTCGTGCAGTTTTTAGATACGTTGTAAATTTCAAATTCTCCATTCTTATATTCTAATTGAAATTCTCTCTCAAATACATCTGATATTTTAGGTTGATCGGGGTTGTTTATTTGGCTTCTATTAATTTCTATATATGAGATTTTATTTTTAAGAAGTAATCTGCAAATTTCTCTTTTGGAAGCAGATGAAAACATTATGCTTCTTTCACTTCCTCTTTTTTCCGTGTCATACCCTGCTGACCAAGCAAAATATGGCCACCCTAAAAATATTTTTCTTCCAACAATTGATTCAGGAGCAAGAAGAAATGTATTATTAAGAAAAATACTATCAGGAGCTGTGTTGTATAAAATCCATTGCGCCGTTTTATTATGAGTGTAATCCGAAAGTTGTATTTTTTGATCATTCAGGATGGGGAATAGATCTATAATTCCTGACAGTGTAAGAAAAAACACGAGTAGAATAGTAACAGGTTTCATGAATTTTTTACGCCAAAGCTTTATGAGAATAAATCCGGTAAACATACTACCCATAAGCATAAAATAATTAAAAAATTTGTGGTTAGCAGCCATTTCTGGAGAAAATTGAAATAAATTTCCTATTACAAACATGCTAAAAAATGCGAGAAGTACTTTTTTTTGATTTTTATTTGCAAAGAGAAAACCAAGAATGATAAGTAAAAAGTGAAGTCCTAAATTCATAAACCAATACAAGGTAAAATTTGCAACTGAAAGATTTTCAGAGATAAGATATCCCGGTTTAAAAACAATACCAAAAGCATTTCCTCCCGAATTCATGTAGAGATATTGGGGATACGAGAATAAACCTGCCATTAAAAGTAGAATTAGCAACTGGCTTCTTATTTTTGAAAAGAATAATCCAAGAAAAACTAAAACAATTCCGGTCATCATAAAAACGGCTACATGAAAGTAAAAAGAAAGACCAAGTAAAGACCCTAGTAGCAAGGATTCTGTAATTCCAAGATTTTTCTTTTTAGAAAATATAGGTTTTAACACTTGAGATATTACAAAAAGTGAAAGAGCGAGTGCTGCTGCAAAGTGTCTCTGGTTTGTATAGATGTTCAGATTCCAGAATGCAGATACAATACCAGTTCCATAATAGGGTGCGAACGAAGAGAAGGAGGTGTTTTTAATTATATCCTGAATGTATAAAGTTGAAAGTGGATGTTTTTGAAAGAAATATATGAATGAGAGCGATCCGTTAAATAAAAAAAAGATTACGGTAAGAATTCCAACTGCCCTTGATGAGAAAACTAACTTTGCAAAAGAATATAACATAACAAGGAGGAGAAAAAATCCAATACTTGATGGAATATTTAATGCGAGATTTATGGGAAGTCCTATTTTTTCAAGTAGTCCCACAAATGCATAAAACAAGAAATGGTAGTGGATTGGTTCACCTGGGAATAAAGGGTATTCTACTGGAAAATTCCATCCTAACGAAAAAGAGCGTATAAGCGGTATGTGCGAAGCGAAGTCGCTCCATAATTTTGAACCAATCAGTATGTTTCCGTTTTGGTATGAGAATGTTTGAAGCATTAATATGCATGAGAAAAGGAAGCAGAGTCCAAAGAAGACGCGAATGAGGATTTTGTTAGAAAGCATAACGTTATTGTACTATTATTTCTGTAATCCTTTTTCCTAGCTCTACCGCGTAATTTGTTCCTCTATCCCAAGGGTATACCTGTTCAATGTTTGCAAGATAAACATTTTTAAGAGGGGTTTTAAATTCTGGAATCTGTTTTGAATAATTTGGAAAAATAATGGGCTGGGCAAATGGCGCATGGAATAGTTCAGATCCAATGATATATTTTTTATAGTTAGGGTTTATTTTTTTAAGCCAGGGGTCATATAACTTAAGAAGTTGCTGTTCAGTCATTTTGAATCTTGGATCAGTTATTTCCATATAATTACCTAAATAAACGAGATGCTCATTCCCATAGTGCTTTTTATCCATAAAATTCGTATGTTCAACGATTGCCAAAATCGGGGATTTTAAATCACACATGTTCAGCCAATATGTATTATCTGAAAAAAACGGTTGTTTTAGTCGAAGTACTAAATTCATGGCTCCAATTCCAACTAGTTTTCCTAACTTCTCAGAATAATCCTTGGGGAGTGAGGGTGTAATTTTTTTAAAAAGAAATGATGGGGTAGTTACAATGACTGTATCATAATTACTAACTACTAACTTTTCTAGACCCACAGTTGAAGCCGAGGATCGCAAGCTTTGCTTACCACGAACTTTTTTAAATGTCACTTGAGGATTATTATTTGATGTTAGGTTAACAACCTCTGTTTCATAAAAAAACTTTGCCCCATTTTTTTCCGCCGCTTTTTGCAGGTGAAGCGCAAACTCCAAAAATCCTCCTTCAGGATAAGCCAAGCTTGGAGTTCTTTTATAGATTCTTGCCCAAAACCAACTGAGAGATACGTCTTTTGCATATTTTCCCAGCTTGTTATCCATTAAAGGTTTCCAAATCATGTCATATCCTTTTTTTCCCATGAACTTTTTAAGGTACGGTTCTGCTTTGTATTTTTCAAGTGGGCGCCAGATAGGATTATATTTAAGAAGGGCAAGGGAGACTCCCATGCGGATCCGGTCGGTTAAAGAAAGCTTTGGAAATTTAAGAAGAGATGTGGGGGAATCAAGTTGGAAAATTTTGTCATGCACAAATGATGAAGTTTTAGGTCTGACTATTTCAACTTGATGGTGAATCTCAGAGGCAAGATCCAGCACATTTTTATCATTTGTGAACCAATGATGATAATGCTTTTCAAGCGTCCAGTCCCACTTCGTCGTTTTACTCCTCAGTGCAGGCACTTTTTTTCTTTGATTGACAGGCTTAAATCCGACTGCAAGACCTCCCGGTTTTTCATCGAGCTCAAAGACATTAACAGAATGACCACCCTTTGATAGATAGTAGGCTGCTGAAAGACCGGTAAAGCCGGCACCGATAATTGCAATTTTCATATATTTCGTTTTAACTTAATGAATTCTAATGAACTATAAATATCTTTCTAAAGAACAAAGAAGAGAACCGATCCTGCTACTATAAAAAGTAAAGCTGCTCCTGTCAAGAGGATGCCTTGTTCTGTCGTGCCAGTTTGGGGTAGTGGAATTTTTGTTGGAACAAAAGTAGTTGGAGTAGGGCTTGCTGGAGTAAGTGTTTCATTTGGCGCTCCAACAGGAATCGATGTAACGGTTATGCCAGTTGGTGTTGGTGTAACCGTTGTAAGAGGCTCAGAGGTTGGACTCACCGTAACACTTTCTGTAGGTGTAGGCGTTGGAGTGGATGGCGTTAGTGTTGCAGAAGGAGTAGCAGTCTCTGCAATTTGAGAACCACTTGAAAATACAGAAAATTCCTGTTTAACACTTCTGCCACCGCTTGTAACAGAGATGGTGTGGTCACCGGTTGAGAGTGGTGCACTAGACCTAAAAGACCAGTTTCCATTAGGCGACGATCTTAATTGTGCTGCATTTTTACCATCAATAGCTATTCTGACAATACTTCCTGCCGGTGCGGTTCCTCTAAATTGTGGACGAACATCTATAAACGTTTCGTTTTCTTTTGGCGACAACACTTGGAGAGTATTTGAAATATTTGGGTCAGGCTCTTTGAAAAGTGAAGATGGAGTAGCCAGTAATTGTTCATTTATATCCGCTATGAATTCGTAATTTTCTGATAGACTAATTGGTGGTATTGAGCCATTTGGGATAAAAGTGGTAGTTATCGTAGATGTTAGATTTTTTTGCAGTGCTTGAATTTGAATATTAATATGTTCAGAAGTATCTAGGTATTTTGTTCCGTCACTCGTTTTTAATAATCGAGCAGGTATTGAATAGTTTCCATCATTATCTGTGACAACGGATGTAAGCATTCCATCAGTGGGAGTTATAAGAATTAATGTGTCGGATCCCTTACTACCATCAGGTAATAAAATTTTTCCTTGCATGCTTACATCCTCTGGTTTTTCTGATATTTTTTCTGATGTTTTTCCTTGAAACAATTCATCTGATTCTGGGTAGGCAGTTCCATTTGAAAGAATTTTATACCCATAATTATTGTTCGGTTTGAGACCGGGAATTGTTATTTCATGGGAAAAATATGCTTTCTTTTCATCCCCATCTCTATCATCAAACAATAATGTTTCGGTCCCATCAATCGTTAGAGATATTGCAGAAACTGTTTTTTCATGCGTTGTAAACGCAACAGTAAATGATGAGCCGGTTCTGTTTGTGACTGAAACATTTTGAGGTTCCTGGTCCGGGGTGGCTCTTGTTATGGTAAAAATTCCTTGATTTATTAAAAGCATTGTAGTTGCTATGCCGCCAATTAAAAGAAACAGCGCAAAAACTGTTGGTATTCTTCTATCAAAAAATCCTTTTTTCATAATTTTAAAACTCTCCTTCTGCGGTTATTGTTGGTATTAAGTTTTGCTCCAAAAGAAGTGCTGATTTTGAAGATGTTGTCTCTTCCTCTGTTGTTGAGCTAATCGTTGACGGTTGTGATAGGTCAGCTTTTATCTGTTTTCTTTTTTTTAAATTTGAAATAGTTTCCCTATCAAAAGTTGCCTTGATAGGAACTATTTGAATTTGTGTAACTTCTGAAATTGTTGTTGTTGAGAAGTTGTGATAAATAGTTACTCCTATCCAAACAAGAACTATGAACGTTGTGAATATAGTAAGATAAACAAGATTTTTTAGCATAGCTTAATTAGTAATATCTTTTGAAAAATATACTTTTCCGCCTATAGATGTTTTATATACGTTTCCTGAAATATTTCCCGTTGTTATTCTATCAATACTGATAACTCTATTAAATGAGATGATGGTATTAATAAAGCTGTTTATGTTTTTTTCAGCGCCTACTGCTTCAAGCGAGAAAGTATATGAATAGAGATCGTTTGCATTATTCTCAAGCGGAAAAAATTCAACAGTACCAGAGGTAAGTGATTGTATATTTACGTTATTATCTTGTGCGATTGTTTCAACCTGTCTCATAAACGTTGGAATTTGTGACGAGGATGGTACCGCACCATAAATATAAGGAAGATCTTTTTCTAGTAATTTATATTCTCGAGTCAAATTAGCAAGAGCATTCAGCTTGGTTTCCAAGGCATCAGCTATTTTTTTATTATCTTCATACTGTTTATTAAGCGTTGATATTGTTGAAAAGGCAGGCAGAAGAGCAAATATTCCAAAAATAGAAATGGTAAGAAAACTGAAAACAAGGTATGTGTATGTAATTACTTTCTCTTTATTTACACCTGTACCCAAAGGAGTACTATTTGGATTTTTTCTTGGTTGAATTATTGGTTGTTGTGTATTTGAAGATGTAGGTATCATACTTCTTTTTTGTTAGACAATAACTGTACAGTTATTCTGAACCGAACTCCCTGATCAAGCGTTGAAAGCTCCTCCATGGAGATTGTTTCAACATTTGGATTTTTTTTCAGCGCTTCAACAAATGAGTTAAGAGAAAAAACAGAACTTGCCTGACCATCAATTGCGACTGTGTTGTCAGTAAGGTTTAAACTGTTTGAGAGTAGAGCGCTTTGAGAAGCAAGCGAGAGTATGTCTTTTAAGAATTGAACTTTGGTTTGCGTATCAGAGGTTATTGATTGGATAGTATCTATGCGTGACTGTAGGTTTCTGAATTGTTTTTCTTGCTGAGCTTGTGCCTGAATAAAAATTTGCTGGTTTTTGATTTCGTCATTCAAGTCTACAATTTTTTGATCTATAAAAAACCGATATCCAAGCGCACCAAGCGCGAGAAGCTCTATTACTATTACAATAATTCTTCCTCGGCTAATAGCCCATTTTATAAATATATTTCCAGTGTTGGTTTCCTTCTTTTTTCCAAGGTTAATATTGAGACGATAGGCGTCATTCTGCATAAATTTAGTTTAGATTGTTTTTGGGGGATTGTCAAAGAAAAAAAGCCTATTTTGTAGTTTTTTTAGAAGTTGTTTTTTTGACTGTTGATTTTGATTCAGGTTTTTTTTCTGTGGTTGTAGGTTTTGTTGTTTTTTTGGGAAGTAAGGTTGAAATTTTTGATTTTATTCTTGCAGCTTTATTTTTGTGGATAAGGTTTTTCTTAACAGCTTTGTCTACGAAAGAAAATGCAGCTGATGCAGCTTTTTGGGTTGGATTTTTTGTTGCTTCCTTTACTGCTTTTTCCACAGAAGCTCGAAACAGGTTATTTTCCTTTTCCTGTTTTTTATCTCGTCTCAATTTTTTTATTGCAGATTTAATAACTGGCATAAATTAATTTGTGCCAGTAACATTCTTTACTGGCATAGTATGAAAAAATCAGCAAAAGCTGCTGACAAGTGGTATTGTACCATGCTATACTTGAAAAATAAAGCCCTGTGGGCTTGATTCGAGTTTGTTATTCTGCAGTTATTCCCATATATTCCGGTTTTGTTAGGAATATAGATAAGGTTGCAGGATGGGCTTTTTTAAAATTACATAATTTGTAGACAATAATCTATGCGAAAATTTTTTCAGAAAGGTCTTGGTGCGCTCACCTCAAAGCAAACTAATATTTTCTCTGCTGCTCTATTCATAATACTTACGACCGTATTTTCACAGTTTTTGGGACTTTTTAAATATAGGATTCTTGTTTCATTTTTTGGCGCATCTGAAGATTTAGGTGTATTTTTTGCTGCGTTTAGAATTCCAGACTTTATCTTTTCAGTCGTTATTGCAGGTGCTCTTTCAACTTCTTTTATTCCAATTTTTTCTGAATATGTAGCACAAAACAAAAGAAAAGAAGCAGATCTTTTTACCTCAAGTCTTTTAACGCTTGGGGTTCTATTTTATATTGTTGTAAGTATTATAATTATCATATTTGCACTCCCATTAAGCTCTGTTATCGCGCCTGGATTTTCTCCTGCAGAGCTGAGGCTTATGGCTCAGTTTATGATTGTAATTCAGCTTGCACAGTTGTTTTTCATTTTAGGAACTGTTGCTACTGCCGTTCTTCAATCACTGCAACACTTTTTAATTCCCGGAATGGCAACTGCGTTTTATAACTTAGGAATTATACTTGGACTACTACTTCTTGCTCCTTTTATCGGAATTTATGCAGCAAGCATAGGTGTTGTGATTGGATCGTTTTTGTTTTTTATTATCCAAATACCAGTTCTTATTCATTCAGGGTTTCGGTATAGGCCTATTTTAGATTTTAAAAATGGGGTTATGAAGGTAATTCGCCTTATGGTTCCACGGTCTATGACTTTAATCGTTACGCAATTTGCAATAACAGCTAATGTTTTCTTTGCCTCATTTTTAGGAGCAAGAAGTCTTGTTATTTTTGATCTCGCGCAAACACTCGTGCTAGCTCCTGTTGTTTTGTTTGGTCAATCAATTGCACAAGCGAGCTTTCCGGCTTTATCTCAGAAAACAAATGACAAAGAAACTTTTACGCATATTTTTGTATCATCATTTACGCAAATTTTATATCTTACGCTTCCTATATCAGCGCTTCTTGCAGTGCTTCGGATTCCTGTTGTTCGGTTGTTTTTTGGCGCAAGCAGATTTGACTGGGTTGCAACGGTTGATACTGGACGAACACTCGCTTATTTTTCAGTTGCTATTGCCCCTGCAGCCCTTATTTATTTATTTGCTCGTGCTTTTTTTGCGTATAAAGACACAAAAACACCACTTATGGTAACGACTATTGCAGTAGGAGTAAATATTTTTCTTTCATACCTATTTTTACTTGTTTTACATCTTCCAATATTTTTTCTTGCAGCAGCGTATTCAATTTCTAACGTTTTAGCAATTGTGTTGTTGTTTATTTTACTTGACAGAAAAATCTTGCTTCCAAAAAAACAAATAATAACAGTAAGTGTGAAGATAGGCACTTGTGCATTTTTAACGGGAATTGCGCTTTATATTCCCATAAAACTTCTTGATCAATTAGTTTTTGATACAACAAGAACTATAAACCTAATACTTTTAACCGGAATTGCATCACTTGCTGGGTTTTTAACATACGTATTTTTTACGTGGATATTTAGAATTCAGGAGGCATCATACGTGTTGGCAGTGTTGAAGCGATTTAGTCAAGGGAAGAGTTCATTACGAGATATTAAAGAGATTATTGATGGTCCCAAGCAAACCCTCTAATTTTATTGTGTAACCTAGCCACATAGATTATAATTGCGAAGGAGAACTGTATGAAAAACAACATTAGGAATTTTGCCATCATTGCTCACGTGGATCACGGGAAGTCTACCCTTGCTGATAGGCTCCTTGTTTTAACGGGGACTATTCGTCGTGAAGATATAGGTGAGCAGTTCTTAGATTCCAGTGAAATTTCCAGAGAACGAGGTATTACCATAAAGCTTGCTCCGGTTCGGATGAATTATAGCTTGAACGGGCAAGAGTATATATTAGATTTAATTGATACTCCTGGGCATGTGGACTTTTCCTATGAAGTTGTAAGAACGCTTTATGCATGCGAAGGTGCAGTTTTACTCGTGGATGCAACAAAGGGCATTCAAGCTCAAACTGTTGCCAATCTTAATTTTGCAAAAAAACTTAACCTAACAATTGTTCCTGCAATTAATAAAATTGACCTTCCTATGGCACGAGTAGACGCCGTTGAGAAAACGATGGTTGATAGTCTTGGCTTTGAGAAAAGTGAGATCCATTATATTTCTGCAAAAACAGGTGATGGAGTTGAAGACTTACTAACTGCGGTAATCGATAAAATTCCGCCGCCTAAAGTGTCTGAAAATTCAAAAACGCAAGCTTATATTTTTGACTCAAAATATGATGAGCACAGGGGAATTGTTATCTTCGTTCGGCTTGAGTCTGGTGAAATTAAGAAGGGTGATGAAATATTATTTTTAGCAGATAAGACTTCAGCGCAGATTATGGATATAGGCTTTATGAAACCCACCTTTTATTCAAGTGAAAAATTATCTGCAGGAGAAGTGGGATACGTTATAACAAACATTAAAGATATTACGCAAGCAAAAGTTGGAGATACCATGACGCTATTAAAAGATCCAGCAGAACCGCTTCCTGGGTTTTTACCCATGAAACCGTTTGTATATTTATCTATATATCCAAGCTCGAATTCAGAATTTCAGAGCTTACGAAAAGCAATTTATAAATTAAAGCTTAATGATGCTGCGCTTACTATTTCACCTGAAATGTCTACGATTTTTGGACCAGGATTCAGATGTGGATTTTTAGGACTTTTGCATTCTCAAATTGTAATTGAGAGGCTTGAAAGGGAAGAAGGAATTGAGGTGTTTACGGCTCCTCCTACCATAGAATATAAAATAGATGGAAAAAGCATAACATCACCAAAAGATTTTAATAATGGAGCATTTGAAATGCTTGAACCTTTTATATTGGGTGAAATCTATACTCCCGGTGATTATTTGGGGAACTTACTTGAGATAATAAACAGCAGGCGAGGTGTACAGAAAAATGTAGAGTATTTTGAAAATTTAGTAAAACTTACATTTGAAATGCCACTTGCTTCAGTGGTCTATGATTTTTATGACAAAATAAAATCTGCTTCGAGTGGATTTGCATCTTTTGATTATGAAATAAAAGAATTTAGGCCTTCAAAGCTTGTCAGAGTAGATATATTTGTAAACGAGCAAAACATTCCAGAATTATCATTTATAGTTCACGAGTCAGAGGTAGAGTCGTTCAGCAGAAGAATTGTTGAGATATTAAGTAAGGAAATACCCAGGCATAATTTTGTGGTTGCAGTGCGTGCGCAAGTAGGAGGGAAAATAATAGCATCAGAAAAAATCTCAGCTTTGAGAAAAGATGTTACTGCAAAATTATATGGAGGGGATAGAACAAGAAAAGATAAGCTTTTAGAAGCTCAGAAAAAAGGTAAGGCTAAAATGAAAACGATCGGAAATGTGAATGTGCCAAAGGAGGCATTTTTGAGTGTTTTGAAAGTTTAGGATTTTAATTTTGCTGCTTCTTGTATGTAAGCTTTTGCATGGTTAAGGATGTTACTAGTTTGCCTTAGCTCAACGTGTGATAATGGCCTTCTTGCGCCCTGCATTGTACGATTATTCTTTCTTGCTATAATTTCATCTCTATAGCCTTCTCGTAGGGTAGCAACCTCTTCTTGAACGTCAAGAGTGGTTGTACCTATCTCAATAGAAATGGTAGGATTGCCAATCTCAAAAGAATTGTTAATCCTAACTGCTCTTTTTAGCAAAATATACCATTCGACTTTTTGTGTTTCTATGTCAGATGTTAAAGGGATGAGTACGGTATCAGCCCTAGACTTATCAGAAGTTTTTGTTTCCCTTTGTGGTGGTTGCGAAGATCGAATTATGTGATCTGCATAGTCTAGTAACTCTGCAGGAGTTGGAGCTGGGAGATATCGATCTCTTTGCTCAAGTGCTTGTGACATGAGGAGATTATATAACCTGGAAATGTAAAGTCAAGAGTTGGGGAAATTAGAGAAACGGATGTTCTCTTTCAGAGAATGAAAAGGAAGGCGCCTACCACAACGGCAACTGCTGCGGCACCTGCAACCATAAGCGCTGTTTCAAAAGTTCCTGTCACGGGAAGTGTGGGAACAGCTGTTCCGCCTGTACCACCAGTTGATCCACCTGTTGAGCCAGATCCTGAACCTGCAGTGATGGTAACTGTTTGCGTGCATGATCCAGCTGTGCTTGTGAGCCCTCCATCATCAGTAAGCGTTGCCGTTACGTTATAGGTGCCAGCAGTTGTAAAGGTATGAGCTATTTGAACATTTACTGAATTTGTTCCAATTCCTCCACCTGTTGTTACAGCTTGGGCAGGTCCGTCTCCAAAGTTGAATGAAGCATTAGAAATGGTGCCTCCATTATCTGACCCAGTTGCTGTAAATATGATTGCGTAGGGTGCTGCTCCAGCTGCTGATCTATCAAGTGAAAGTGCGGTGCAGACAGGTGCTTGGTTTGCCAAAGGAGTCGGGCTTAAAGTTCCTGTGGGATTGGTTCCACCGACTCCACCGGTTGGAGTAGGGGAAAGATTAGTGCCATCAGTTACCGTGACAGATGCTGTGCCTCCACCCTGGAGAACGTTTTCTGTTTCACCATCTGCTGAAGCAAGCGAAAATGCTTGTGATGGTGGGGTATCAAACTTAATAATAGATGGACCACTTGTTAGTTTTTTACTTTTAACAGTCAAAGTTGCCGCTTTTGTAACGGTTTGGATTGCACGAGCAACATCATTTGATGTTGACATGGCAGCAGTTACTGTGCCTGATTGGATATCAGGGCCTTTTAAGCTTACTGGAAATGCTGTTTCATTTCTCTCTAGGCTTACAATTTCAAAAACGTCAGGATCAACGGAGATGGTTACATCTAGAATGGAGACTACGTTTTGTCCAGGATCTACAAAAATATCAAACGTTGCGGTTTCGCCAAGTCCTATTTCAGCAGTTGCCGGTTGGAATGAAAGGTTTGTGGAAGGCGCAGCTTTAGATTTAAGATTTGTTTGTTGACGAACTACAAAAAGCGTGACAGGAATAACGATTAGTAAAAGAAGTATGTTTCCTAAGATAAACCATTTATTTTTTAAAATACCCATAGAACAGGCAAGAAATATGCCTCTATCAGCGTATCCAATTTGGTATGTATTGTCAACTATTTGAAAAAAACACTTGACAAAGAATGAAGTTTTTCTTAAAATTAGCAATCAGAAGACTAAATTGATAATGAAAAAGATAGATTCATCAGCACAATCCATCCAGCCGCTTTTTGGCAATGTACTTATAAAACCACTTGAGCCAGAAACAAAAACTGCATCTGGCATTATTCTTCCTGATTCTGTGAAAGAAAAACCAACTGTTGGGCTTGTTATGGCAATTGGTGATGGGGATGTTACTCCAAAAGGTGAAAAGCACCCAATGGTTGTGAAAGTTGGACAAAAAGTTATGTATAAAAAATGGGGTGGGAATGAAGTAAAAGTTGGAAATGAAGAATGGGTAATGGTTGATCAAAAAGATATACTTGCCATTGTTAAATAATTAACAATGGAATTTTCAATTTTAAATTTTTAATTTTCAAACAAGGAGATAAAAAAATGGCAAAACAAATTATATATTCAGAAGAAGCACGAGCAAAGTTAAAAGCAGGAGTTGATAAGTTAGCAAATGCTGTTACCACAACTCTTGGTCCAAAGGGTAGAAACGTTGCGATTGATAAAAAATGGGGTGCACCTAATGTTATTCATGATGGAGTAACGGTAGCAAAAGAAATAGAACTAGAAGATCCATTTGAAAATATGGGAGCACAACTTGTGAAAGAAGCAGCTTCTAAGACAAATGATGTTGCAGGAGATGGAACAACCACTGCAACGCTTTTAGCACAGCACATTATTCATAACGGATTTAAGGCCGTTGCAGCAGGATCTAATCCGATGATTTTAAAATCAGGCGTTGAAAAAGGTGTAGAAGCAGTTGTTGAAGAGGTAAAGCGAATGAGTAAAAAAGTAGTAGATGGAGATGTTGCGAAGGTTGCAACAATTTCTGCACAAAATGAAGAGATCGGAAAACTTATCGCAGAAGCTTTACACAAGGTTGGGAAAGACGGAATTGTAACTGTTGAGGAGGGTAAAGGACTAGAATTTAGCATTGATTACAAAGAAGGAATGGAATTTGATAAAGGATACACTTCAGCATACTTTGTGACCAATTCAGACCGTATGGAAGCAGAAATTGATGATGCCTACATATTAATAACTGATAAAAAAATAACTAATCTTCAGGAACTCCTTCCTTTCTTAGAGAATTTTGTAAAGGTTTCAAAGAATTTAGTAATTATTGCTGATGACATAGAAGGTGAAGCGCTTGCAATGCTTGTTCTCAACAAACTAAAGGGAACATTTAATGTACTAGCTGTAAAAGCACCAGGATTTGGCGATAGAAGAAAGCAAATGCTTGAAGATATCGCAATTTTGACCGGTGGAACCGTTATTTCTGATGATACAGGACGAAAATTTGATTCTGTAACAATTGATGATTGCGGAAGGGCTGAAAAAGTTTTAGCAACTGCTGATTCTACGCAAGTAATTGGCGGAAAAGGAGCTAAAACGAATGTGACAAGTAGAATTGCACAGATTAAAAATGAGATAGAAAAATCAACATCAGATTTTGACCAAGAAAAACTTCAGGAACGACTTTCAAAACTTTCAGGTGGCGCAGCAGTTATAAATGTTGGTGCTGCAACTGAAATTGAGATGAAAGAGAAAAAAGAACGGGTTATTGATGCGGTTGCCGCAACAAAAGCTGCGCTTGAGGAGGGGATTGTGCCTGGTGGAGGAATTACACTGCTTAAAGCAAGAATAGTTCTTGATAAATTAAAAGATAAGACAGCAATATTAGATGAAAAGCAGGGGATAGAGATTTTATATGCAGCGCTTTCACAACCAGCAGCAAGAATTATTTCAAATGCAGGAGAAGATCCTGGAATTGTTATGAATAACATTTCAGCGTCAAAAGTAGATGATTATGGATTTAATGTTATGACTGGAAAATATGGCTCTATGATAGATGCAGGAATTGTTGATCCAGCAAAAGTGACCAGGTCTGCAGTTCAGAATGCTGCATCAGTTGGCATGATGGTTCTAACAACAGAAGCATTAGTTGCTGATCTTCCAGAAAAAAATCCTCCATCAGGTGGTATGCCAGGCATGGGCGGCGGAATGCCAGGCATGGGCGGCATGGACTACTAACGTAGAGAGATTAGAGCTTAGTGAATAGAGAATAGTTATTTTTCTATAGATTCGATTACCCACTCTTCATATTTTTCATTTAAACTACGTTCTCATTTATACTGAATACTAAATACAGTATACTTGATACTGAATTATGGTTGATGTGCATTGTCATTTAAATTTCTATAAATTTGAAAATGATTTTGATCAAGTGATAAAAGATGCATTTCAGGCTGGAGTTAAAACCATTGTTAATACGGGAACAAGTATTGAATCAAGTAAAAAAGCAGTTGATCTAGCCTCGAAATATCCTAATTTGTACGCTATTGTTGGTATTCATCCGCATCATGCGGACAAATCAGATGAAAAATATGAGGGCTTGATGCCCGAGGATTGGCTGGAGCAACTCGAAAAATTAGCTAAAAATGAAAAGGTGATAGGAATCGGAGAAATAGGGATGGATTATTGGAATTACCGGACAAATGGGATAGTTCCAAAAGATTTGCAGGAAGATGCTTTTAGAAAACAAATTGAACTTTCCATAAAGCTATCTCTTCCGCTTCAAATTCACACGCGTCTTGCGTGGGATGATACGCTTTCTATACTTTCTGATTATGTAAAAGACTTGCAGGATGTGCCAGGAATGTTTCATTGCTTTTCAGGAAGTACTGAATTTGCAAAAAAAGTTCTTGACGCAGGTTTTTATGTAGGATTTGATGGGAACATTACGTATCCAGGTATTCCACCAGGAGAAAGTACTGCGTTGTCAGAACTTGTGAAGTATGTGCCAATTGAGCGTATAGTTACTGAAACAGATAGTCCATTCTTGTCACCACAAATTCTTCGTGGAACCAGAAATACCCCTAAAAATGTTATAATTATAGCAGGGGAGATCGCCCGGTTAAAAGGTATATCCTTTGAAGAGGTAAATACTATTACCACAAAAAACGCACAAACAGTTTTTAGAAACATTGTATGAATTATTATTTGAGCCTGTTTTTTACCAGATATCCGAGAAAATCAATAAGACTTCTTGAATTAATCCCTCCTTTGACCGCCCTATTTCTTATTAGTATCCCGTTTTGGGGATCGTTTTTCTTTCCGGTAATTCTTGCTTACTTTATTATATTCTTTGATATTTGGTGGCTTTATAAGTCTGTAAATTTGGCAATTTGTTCATTTATTGCGTCTAGAAAAATAAAAATTGCTGAAAAAACAGACTGGATGGAGAAAGTAATGAGTTTGCCACAAAGTTTAAAAATACATCATATTATTATCATCCCTACCTATAAAGAATCGCTAAATAAGCTCATGGAGACCATAAATAGTATCCAGTCTCAGACATTTCCCAAAAAACAAATACATATTTATTTAGCAATGGAAGAGAGGGAGGCAGAGGCTTTTCAGAAAGCAAAAGAATTGATAAAGCATTACAAAAATGTTTTTGGAACAATAACGGCAACATTCCATCCGGATTTACCAAATGAAGTAAAAGGAAAATCTTCGAACCAAGCATTTGCAAGTGTTAAAGCGTATAAGGAGTTAGTTGAGGGGGGTCGCATTGATATAGATTATGCGACAATCTCATCTGTTGATGCTGATTCTATTTTTGATGAGCAATATTTTGCGCACGTAGCTTACACATTTCTTACTTGCAAGAATCCTCATCTCTCATTTTTTCAATCTGCAAATGTTTACTATAATAATTTTTGGAAAGTTCCAGCTGGAACTCGGGTTATTGCATTTTTTGGAAGCTTATTGAGGACTTCACTTCTCGTTCAGGGATTAAAACTTATTCCTAATTCAACATATACACTTTCCTTTAAGCTTTTGAAAAACATCGGATATTGGGATACAGATGTTATTCCAGAAGACTATCGGGTATTTTTTAAAGCATTTTTTATGAATGAAGGAAAGGTTTCAGTTGAGCCAATTTTTCTTAAAACGTCTATGGATGCACCTCAATCTATGACGTATGTTGGAAGCCTTATGAATAAATATAACCAAGAAAGAAGATGGTCTTGGGGAATTTCAGATGATGCTGTGTTTCTAAGATGGTGGTTGACCGTAAAAAATGTTCCTTTTCTAAAAAAGACATATTTGGTTTCAAATGTTTTGCTAGATCATATTTTATGGCCAGTAAACTGGTTTATTATTACCATTTCTGCAAATTTAGTCGTATTTTTGAATCCTGTTTTTTCAAGAACAAGTCTTGGATATACGCTTCCTCAACTTTCAGGGTTCATATTAACGGTATGTTTATTTACTCTTTTTATTATGATTTATGTTGATTTTGATCTTCGTTCAAATAAATACGCGAAACCTTCTAAAATGAAACAGTTTATGTTTCCTTTAGAATTTGTGCTTATGCCGATTGCTGGATTTTTACTTTCCACAATTCCAGCGCTTATGTCACACCTACAACTCATACGAGGAAAGAGGATGGAGTATAAAGTAACTGAAAAGGTCTAACGACCATTTTTCTATAACTTTGCGTCTTGCCTTTGGCAAGTTTAAAAGTTGCCAATAAATTCTAGAATGGAGTTATTAAAAAAAATTTATAAAAAAGAAGTAAAGCCTGACTATGATTATTTCTTTCTCATTGGGGTTGTATTTTTATTTATCCTTCTAAGGATTCCATCCCTTGTTGAGCCAGATTGGTATGGTGATGAAGGAATATATCAGGTAATTGGACGAGCACTTAATTCGGGGAGAATGTTATATTCTGGGATCTGGGATAATAAGCCGCCGCTTTTATACGTTTTATACGCGTTTGTAAATGGAGATTTATTTTTAATTAGATTGTTGTCTCTTGTTTTCGGAGCGCTTTCAATAATTGTGTTTTTCTTTGTTGCAAGAAATCTTTTTCAGAAAAGGGTTTCATTATTTTCTGCAACTTTTGCTTTTGGATTTTTGTTTGGGATACCTCTTCTGGAAGGAAATATTGCAAATGCAGAGAATTTCATGATTCTGCCAATTCTTCTTGCTTTGTATCTTTTAATAAAACTTAAAAAATCTTCGTCAGTTTTTCAGCCTGCCCTTATAGGGATACTTCTTTCAGTTGCATTTTTAACGAAGATAGTTGCGTTGTTTGATTTTATTGCATTTGTTTTTATTTTATTTACGTTACGTTTTTATGATTTAAGTTTTATTGATTTGAAGCATTTTCTTTCACGTCCAAAAGAGCTTATCAGGGTTATAAAGCTTGAAACGATTCTTGCGGTTGCATTTCTAACCCCCATTTTTTTAACAGGTCTGTACTTTTTACTCGTAGGTAGTTTTCAAGATTTTTTTAGGGCAGCGTTCTCCCAAAATGTAGGATATGTAGGATACGCGAATTTATTACAGTTTAAGCTGGGAACCATGGACGTGTCTGTGCCGCAAGGGATTTTAATACTGAAAGTAATTGCTTTATTTATCGCAATAATACTTACCATTCTGTTTAGAAGAAAACTTGGAAGGGCAGGAGTAGCAATATATCTTTGGATGTTATTTTCACTTTTTAATACGTTTTTTTCAGGAAGACCGTATACGCATTATATGTTAGTTTCCCTACCTGCTTTTTGTTTATTTTTTGGTTTATTATTTGAAAAAGCAGAAGTGCGATTAAAAGTGTTTCATGTTTTCATATTTATTATTGTCTTACTTCTTTTGCGAAAAAACTTTTGGATGTATACAAAAATCACACCGTACTATGCAAATTATGTTGAATTTATGAATGGGCAAAGGTCTATTACAACATATCAATCTTTTTTTGATAGAATAACACCTAGAGATTATGAGATAGCTCGATTTATTGAGATAAATACAAAACCAGAAGATGCAATATTTTTAGTTTCTGACAGTGGGCAAATTTATTTTCTCGCGGATAAGTTACCACCTGGACGTTATATAGTTGCATATCATATTTCATTTTATAAAGATGGAATTTTAGAAACTCAGAAAGCAATAGATGAAGCAAAACCAAAATATATAATTGTTACAAAAGATGGTGAGTTGAAAAATAATTTTTTATCAAATTATGAATTAAGATATTTACTAAATTCAATCCAAATTTATGAGCGTGAGGAATAGTTTTATAGTACGAGATAGTAGCATAAAATATCCATTTTTTTTATGTATTTTTTTTCTGACAATTCAAGTAATACTTATAGCCATTTTTTACAGTAGTCTTCCGCCTCTTATTCCACTTTTTAATAGTTTACCTTGGGGGGGAAATAGATTAGCTCTTTCCCAGCTTATTTTTTTAGTTCCTGCAGTTTCTATTGTTGTTATCTTTTTAAATCTATATATAGCAAAACTTATTTACACAAAACATACGCTTGTTGCTAGAATACTAACGGTAAACGGTTTCTTAGTCTCATTATTAGGTTTTTTTGCATTGGTACAGATTTTACTGCTTATATTTTAATATGAATTTTTTACAACCAAGTATTATTTTTTTAGTACCGTTTATTTTGTGTATTATTTTTGTTCCGGTGGTAATCTCCTTTGCTAAAAAGTATGGATTACTCGATGACCCTAAAACACATAAGCATCCTGCAATAATTCATAAAAAACCAATCCCTCGGGCGGGGGGGTTACCAATTCTTATTGCGATTATAATTTCTTCACTGTTTTTTCTTCCCGCTTACCCTCAGCTACTTATTATATATATGTGCTCTATTGGGGTAGTTATCGTAGGTTTACTTGATGATAAGTATGATATTTCTCCTTACTTTAGATTTTTTACAAATATTTTATTCGCTGGAATAGTTGTTTTTGCAGCAGGGGTTACTATTCCTTACGTGACGAATCCTTTAGGGGGAATAGTGCACTTTACGGGTTTTGAGCTTTCAAAACTATTTGTTCCTCAGCTTTTTGCAATCATATGGATTGTATGGATTATGAACATGTTGAACTGGAGTAAAGGAGTTGACGGACAAATGCCTGGTATAGCTGCTATTTCATCAATTATCATTGGTGTTGCAGCGTATAGATTTCCTGAAGTTACTGAGGCAAATATTATTGCAGGCAATTTATCTTTCATAGTTGCGGGTGCAGCTGCTGGTTTTTTGGTTTATAATTTTTATCCTGCTAAGATATTTCCCGGGTATTCAGCAACTATTCTTGGTTTTTTAATTGGAATTTTGTCAATTCTTTCAGGCGTTAAGCTCGCAACTGCACTTCTTGTTATGGGTGTTCCCGCAGTTGACGCTTTATTAACCGTCTCAAGAAGGCTACTTTCCAAGAGATCTCCTTTCTGGCATGATAAAGGTCACTTGCACCATCTATTACTTGATGCAGGAATGTCTCAAAAACAAATTGCCATATCATACTGGATCATGTCTCTTATTTTAGGACTTATAGCATTAAACCTTTCAAGTAAAGGAAAATTATTTGCTATAATTTTGTTACTAGTGATAGTTGGTGGGGTAATCATTACGCTTAAGTATATTTTAAAAAAAAATAAAACTGCATGAGAAATACAATTTTTTTCTATTATTTTAAATTATTAAGACCAAGGCAGTGGCTAAAGAATTTTGCACTTTTTGCAGCTCCTATGTTTGGTGGTCAGTTGTTTTTACCTGAAGTAATGATTCCGATTGTTTGGGGCTTTATTGCTTTTTGTTTACTCTCATCTGCAACATATGTTATTAATGATTTACTAGACATTGAAAAAGATAAACTACATCCATTCAAAAAAAATAGACCCATTGCAGCTGGGGTTATTTCTCCTCGGGCAGGGATTATATATTTTGTGTTTTTGATTTCTACATCTCTGTATATTTCATTTCACACGTCAATTCTGTTTTTCTTAATTGCCGTTTTGTATCTTATTTTGCAACTTTCATATTCACTTATCTTTAAAAATATTGTAATCTTTGACATTCTAATTATTGCTTCTGGATATTTTTTACGTGTGTATGCTGGCGAAATTCTTTCAGGGTACCATATATCTATTTGGCTTCTCTTAACAACCGTGTCTATTTCGCTCTTTTTGGCGGTAGGTAAAAGAAGATCAGAGTTAACGCTTTTAAAAGATAAAACAGGAAGCCATTTGGCAGCGGTGAGAAAAAGTTTATCTCATTATTCTGAGCATTTGCTTGATGCGTATTCTATGATGTTTGCTGCTTCAACGCTTATTTTCTATGCACTTTTTACTTTTCAGGAATCTTCCAGAGGAATTCAGGCCCCTGAGATTTTTCTTCCAGAATTTCTACCGGATTACTTTCAGCGTAAATGGTTGATGGTTACAACTTTTCCTGTGATTTACGGAGTTATGAGATATCTTCAGGATATTTATGAAAAGTCTGAGGGTGAAAGTCCTGAGCGAGTACTTCTTTCAGATAAAGCTTTATTATCAGCTGTTATTATGTGGGGGCTTCTTGTTATATTTGTTATTTACGTTATTGGTTAGAAAGCTTTGTATAATCTTCACTTACCCAACCTTGCTTACCTTCTGCTAGTTGTATTTGATACCATCCATCTTGCTCATTCACATAGGGAAAAATTTCTCCGGGTTTAACTTGGCTTACTTCTGAGAAGTTAACACTTGGTCCGCTTCTTACCCGAAGGAATCCAACAGGCGTTGAGAGAATGGTCACTGTTTGTGAGTCTGGAGTGGGTGTGGGGGTTGGTGGTTCTTGTCCAGGAAGATTTTCTGTTTCAGTGGGTACGGTGCCAAGTACCGCTTCAACGATCAATTTATATCCAGGGACGGTTCTAACAAGAATTGTTTTTTTACCATACCCTCCTTTTTGAAGCTCAACTTCATGTTCAGATGTTGTTATATCAGTTATTGTTTTTGGAGTTACCCCAACGTCATCTCCGTCAAGTGTTATAAGAGAACCGTCTGGAATTGAGGTAACAAATAATTCTGTTTTTTGTCCTTTTATCTTTTCTAGATATAAGACATATGATGAGGCATATGATCCAGGAAGAAAAGTTCTGTCAACAGCTGTGAGTACTCCGTTTAGAATCTTAACTTTTGTGGAATAGGTTTCTGATCCGTCATCAGGAATAAGTTGAAGCGTATAGAGACCAGCGTTTATGGTATCTTGTGGGTCGCATAGACAAAGAGGTGTGTTTCCGATTGCTTTTCCGTTTAGAACTACTTTTGCTCTTACATTGCTATCTACTTTTAATGCTCCTTTTCCTTTTGGTAAAAACCGGTCTATTAATTGGAAGAGAAGAAAAAATCCGATAAAAATAAGAATTATTGCGAAAAATGAAAACAAGCGTTTTTTCTTCATAAAACAGTATGATTTATAATACCAGAGGAAAAGTGACGAGACAAGTAAAGATAAACTATATGATATTGACCCCACCAACTTACTTCTCGCCTTTTTAATTCTATCTAAAAGAACGAGTACTCGAGTATTCGAATACGGCTCAAAGAGCGTTTATGGAGGGGTCTGCGACCTTTCAGGTATTGACAAATTAGCAGTTAATATGCTAGACTGCTAATGTATAAATTCTTAAGTATGAAGAGCAAAGGAGGTGAAAAAGAAACTACAAGTATATACCGCTAACTCTTGGTGCATCCCTCGGATATAACCTCGGGATTTACCAGAGACTCTCGGTATAGTTTCATAAACGAATACAAATTAGATATATTCTAATGTAGTTTATTTCAATTATGGCAATTATAAGATGGAATCCTTGGAATATAGATCGCTTCTTTGAAGACGATTTTGACATGCCGACCATTCCTGGTGTATCTAGGCTTATGGGTCAAGGTCTTAATATCTATGAAACAGAAAGTGCAGTAGTTGCAGAAGCAGCACTTCCTGGAATACAGGAGGATAAAGTAGACGTGACTTTCGAAGATGGAGTGGTTCGAGTAAGTGCATCAATGGAAGATAATAAGGAAGAAAAAGATAAAAGACGATATTTTATGTCTTCTATGTCTACTTCCTTCAACTATTCATTTAAGGTTCCAACAGGGATTGTTCAGGATAAGGAACCAGAGGCAGAGCTGGAAGATGGTGTTCTGAAACTTACATTCAAAAAGATTGAAAAGAAAGAACCCAAGAAAATTAAAGTTACTAAAAAAGCAAAAGTTTTAAAATAGTAACTTGATTTTAATAACTTCGAAAGCCTCCGAGATTATCGGGGGCTTTTTTCTAGGAAAGCCTGGGGAATACTGGATCAGAAGATACAATTTTTTCTGCAGTGAATTGGTTGAGTATTTTTTCAGCGGTTGTTGGTAGAAATGGTTGCAGATTATACGCAATGTGAATAATCTGATCAACCAATTTCACAAGGATTTGTTTTAATTCTTCATTTTCTTTCTCCCAGGGTTTTTGTTCATTTATTGAAACATCAGCATTTTTTATTTCACTCCAAATGTGTTCTAGTCCGCGGCTAAAATCATAAAGATCAAGTTGTTCTTTTAATTTTGAGTCAAGTTTTTCCGGCACACTTCCTCCTTGAAGTTCTACTTTTTCACAAAGTTTTGCAATCCTTGAACACAAGTTTCCAAGCCCGTTTGCAAGATCTGAATTGTATACTTCGCGCAGTCTTTGTTCTGAAAAATCACCATCTCCGGTTGCAGGAATTTGGGACAGAAAATAATAGCGCAGTGCATCTACTCCGTATTTTTGGATCAGTGCGTTAGGATCAACTACATTTCCTAGAGTCTTTGACATTTTCTGACCATCTACCGTGAAGTATCCATGTACAAAAATTTCTTTTGGTAATTTTAGTCCAGCAGATAGTAAAAACGCTGGCCAATATACAGCGTGAAATCTGATAATGCCTTTTCCAATAACATGTACATCTGCCGGCCACCATTTGTTATATTCTTCTTCATTCGTTGCAAACCCAATTCCTGATTGGTAAATGTTGAGTGCGTCAAACCACACATACATTTTTTGGCTGTCATCTCCTGGAACTGGTACTCCCCAATTTTTTGCGCGAGCGTTTGTTCTGCTGATACTGATATCTTGAAGTCCTGTTTTTACAAATGATAAAACTTCATTTTTTCTTGACTCAGGAATAATCTTAATTACGTCGTTACTAAGAAGATCTTCAATTTGAGTTTGGTATTTTGATAATTTAAAAAAGTAATTTTCCTCCGTTACTTCTTCCAGCTTTCTTCCCGGGTGCTCAAAACATTCTCCTTTTTCATTTAGCTCTTCTTTTTCATAGAAAAGTTCACAACCCACGCAGTAAAGCCCTGAATAAGATTTTTTATAAATATCCCCAGCAGCACTACATAGTTCCCAAAGCTTTTGTGAAGACTTATGATGCATTTCACTTGATCCTTTTTGAAACACATCAAACTTAACATTTAAATTTTTTGAGAGCTGTTCAAAAAGTTCTGTGTTTTTGTCTATAAATTCCTGAATGGGTATTCCTTCTTTTTCAGCAGCCTGAACATTCTTCATTGCATTTTCATCCCCACCACATAGCAGTAGCACATCATCCCCTAATAATTTGCGATACCTTCGCACAGTGTCTGACTGCACAAATTCTAGCGCATGCCCTACGTGAGGTTTTGCGTTTACATACGGAATAGCATTTGTTATATAAAACTTATTCATGCATGAATTGTACCAAGAGGAGGCTAAAATGACAATCCTAAGATCTTTTTTTAAGACCAATATCCAGTATGAGAACAATAAGAAGAAGAACAGTAATATAAAAAACATTTGCATACCCTGTTATTTGAAGGATTAACAGTGCAGAAGTAAAAAATCCGATGAGTATTCCTCGTCTTATATTTAAAAACACATAACTTGACAGCGCAAAACAGGTAAGAAAAATAAAAAGAAAGAAGATAATGACTGGGGACACACCGTAAAAAGATTTTTCAGGGTCTACAAAGTAAAAAGTAAGTGCAACACAGATGAAAGATGCAACTGTGAGCAGTAGATATGGTAAAAACTCTTTTCTTTTTTTCATACATCTTAGCGTAGCAGAAATTTTCTTAAATTGAAAAGAATTATGTCTTGTGATATTATTCGGATATGTCAAGTGAGGTTCCATTTTATGACCCGGGTCAAAGTTATGAAGACAATTATGAAAATGGTCCTTTTGGTTCTTTTTCTGATGGTCGAAAAATTGAAGATCCTCTTCGTCCACCACAGCATGAGTTTATGGGACACAAGGTAAATCTTCCTTTTGGAATTCCTGCAGGTCCACTTCTCAATAGTAATTATATTAAGGCAGCTTTTGAAAAAGGGTTTGATGTTGCGGTATATAAAACAGTACGAGCTGGGGAGTTTCCATGTCATCCTTTTCCAAATGTTTTAGGGGTACATCTAGATGGTGATTTAACTATGCAGCGAGCGAACGAACCAATTTTTGCAGATACAAATTATACAAACCCAATATCTATTACAAATTCTTTTGGCGTTCCGTCTAAAGATCCCTCAGTTTGGCAGGAGGATGCAAGACGGGCTATGAGTTTTGCAGGTGAAGGGCAGGTAATGGTACTAAGTTTTATGGGAACTGTAAAACCAAATCAAACAGCAGAAGAATTTGTTCAGGATTTTGTACGAACAGCAGAACTATCAAAAGAAACAGGCGCAAGAATTCTCGAAGGGAATTTATCTTGTCCCAATATCGGTAATGAAGGCTTGGTTTGTTATAACTTGGACATGACTGAAAGGGTTACGCATGCGACTCGAGATAAAGTTGGGGACATTCCACTTATTTGGAAAGTGGGTTATTTTGAGTCTGATGCTGATCTTAAAAGGCTTGCGAAAATTATGCATGATACACACTCTGGAATTTCAGTTATTAATACGATTCCTGCAACGATTGTTGACATAAATGGAAATCAAGCGCTTCCTGGAAGCCCAGCCAGACTTAAAAGTGGTGTCTGTGGCTCTGTTATTAAATGGGCGGGAATGGATATGGTAAAAAGGCTTGATAGAATTAGAAAAGAAGATGGGTATGAATTTTCAATAGACGGAGTTGGTGGAGTAACAACTGTTCAAGATTATTTTGATTATAAAGAGGCAGGGGCTGATGCGGTTTTCTCAGCAACGGGAGCAATGTGGCATCCGAATCTTGCGCTTGGAATAAAAAGAGAAGTTAAAAAAAGAGCAGCTTAAGACTTTTTACTTTCCAAAAACTTTTTTCCATGCCCCACAGTTGTGTTTATAGGGATCCCTTTTTTGCAAAGTGGACAGTTTCTTGCTTCCCATGTTTCCACGAATAATTCTCCCAAACTCATAAACGGGGCGCCTACTGTATCCCCATTTACTGTTTTTGGACTTCTATTTACCATGACAATTACTGAAACTACTCTTCCGCCGGCATTTTTTACTGTGGTTACAACTTTCTTAACAGATCCGCCGGTTGTAGTTAAGTCTTCAATTACCAGTACATTTTTATCCTTTACATACTTATCATACCCGCGGGTAAATACCTGGTTTTTATCTGCATCTTTTTCTGTGTAAATTCCCAGAATTTCTTTATTTTTTAAAGAAGAAAGGTGATAGGCAGTCCACGTAGATAGAATAATTCCGCCAAGTGCTGGTGCTACTACTACATCTATGTCTAAATCTTTTGCGCGTTTTGCAAATAGCATTCCCACCCTTGATGTTTCCTCAGTGTGCGGATAGAGCGCATCTTTATTAATATAAATTGGCATGTGAAGACCAGAGGTTCCCACAAAATGGTCATCTACTAAAACTGCACCAACACTTTTTAAGATATCCAAAACTTCCATATAGATATTATATAACTGGTTTTATAACTTGTCCAAATCCTTTTTCAGCTAAAATTTTTCCCTGCCTGCCGGTAGGCATGGTGTTTTCAAAAACGGTTGTTTCTCGAATAATTACCTTCTTAACCCTTCCCTTCATTCTTCTTCCTTCAAATGGTGACCAACCACATTTAGTAAATAACATTTCATTGGTAAGTGCGTACTCTTCATCCGTGTCCACTTCAACAATCGCATCTTGGTCAGGTAGGTTAAAAATTTTCTTTGGATTGTCATGGCAAAGCCGAAATATATCTTCAATTTTAAGTCTACCCTCGCTCACTGCGGTTAATAGCAGAGGAAGGGTCGTTTCTAAACCTGGTACTCCAAATGGAGGAGTATCGCTTTCTTTTTCCTCTTTTGTATGCGGTGCATGGTCAGATTCTATGATATCAATTTGATCCAGATGATCCCATAAAAACTGAACATCTTTCTTTGATTTTAAATATGGTTTCATTTTCCCGTATGATCCTAATTTTTTACTATCTTCTTGAGTTAAAAATAAATGATGAGGCGTTACTCCGCAGGAAACAGGAAGTCCTTTTTCTTTTGCTTGCATGATTTGCTCTAGATCCGTTCTTAAACTAATATGACAAAAATGAGCGTGCTTTTTTGTTTTGGTTACGTTTTTTATAACTTCAGAAACTGCGTCGTCTTCTGCATGAACGAGAATTGGTCTACCATTCCAAGCGTCATATATTTTTGCAAGAGTATTTGAGTCGATTAAAAAATTTCCAGTTGTTTCATTAAGATATAGTTTTAACCCAAATACTTTTTCTTTTACTTTTTCAAATTCAGAGAGGTTATCACCTAAAGATCCAAAATAAAAACCAACATCACTTACTATGGATTTTTTTGCAAATTCTATTTTTTCAAGAAGAAGCTTTGCGGATGTGATGGGAAATGTATTATTTGGCATGTCTAAAATTTGCGTAAACCCACCAGCTATTGCTGCAGCAGTTCCTGTATAAAAATCTTCTTTATGGGTTTGACCAGGAGTTCTTAGGTGAGTATGGATGTCTATAAGTCCTGGCAGGGTAATGTTTTTCATCTGTATTCGCTCCACGATTTTATAGGAAGATCCTCGAGTGTGTACTCTGTTAATGCTTTTATATAAAGATTAGCATTTTTTCTGTTTGTTATAAGGCGAATATTATGATCAACTGCAGCTCTTCTCATAATATATCCATCATCAACATCTTTTTTATGTTTTAGATCAACAATATTAATAGCAAGATCTACTTTTCCGCGAGCAAAAAAATCTAAGATGTTAGGGTTTTTATTTTCATGAATTTTGTAAAGACGTTTAGCGGGAATTCCATGATATCTAAAAAACTTTGCTGTATTTTCAGTCGCATATATTTGAACTCCTAATTCCTTTAAGCGAAAAGCACTATCTAAGAATCTGACTTTATTATCCTCTGAGCCAAGGGATACAAAAATTCCTTTTTTTGGAATAACTCCATCTACTGAGAGTTCAGCTTTTAGAAATGCCTCATCAACATGCTCTCCAAAAGCAGCTGCTTCTCCGGTTGAAGCCATTTCTACTCGAAGCAGAGGATCTGCTCCTTCTAGTCTTGAGAATGAGAATTGCGGAACCTTTACAAGGTAAGATTTTGGGTAAGGGATAATTTCTTTTTTACCTTTATTAAAAAACGCATCAACTAAAACGTGGGCAAGATTAACCCCTGTTGCTTTGGAGATAAATGGAAATGTTCGGGATGCCCGAAGATTTGCTTCAATAACGTAGACTTTTCCTTCACGTGCTAAAAATTGTATATTTATGGGTCCAGTAATATCTAATTTTTTTACAATTTTTTGAGCAATTTCTATAATTTCTCGTTCATAGTGAATGTAAAGATTATGAGGAGGGTAAACAATTGACGCATCACCAGAATGTACACCCGCATTTTCTATATGTTGGGATATAGCGTATCGGATTAATTCTCCGTGTTGACCAACTCCATCAAGCTCTATCTCCCGAGCATGCTCTATGAATTTACTTACCGTAATTGGATGATCGCTGCTGATAGTAGTAGCAACTTTTTTTAAGAAAGATTTTAAGTCTTCTTCTGTATAGCATACACTCATAGCATCACCAGAAAGTACATATGACGGTCGAATAAGCACAGGATACCCTTCCTCTGTTGCAAATGTAATTGCGGACTGTACTGTTTTAAACTGCTTCCATATGGGTTGTGCAATATTGAGTGTGTCAAGAAGGTGGGAAAATGTATTTCTGTCCTCTGCGCGGTCAATATTTTCAGCGCTTGTTCCAAGAATAGGAACTTTATTAAGATCTAATTTTTTTGCGAGATTATTTGGCGTTTGTCCTCCAACAGAAATAATTACACCAAAAGATTTTTCAAAATCATAAATATCCAAGACCCGTTCTAGTGTTAGTTCTTCAAAATAGAGTCTATCTGAGATGTCATAATCTGTTGAAACAGTTTCAGGGTTACAGTTTATGATGATTGATTGTTTTTTGTATTTTTTTAGAGCAAGAGCTGTGTTAACACATGTCCAATCAAACTCTACGGAAGACCCAATTCTGTAAGGACCTGATCCCAGCACAATGACACCGTCATTTTTAATAGGTGTAACATCATTTATTGTTGCATGATATGTCATGTATAGATAATTTGTTTTTGCTGGAAATTCCCCAGCGAGAGTATCAATCTGAAGAACAGAAGGGATTATCTTAAACGCGAGTCGCATCTTTCGAATTTCTTGTTCAGGTATTTTTAAAATAGATCCAATTTTTTTATCTGAAAAACCGAGTTTCTTCAGGTGGTATAAAGAGTCTTTTGTTATAATTTTTTTGTTCTCTAAAACTGTTTCAGCATGTGCGATATTTTTTATACCAGTTAGAAACCATGGGTCAATTCCTGTAAGTTTATGAATTTTTTGAATTGTTTCACCATTTTTAAAAGCTTGAGCAATTGCAAAAATTCTTTTTGGAGTAGGAGTTTTTATAAAATGATGTAGGTTTTCTTTTTTTGTTGCGAACCGGTCTTTATTCCTGAGAATATTACTGTCAGTAATTCCTTCATTTCCTGTTCCAAGCATCCTGATTGCTTTTTGAAGTGCTTCTTCAAATGATCTTCCGATACTCATAACTTCTCCAACAGATTTCATGCTGCTTCCTATTTTTTCCTCAACCCCTTTAAATTTTTCTAGATCCCAGCGGGGAATTTTAACAACTAAATAATCAAGTGCAGGTTCAAAACAGGATTGGGTTACAAGCGTCACCTGATTTTTAATTTCAGTCATGGAAAATCCTAACGACAGTTTTGCCGCAACATATGCAAGTGGATATCCGGTTGCTTTAGAAGCAAGAGCAGAAGATCTTGAAAGTCTTGGATTCATTTCAATTACCTGATACTCTAATGGCGGATTATTTAAGTGGGCTTGCCCTGAGCCTTCTGGCGAAGGGTGAAGTGCAAATTGGACATTGCATTCGCCAACAATATTTAAACTTCTCACAATCTTAATGGATACATCTCTGAGGTATTGATATTCATAATTGGTAAGCGTTTGAGAAGGCGCAACCACAATAGATTCTCCTGTATGAATTCCCAGGGGATCTAAATTTTCCATATTGCAAACTGTTATGCAGTTATCATATGCGTCTCGTACTACTTCGTACTCAATCTCTTTATAATGATGAAGATATTTTTCTATGAGAATTTGTGGTGAAAAAGAAAGGGCTTCTTCTATTTTGAGATTAAATTCTTCCTCTGTGTAGCAGATTCCAGACTTCTGTCCTCCTAGAGCAAATGCAGCCCGTACCATAACAGGAAGGCCTAATTTTTTCATAACTTTTTTTGCCTCAGAGATACTTGCAGCTGCATAACTAAGAGGAGTATTTACTTGGATTTTTTTCATGTGTTTTGCAAATTCAGCTCTATCTTCTGCGATAATGATGCTTTCAACGGATGTTCCAAGAACTTTTGTTTGATATTTTTGAAGAACCCCTTTTTTATATAAGTTAACACCGCAGTTCAATGCAGTTTGTCCGCCAAAAGAAAGTGTTATGGCATCTGGTTTTTCTTTTTTTATTACTTCTTCTACAAAATGTTCAGTTACGGGAAGAAAATAAACGGTATCTGCTAAAAATTCAGAAGTTTGAATGGTTGCAATGTTAGGATTTATAAGAACTGTTGTTATTCCTTCTTCTTTATATGCTTTAATTGCTTGTGAACCTGAGTAATCAAATTCACCAGCTTGTCCGATTTTTAATGCACCAGATCCAAGTATCAAAATTTTTTTAATTTTCTGTATTTTTTTATTTGTCATACTTTTTTAAGAAATTCATCAAACAAAAAGTCAGTATCTTGTGGCCCTGGATAGCTCTCTGGATGAAACTGTACAGACATAAACGGCAATGAGTTGTGGATAATTCCTTCATTGGTGTTATCATTTGCATTCGTAAACCAAGTTTTGAACCCAGGAGGAATTTTCCCAACTGCGTATCCGTGGTTTTGCGTTGTGATATAGCATCTATCAGTTCCCGTCATCACGCAGGGTTGGTTTTGGGATCTATGTCCATACTTTAATTTATAGGTGTCTCCGCCAGCAGCAAGTGCAAGAATTTGATTTCCCAAACAAATACCAAAGGTAGGAATTTTTTTCTCAAGTGCTTTTTTTATAATCTCAATTGTTTTTACTGCCATTTTTGGATCACCTGGTCCATTTGAGATAATAATTCCATCACATAAAACGTTATGCTTAAAAATATCATAATCCCACGGGACAGTTATTACTTCAACGCCACGATTCAAAAGGCTTCTTACGATATTTCTTTTTGCACCGCAATCAAATAAAACAATTTTTTTCTTGCCAGTTCCTTGCCTAACTATTTTTTTTGTTGAAACTTCAGCAACTAAATTTTCAATATTTGGATTGTATTGTTCTAATCCGCCAGCTGGTGGATTTATCAATATTTTTCCAAGCATCGTTCCTTTTGTTCTTAATTTTTTTGTTAAGAATCTTGTGTCTGAAATTTCAAGACCAGGAATACCTTCTTCTTTCAACCAGCTCGCAAGCGTTTTACGACTGGTGTGATGAGAGGGGTTGTCAATATAATTACAAACAATAAGACCTTTTATATGAATAGAATCTGATTCAAAATATTTGTTATCTGTTACGCCGTAGTTTCCAATTAATGGATAGGTAAATATGAGAATTTGTCCTCTGTATGAAGGGTCGGTAATTGATTCTGGATACCCAACCATGCCAGTTGCAAAAACCACTTCCCCTGCGGTTGAAGTGGGCGCTCCAAATGAAGCACCTTCAAGATGTGTTCCATCTTCTAAAATTAAATAACCTTTCATAATAATCCAAGAACAAGAGATATAAGAGCCATGCGTAAATACATCCCATTTCTTATTTGGGATGTGAGATATACTGCCCGAGGATCAGAGTCAACACCTGTATCAATTTCACCTACTCTTGGAAGTGGATGCATGAAGATAGTTTTTGCACCTGCATAATTTTCAATAAGTTTTGGAGTGAGTATATATTTATTTTTTACTTTTTCATATGCTTCATGTTTTGAAAAACGCTCTTTTTGAACTCTTGTCCAATACCAGAAATCAGCATTTTTAGGAATATCTTCTTCTTTTGAAATTTCATGAATGGTAATTCCTGAGTCTTTGAATTTTGTTAATTCAGTTCTATTAATCATTAATTCCTTTGGTGACAGAAGATATACAGTGTTTTTCTTAAACAAGCTTAAAGCTCTAATTAAAGAGTGTACTGTTCTTCCATTCAGCATATCTCCTGCAAGAACTCCTGTAAGATTATCTAAGTGTTTTGTGTGTTCATAGATGGTATAAAGATCAAATAATGCTTGTGTAGGGTGCTCATTAGTTCCGTCACCTGCGTTAAGAATTGGAACAAAGTTTGCAGCATCAGCAGCTTTTTTAGCAGCTCCTACTTCCGGATGTCTTATGACAATTGCGTCACAATATGCTTCAAAAACACGAATAGTATCTTCAAGTGTTTCACCTTTTGAAACTGAGGAAAATTGCTGCGGATTTAAGATTTCAATTGTTTGACCTCCCAATTGTTTAACTGCTGCGCCAAAAGAGGCAAAGGTTCTGCTTGAGGGTTCGTAGAATAATAAGGTAACTATTTTTCCTTTTAAAAGACTTGAAGGGCGACCGTTTTTGGCAATTAATGCCATCTTGGGAACGTGTGAGAAAAGTTTTTCAATTGAAGAGGTATCAAATTGAGAAAGAGAGAGGATGTCTTGGTTTTTAAACTTGCCAGAAATTGTTTTAGTGTTTTGCATTGATTTTACGACGTTCTGGAACATAACTTTACCAGAATATAGGCTCTTTTTCAATATTGAAAAAATTCCCCTTGACACCAATTAGCAGTCGTGGTATATTATTGCTAATCCTTCGACTCGCTCTGTTTGCTCAGGACAAGCACAAGGATTTTTAATACCATGTATGATTTGACACCACGCCAAGTAGATATCTTAAAGCTTATTGTCAAGGAGTATATAGATAATGCAGAGCCTGTTGGCTCTGAAACCCTTGAAAAAAAATATGATATTGGGGTTTCACCCGCAACTATCAGAAATGAGATGGCAGAGATGGTGAAGCTTGGATATCTTTCAAAACCTCATACATCAGCTGGTCGAATACCTTCTACAAAGGCATTAAAGCTTTACATAAATGAGCTTATGCGTGAAAAAGAAATTTCAGTAGCTGATGAAGTTCAAGCAAAAGAAAAAGTGTGGGATTATAGGGCAACACGAGATAAGTTTTTGCGCGAAGTTACAAAAAATTTAGCCCAAAAAACACATTCGCTTGCGGTTACAACTACTTCTGAGGGAGATATTTATTATGCAGGATATGGAAATATTTTGGAGATGCCTGAATTTTACGATATTGATATAGCAAAAAATTTTCTTACCCTTCTTGATAATACTTCTTGCTTTGAAAGCATCATTGAACGTATGGAAAACGATTTTGGAATTTTTTTGGGTGATGAGTTAGGGAGCGAGCTGTATAAACCATACAGTTTTATTTTTAGTAGATTTGATGTAAAATCTCATCAATGTCAGGGTTCAATTGGAGTGGTAGGTCCAGCTAGAGTAAGGTATGATTCGCTTGTACCAACCGTTAAATTTTTTGGAGGGCTTATAGAAGACGTTGCTGAATGGTAGGATTTGAAACAGTAGTTTTAGAAGTTATAATTTATAATTAAATTCAGATGGATAAGAAAAATAAGCAAAGCTTGCGACCCTCAGATGAGTCTGAAGGTCTAAAGAAACATGAAGAAACAACAGAAGAATTTGAAGAGGAGCTTGATCAGGAAGAGCACGTAGGAGAGGAACAAGAGGAGTCAGAAGCAGATGCTAGGGTAAAAAACTTAGAGGATCAATTAAAGCGGGCAGTTGCAGATTATCGTAATCTTGAAAATAGGGTGCAGGAGGAACGGATTGAGTTTGTAAAATTTGCAAATAAAAATTTGTTAGAAAATTTACTTCCTGCTTTTGACACAATAATTTTGGCCTCTCAATATTCTGAGGACCAGAACTTGCAAGTGACCGTAAAGTATTTACTTGATATTTTAAAGCAGGCAGGAGTAGAAAAAGTAGAAACAATTGGTCAGAAATTTGACCCGGTGACCATGGAGGCAATTGAGGTTATTGCGGGAAATGAAGGAGAGGTTGTAGAAGAGTCTCAGCCAGGATTTACACTGCATGGTAAGATATTAAGACCTGCGAGAGTAAAAGTGGGAAGGGAGAAGGAGTAAGAAAAAACTATAATTTAAAATTTTTAATTTCTCATGAATTTTTAAAAGTGATTGAAAATTTAAGATTTATAATTTAAAATTAAACCTATGTCTAAAATTATTGGTATTGATTTAGGAACAACAAATTCATGCGTTGCTGTTATGGAAGCAGGCACGCCTAAGGTTATTTTTTCTGCTGAAGGTAGAAATGTTACTCCTTCTGTGGTTGATCCAGTTGATCGTGTTGTGGGAGATGTGGCAAAGCGTCAAATGGTTTTAAAGCCAAAAAGAATAATTTTCTCCATAAAAAGACTCATGGGAAGACGTTTTAAAGATAAGGAAGTGCAAGATGATTTAAAGCTTCTTCCGTATACCATAGAGGCAGGAAAAGAAGGCATGGCGATAGTTGAAGTAGAGGGTAAAAAATATACTCCAGAGGAAATTTCTGCAATGATTTTAACAAAGCTTAAAAATGACGCAGAATCATACTTGGGTGGAAAAGTAACACAAGCAGTTATTACAGTTCCAGCATATTTTGATGATTCTCAGCGTCAAGCAACAAAACAAGCAGGAGAAATTGCTGGACTTGAGGTGCTTCGAATAGTAAATGAGCCAACAGCAGCGGCACTTGCCTATGGGCTTGATAAAAAACATGCGCATACCATTGCAGTTTATGACATGGGAGGCGGAACATTTGATATTTCTATACTTGAACTTGGTGAAGGAGTATATGAAGTAAAAGCAACAAATGGAGATACCCATTTAGGTGGAGATGATTTTGATCAAAAAATAATTGATTATATTGCTGATGAATTTAAAAAAGAAAATAGTATTGATTTGCGAAAAGATTCTCAGGCACTTCAAAGACTCAAAGAAGCAGCAGAAAAAGCAAAAATTGAACTTTCAACTTCTCAAGAGGCAGAGATTAACCAACCGTTTATAACACAAGGCGCAAATGGTCCGCTTCATCTAACCATGAAGTTAACGCGTAGCAAGCTTGAAAGCATCGTAGGTGAGTTAATAACAAACTCCTTTAAGCCAGTTGAGGCAGCCTTGAAAGATGCTGGAATGGATGCATCTAAAGTAGATGAGGTGATTTTAGTAGGAGGTATGACGCGTATGCCAAAAATTGTTGAAGAAGTTGGAAAGTTCTTTGGAAAAGAACCAAATAAATCTGTCAATCCTGATGAGGTTGTTGCGGTTGGAGCAGCTGTTCAGGCAGGAGTTTTGGGTGGAGACGTGAAAGATGTACTGCTTTTAGATGTAACACCATTGACACTGGGGATAGAAACATTAGGAGGAGTTGCAACGCCATTAATAAATCGCAATTCAACAATCCCTACTAAAAAATCTCAAGTATTTTCAACAGCTGCTGATAATCAGACTCAGGTTGAAATTCATGTAGTTCAAGGGGAACGACCAATGGCTGCCGACAACAAGTCATTGGGTAGATTTATTTTAGATGGAATTCCACCAGCGCCCCGTGGTGTTCCCCAGGTTGAAGTGACCTTTGACATAGATGCTTCAGGACTTTTATCAGTTACCGCAAAGGATAATGCTTCAGGAAAAGAGCAAAGCATTAAGATAACCGGTGGAACTGGTTTGTCAAAAGAAGAGGTTGAGAAAATGACAAAAGAAGCAGAAATGAATGCTGCTGAAGATGAAAAGAAAAAAGAAATGATTGAAGTGAAAAACCGCGCGGATGGACTGATCTTTACTGCAGAAAAATCCCTTAAAGACTTGGGGGATAAAGTGCCCGCAGATTTGAAAACAGACGTTGAAGCAAAAATTGAGGCGCTAAGAGAAGCGCTGAAAGGTGATGATAAAGAGGCAATTGAAGCAAAAACAACAGAACTTTCAGAGCATCTCTCAAAAATAGGTGAACAGATGCAGCAGCAGCCAGGAGGACAGCCTGGAGCCGAACAGGCATCAGGGGAAACAGCGGGAGAACAGGCTGAGACTTCTTCAGAAGAAAACGGAGAAAAAAAAGAAGAAACGAAAGATAAAGACGAAGCAGTTGAAGGTGAAGTGGTGAATTAGGAATTAGATACGAGGAATTAAAGATTAGAAAAATGCAAGAAACATCTTTACCAATGCCTACGCAAGACATCCCAATGGGATGTTTAATGTGTGGGAAGATGTAGAAAATAGCTTCAGTAGTAAATTGCAGATCTCCCACAAAAGGGGAGATTTTTTTATGTTAAAAATATGGTTACAAGAATAGAAATTAGAAGGTTTTATGAGAAGAAAATATCAGACACTTCTCTGCATATTATTGCGGAGCTTCCTGATGTTTCGGGGGAATATAGACTTAACTCAGGCGAAATTGTTGAGATAAGCTTTGAAAAAGATACAAAACAAGGATATAGGTTTGTTCGGTTGAAAACAGAGAGTCTTAGAAATTTTCAAAGAAGAGGTAGAAAAGAAAGGAAAGTGAATGTTTCTAATGAGGGTAAGGGTTCTATAACTCTTTCTGCAAATGAAGTGCTTTTTGTTTCAACAGATGCTAAAGAAGATCAGTTTAAAAGCATATAAAGGAGGTGGTATGAGTGATTTCATATGATGATTTTGAAAAAGTTGATATTCGAGTTGGAAAAATAATTGAGGTGAAAGATTTTCCAGAAGCCAGAAAACCTTCCTACAAGTTCACAATAGACTTTGGCTCTGAAATAGGCATTAAAAAATCAAGCGGTCAGTACACTAAATATTATAAAAAAGAAGAGCTTTTGGGAAAACTTGTTTTGGGTGTAGTTAATTTTCCGGAAAAACAAATTGGACCTTTTATGTCACAATCTTTGACTCTTGGAGTTCCAGATAGTGAAGGTGCGGCGATTCTTATTGAGCCAAGTAATGAAAATGCAGTTATTGGCGGAAAGTTATTTTAGTTTATCAATTTTTCCATTCAAAACTATTGGTTGCATGGCGGAGATCTCGTCATAAAATGGGTGAGTTTTTAAATATGGATGCAGGAGGTAGATTTTTATACCCGCATTAAATGCGATTCCCATTTCCATGAGTGCGTTTCCTCCTACATAACCCTTTATTCCATTCTTCGTCTTATTTACCACAAGAATTGCGCTTGATGTTAGCTCTTTTTCAAAGTGAAGTTTAATAAATTTAGCTTTGTCTTTTGCGGTAATGTGTTTTCTAAATTCAATAGGGTCAAAGTTTTTGGTCTTTTGCATGATGAGCGCTGATTCAGGGTAAAGAACTTTCCACCCTTTTCTTTCGAGTTTCTGCCCAAGTTTTAAAACCTCAGGATAAAACGTCATTGAAGAGCAAATGGTTATTGTTTTCATTGAGCTCATTATATCAATGGAATTGTTTCTTTCAAATAGTCTTTTGTGATACTATAAATAGGTATGGAATGTGCTGTTAATGAGGTGGCAACAGATTTAGGTTGTCTACCTAATGATCCTGTTGGATTTATTCAAAAGTTTTATGGTATTGGCCTGTCACTTATTGGCATGGTTGCATTACTATTTCTCATTTATGGAGGGTATCATATTTTAACCTCTGGTGGAAATTCCGAACAACTTCAAAAAGGAAAAGAATATATCTATTATGCTATAGCAGGATTATTGCTTGCTATTTTTGGATTTGTTTTTGTGCAGTTTATTGCTGCAGGATTAAGAATTCCCGGATTTTCGTAAAAGGTAACACTATGTATAAAAAACTGCCCATTTTTATAACCTGTTTTATATTTGTAAGCATACTTTTCTTTGGATTTGTCAAAAGTGTTTTCGCTCAGACAACAACAACTTCTGTTACTCCAACGCCTGAATTAATACAAGAAATTCAGCAAAGTTTTCCAGGTCTTCCTATAGATATTCCAGATTTAACTAATCCATCTGGAGGGCTTCCGATTGGAACAAGTCCAGTTGCTGAGGGCACTTGGGTTTCTGATTCAAATGTAACGTTTGTTGGAAAAACCGCATCTCGGTCAGGAGATTTTCTTGATTGGACTTTAAGAAATTATGATTGGGCATGTGCTACAAAAAATGCAAATGGGTCATGTTCTAACCAAGGAAATCCACTTGTTGGGTTTTGGGCTTTAATTAGAAATATTGTGTACGCACTTCTTATAGCAGTTGTACTTGTTGCAGCATTTGTCATGATTATAACTCGCGGAAGAAGCATTACCGTTATGCGTTTTATTCCTCGATTTATCTTTATTCTTGTTCTTGTGACTCTTTCGTATTCCTTGATACAGTTTATTTATCAAATAACAGATATTATAACTGGTTTTTTTCTTAGAGTAAGCGGATCTCTTATTTCAACAAAAGATTTAATTTTTATAGGATTTAACTATCAGACTTTTGAGGGTTTAAGGCTAGCTGGTTCAAAGTATGACGAGTCTGCGTTTATAACGCTTTTATTAGTCAGGCTTACTGCCATAACGTATTATGTTATGACAGGGATTCTTCTTATTAGAAAAATTATTCTTTGGTTTTTTATAGTACTTTCCCCTATTTTCCCTCTTTTATTTTTCTTTAGGCCCGTAAGAAATACAGGAAAAATTTGGATAGGAGAATTTTTTAGATGGTTATTATATGCGCCGCTTTTCGCAATCTTTTTGCATGGATTGGTTGTTTTATGGAGTAGTGGAAGTCCTGATAAACCAGGAATTCCACTTGCTTTTGATTTGACAAGTCCAGGGCGCATTCCAGGTGTTGAGGCAAATGTTGTATATCCAACTGCCGTGAACATATTAATTGGTGGTCCAGGTCAGCAAATTGGAATTTATAATTCAGTTAATCTTCAGGACACATTTGCGCTTTATGTTGTTGCTCTTCTTATGCTTTGGGTTGTGATACTTCTTCCATTTATCTTACTTAAAATCTTCTTAGACTATCTGACTAATATTTCGCTTAAGGATAATGTAACGCTTCAGAAGATGTGGGATAGGGGTATGGCGCCATTTAATCCAAAACCACCTTCTCCTGCGACCCCACCAATAGTTCCACCACCTGCTACAACAGGGCTTGCAAAGTCTTTGCCATTTGCAGCAGGAATTTCTAGAACATTAAATCAAACAAAAAACATCACAGAAAATAAGACTGTTAATCAAGCTATGTCTAGTCCTGTAAATACGCAAATTCTCCAACTCTCAAATCTCTCAATTCCAAAAATGAGAGATATCGCAAAGTTTGAGACTTCTATGGTTTCAAAAGATACAACTCGTCAACACGAAGTTAATAGATTAAAGACTTCACTTTCAAGAATTGCGAATCCAAGCTCAGTTCAAAGCGCATCAGAAAGAGATCGTTACACGCAGGTGAAACATCAGTTGACACAAGAAAAACAAAAAGGTAACGCTTTGGCTTCATCTATTCTTTCCGCAGCAAACACAACAAATCAGGCTTCCCGCGCTCATGTACCTGGGCAAAAAATTGCAGCCGTAGCAAATCTTCCAACTGTTAATAGGGTTCAGCAGGTTTCACTTGAAGATTATGAGGAGGTTAGAAAAATGTGGGTTGAAACATATCAATCATCAGAGCCCCCAACTGATCTAGCAGGAAAACAGGCAAATCGTGAAGAATGGATTAAGGGTGATATTGATAAGATTAATCAAGCAATTACGCTTCTATCATCTATTGATCCAAGTCGTTCACAAGAAGGGATGGATATGGTTTCAAATATTTTGCCATTTCTAATGGTTGGAGGATTTTCAAAAACTGAAGTTATAGCATACCTAAAAGCAAAACTTGAAGCAGCAAAGCAGGTAATGTCAGACACTAATAAAAAGAAAGAGGATGAGGAGGGTATGGTTGAAAGAGCCACTGGAACAACAACCGCTGAAAAACATATGACAATGGAAGCAGAAGCAAAAATTCCAGATGAAGAAGCGCCTAAAAAAACATTTGATACCCCTGAAGATGGTCAAGCAAAAATTGACGATTTGAGAAAAACAGGAGTGTAGACGAAAGCCTAAGAAATAGCTACATTGTTATAATAGTTAAATAGTTTATAATTATTCTAGCCATTTAGCTATTTTTAACTAATTATTATTTTTATGTTTGGTAATTTATTTTCTGTAAAGCATGACGCACAACAAGATAGCGGACAATCACAAGTTGTATCTGCTGGGACTACTATGAGTATTGGCGAGCAACCTGTTCATAGTACAAATATTTCCATAAATAGTAATCCATTAAACGTTCCACCTTCTCAACAGCCAGTTGTAGATCCTTCAGTTGGACAAGGAGGCATGGATCCTCAAAAACGCCAGAACCTTTTTGCCATGAGTAAGCTTGACCCACGAACTATTCAGGTTTTGCATCATGCACAAGAAGAAACAAAACGAATTGCCCAGCAATTTATTGGTCCGGAGCAGCTTTTAATAGGAATGTTTTATGACGGTGAGATTTTTAAAGTTTTCCAAAACTTTAATGTAGATGTAGCAAAGTTAACACGTGAAATCCAAACAAAAGAAGTAAGTGGGAGTTTTACCGGAGAACCCACATTATCTGATTCTGTTAAGCATATTTTTGAAGAGGCCTACACGGCAGCACAGGGAAGAGGGGCAGATTTTGTTTCTCCGGAAGATGTACTCGTTTCACTATTTTCACAACCAGTAACTTCTGAATTTTTAAAATCTTTTGGAGTAGAAAAGCAAAAATTGGAAGAAAACCTATCTAAATCTTCAGGTTATTCTGCTTCCAGAAAATCAGTATTAGATAAGTATGGAATAGATTTAACAAAAGAGGCGCGTGACGGAAAATTAGATCCTATTACGGGACGCGATAAAGAAACTGAGCGACTGATTCATATTTTACTTCGAAGAACTAAAAACAACCCAATTATTATTGGTGAGGCAGGAGTTGGAAAAACTGCCATAGTTGAAGCGCTTGCGCAAAAAATTGTGCAAGGCTCTGTCCCTCACGATTTATTAAACAGAAAAATTATTCAGCTTGAATTATCATCTTTGGTAGCAGGCGCATCCCATAGAGGTGAATTTGAAGAGCGACTTCAAAATGTCATCAAAGAAGCGCAAGCATCAGCTGGTCAGATAATTTTATTTATTGATGAAATTCATACGCTTATAGGAACTGGTGATACACAAGGCGCAATGGATGCATCCAATATAATAAAGCCGTACTTAGCGCGTGGTCAATTACAATTAATAGGAACAACAACAACTTCAGAATATAGAAAATATTTTGAGAAAGATAAAGCTTTTGAAAGGCGGTTTCAGGCAGTTCTTGTTGAAGAACCATCAGAAGAAGTAGCAATGCAAATGCTTGAAGCGCTTAAGGCAAAATATGAGAAATATCATCAAGTTGTTATTACCCCTCAAGCAATTGAGGCGGCTGTTAAGCTTTCTAAAAAATATATTGGTGAAAGATATCTTCCTGATAAGGGTGTAGATTTACTAGACGAGGCAGCGGCTGAAGTGAAACTCCAACATACTGAAGGAAAACGACCGGATAACCAAGTGGTGAAAGCAGATATTGAAAAAGTTGTATCTGCCTGGACAGGAATACCAATAACAAAACTTACTGAAGATGAATCTGCAAAGCTTATTAATCTGGAGGATACAATTCATAAACGGTTTATTGACCAGGCAGAAGCTGTAAAAGCTGTGGCAGAAGCTGTAAGGCGCGGAAGAATTGGACTTGCTCCAGGAAATAGACCAATCGCATCCTTTATTTTCTTGGGACCAACAGGAGTTGGAAAAACAGAACTTGCAAAAACACTTGCTGAAATATTATTTGGTCGCGATGACCTCATGATTCGACTTGATATGTCTGAATATATGGAGAAGCACGAGGTAGCAAAACTTATCGGTGCTCCTCCTGGGTATGTGGGATATGAAGAAGGGGGTCAATTAACTGAAGCAGTGAGAGCAAAACCGTACTCCATAGTTCTTCTTGATGAAATAGAGAAAGCACACCCTGATGTTTTTAATATACTCTTACAGCTTCTTGAAGACGGAAGACTGACTGACAATAAGGGAAATACTATTTCATTTAAAAATACAATTGTTATTGCCACATCAAATATTGGATCAGCTCTTATACAACAACAACTTCTTGCGTCGCAAAAAGATGGAACAAAAACAGCTGTAACAGAAGAAGATGAGAAGAAAAAATATGAAGCGCTTTCAAAGACACTTATGGATGAACTCCGAAAATTCTTTAAGCCTGAGCTTTTGAATCGTTTTGATGATTTAGTTATGTTTAAACCACTTCGTCAGCAAGATATGGCACAAATTGCAAAGTTAGGAATTGCCAAAACAAAAAAACTTTTGAAAGATCAAGAACTTGATTTGCAAATATCAGATTCTGCTCTTCAAGTTTTGGCGAAAGAAGGATATGATCCGGTTTATGGAGCCAGACCTTTGAGACGTCTTATTCAATCCGCAATAGAAAACCCGATTGCTATTTTAATAATAAATAAAACATTTGTTCCAAAAGACACTATTCTTATTGATTATGATACTGCAAAAACTGAGTTTACATTTAAGAAAACAACTCCTCCTCAGCCGTTAGTTCCGGGTCAGTACCCGCCTGGGGCTCAACCTCAACAAAGCGTTACAGGTATGAATCAAAACGGACAAGCGTTACAGGGTCAGCCAGTTATTGCAAATGGTATGTCATCTCAGGCAGGAAACCAAGCAGTACCAGGTGGATCTCAAGGAGGCGGTGGTATATTAACAAGTATTGCACAGGAACATACAGCAACTACTCCTCCAGCTGCTTCTCCTTCGTCTCCGACGTCTTCACAGAATCCGCCTCCCGTGATAGGCACAGATGGTACTGCCATGCAAAGAGCATAATGCTGTACAATAATAGTACGTATGCATAAGGTTCGTAAGATTCTTCAGATTCAAGGAAAATTGGCTTATTCATTTTTACTACTCGGTATAGGAATTGGGATAGTGCTCATTCTTTTATATTTCTTTTTTTCAAGCAGAATTGCGGCAGAAAATGTCAGAACAGAAATATTTCCAGAAGGAGCAAGATATGCAAAAAATCAAATAATTGTTAAATATAGATCAGGTTTTTCTCCACATGTATTAAACGCGCAAAACAAAAAACAAGACTTAGATCTTCTTGAAAATAAGCTAAAAAGTATTGGGGTTATTTCTCAAAATCGATTGTTTATTTCAGATAATATATTGCTTGAAAATTATTACATTTTAAATTTGCCTCAGGATAGTGATATTTTTCAGGTTTACACAAAGCTTTCAAAATTTTCAGAAATTGATGCAATCACCCCAGATTACATCTTAAGTGTTCAGGAGGTTCCTGATGATCCGGCGTATTCCTCTCTTTGGGGACTTTCTGAAATTTCAGCACCGAAAGCTTGGGATATTAAAAATGGGAAGAGTAATGTAATAGTAGGAATTGTTGATACTGGAGTTGATTTGAATCATGAAGACTTGAAGGGAAACGTAATAAAAGGTGTAAATACTGTTGATGAAACTCGTGATCCTTCAGATGATCACGGGCATGGGACGCATGTTGCGGGAACAGTTGGTGCAATCACTAATAATGCAATTGGAATTTCCAGTATTTCTTGGGGCGCAAAGCTATTGGCAATAAAAAGTTGTGATGAAAATGGAGATTGTAAAACCTCAGATGTATCAAAAGGTATAAAATACGCAATAGATAACGGCGCAAAAATTGTAAATGTGAGTGTTGCGGGTGAAGGGAGTTGTCGGGGTACATATGATGATATGAGTAAATATGCAAAAGAAAAAAATGTACTACTTGTTGTTGCTGCCGGAAATGGAATAAATGGGAGAGGAGTAGATGCGAGAAAATGGATACCTGCCGGATGTAATGATATATTTACTATTGGTGCGTTTGGTCCGTCTGGAGATCGGGCTCCATATTCAAACTATGGGAATGTTTTGTCTATGTCAGCTCCAGGAGGAGATAGGGGTTCAGAGGCGTGTACAGAATCAACTTGCATCTTATCAACCAGCAATAACAATACATACTCGCTTCGTCAAGGTACTTCTATGGCGGCGCCTCAAGTAAGTGGAGCCGCAGCGCTTTTGTTATCATATAATCCATTACTTTCTGTTAGTCAGATTCGCTCGTGCTTGATTCAAGGCGGAGATGTCTTAACAACTGATAAATACATTGGAAAAAAATTAAACACCCAAAAAGCGCTTATGAGATGTGCGCCCATTGCATCTCCTACGCCTATTCAGAAAGTTGAGGATTCTGGAAACTTATCTATTTCTGGCATTGTATATGCAGATGAAAATAATGATAAGTCTTTTGACTCAAATGAGATGCCAATTGTTGGTGCACAGGTTATACTTTCAGGATATGATTCACAAAGTGTTCTCTCAAATTCTACTGGTCGTTATATCTTTCCAGATTTAAAACCTGGTTTTTATACGATTTCAGTTTCAGTAGGCGGTCAAAGCGCGGGAGATTTGTATGATGTTTCGCTTCTCAAGTTATTTCCAAATGTACAAATAGATCTTCCTATTTCCTCTGAGTATATACCTTCACCTACTCAGGATCAAAATCCAAAACCAACCCAGCAAGCATCCAGTATTCAATGTGTCCCTGACCCTGCTTGCGAATCTGCTGAGGGAAGTATTCAAATCTGCTCGCTGAAATGTGAATAATAACGTTAGCAAAAAAGGACTTAATTTGCTAAAATATATGCTCAAAGCTGGATAAAGAAAAAATGAAAAAGGATTTTTATGAAATTTTAGGTGTAGCAAAAACCGCAACTGCGGACGAGTTAAAACGTGCCTATAGAAAGCTTGCTCTTGAGTATCACCCTGATAAAAATAAAGGAAAAGATACAGAGGAGAAATTCAAAGAAATAAACCAAGCCTACGAGGTTTTATCAGATCCTCAGAAACGTGCAACGTATGATCAGGTTGGACGTGCAGGATTTGATGCAGGGGCGGGAGCTGGTGGTGGGCCTTTTGGTGGATTTGGCGGACAGCAAGGTGGCGGATTTGGACCATTCACCTACTCTTATTCTACCGGTGGAGGGGCTCAGGGTTTTGATTTTGGTGGCGGTGCTGACCCTTTTGAAATATTTGAGCAATTTTTTGGTGGCGGATTTGGAAGGAGAAAGCCACGATATAGTATTTCAATAGATTTTTTAGAGGCAGTAAAAGGTGTGACAAAAAAAGTCAGTATAGATGGGAAAGCGCAGAATATTAAAATTCCAGCAGGGGTTGATAATGGTTCACGAATTCAATTTCCAGATTATGATGTAGTGGTACAAGTAAAGGGAGATAAAAATTTTCACAGAGAAGGGTATGATATATTAACAGAAAAGCAAATTTCAATTGCACAAGCAATTTTGGGGGATGAAGTAGATGTTGAAACTGTTCATGGGTCTGTAAAATTAAAAATTCCAGAAGGCACGCAATCAAATATTCTTATTAGAATTAAAGGAAAAGGAGTGCCTCATGTAAGGGGGAGAGGGTTTGGTGACCACTTTGTGAGAGTGAAAGTAGAAATTCCCGGGAAAGTAAGTAATAGACAAAAAGAATTGATACAAGAATTTGAAGAAGAAGGAAAGAAAAAAGGTTGGTTTTAGTTTTTTCGTCCACATCAATCCTTGATTTGTAAGCTCATCCACTCTAAACTAATACCATATGGGGATTCTGCTCTATCCTATTGCTGTGGTTCTGTTTTGGTACAAAGATGGTGCTTTCGCGCTTTTATTATATTTTCGTTCTTTGAACGATTATTGCATTAGGCTTTTTTCCCTCCCAGGTTTATTTGTAACTTTTTTTAGACCTCTTAAGAATGAATATAGAAAAAATTTAGTAGTATTCTCTATTTTATTCGGAATGATTGTTAAGACATTTTTAGTTATTGCTTCTCTTGGAGTACTTGCGGCGCTTTTTGCGTTAGAGGTTTTAATTTTTGTTTCCTATATACTTTTTCCTATTTTACCGATTTTAGTTTTATTCTATGTCTAGATATTTATTTTTATACTATCAGATTAACAACACGCTTCTTGCGCGAGTGATTCGCTTATTTTTCTTAGTGGGTGGGTTTATTGGAGTATTTTTTATAAGCACAAATACAGAAGTTTTTAAAATTGTGCTAATCTTCTACTCTTATTTTATTCTTCATGAAATTTTTATTCACTTTCATGTAGATAAAGCATTTCCGTATATAAAAGTCATTGATAATCCGCAGCAGATTTTAGATACAGTTCTTTTTAAAACAAGAAAAAAATATGTATCTGGAAAAGATGGACTGAAAGTTATTCAAAAAATTATGCATGATAAGGATGTTGAATTTATGATACAAAAAATAGGCGGTTTTAAGATAGATAATTTTTCTATTCCAAAAGATGAAATCTTAAAGAAAGCATTCGAATTAGTTTTAGAGATAAAAGGTGCTTATATTACTTCTGCAGATATGTTTACCGCTTATCTTTTACTTACTGAACTTCAGACGAAAATATTGCAAGAAAAAGAGTTGACGGAAAAAGATTTACTGGAAATATTAATATGGACACGTCAAGAATTTCATCTTGAACAGCCCAGAAAACAGGTTTTGCATTTTACCGGGTATGGGGTTTTTGATTTCTTTATCTACGGTTGGGATACATATATAAAGGAGTTTGCATATGACATTACGTATTCTGTCTTAGGTAAGAAAGCATACCCAATTGTTGGTCGAGAAAAAGAATTTAATGAACTGACTGAAATCCTTTCAAAATCAACAGTAAATAACGCATTACTGGTGGGTGAGACGGGTGTTGGAAAAACATCACTTGTTTATAGGCTCGCTCTTGAATCATATCGTGATCCACGTTTTATTTTGGGACATCGAAAAGTATATGAGGTAATGGTAGATAGATTACTTTCTGGTGTAAATTCATCAAGCGATTTAGAATCTCGGCTTGGATTGTTATTCGCTGAGGTTAATCATTCTGGAAATATTATTTTGTTTTTTCAAAATATTGAAAATATTTTTGGTGGAGGAGGTTTTGGGTTTGACATGTCTGGAATTCTATTTGAGTATTTAAAAAACGGAAGCATTCAAATTATCGGAAGTACTACGCCTGGATCCTACAAGGAAATTATAGAAAAAAAACAAAGCATTTTGCATTTATTTGAAAGAGTTTCTATTCAAGAACCAGAAAGAGAGCAAGTGTTTGAGATGATTGCGTCACATATTCCGGTAATAGAACACGAGTATGGAGTTTCTATTTCATACAAAGCAATTCACGATGCTACAGAACTTGCATCTTCATATTTTCCAGATCAGGTATTGCCAGGAAAGGCGATAAACCTATTAACAGATGTTGCGGCAAAAGTAAGACATAGTGGTGGAAAAACTGTTGATAAAGATGATGTGGTAGCGGTAGTTCAGGAAAAAACAAATATTGTATTAGAGAAGCCATCAGATGAGGAGAAGGATACACTGCTTCATTTAGAGGAGCAAATGCATAAGCGTGTTATCGGACAAGAAGATGCGATAACAGCAGTTGCCAAAGCGATTCGACGACTCAGGTCTGGTTTCACACAGCATACACGTCCTATTTCTGTATTTCTCTTTTTAGGTCCAACTGGAGTTGGAAAAACAGAAACTGCAAAGACGCTTGCCGATCTTTATTTTGGAGATGAAGCTCATATGATTCGACTTGATATGTCTGAATACCAAACCCAGAATGAGGTAGAAAGGTTATTGGGAGGTTTGCCTGGGGGTGAAGAAATTTCTGGTTCACTACCTGATCAGGTTCATGAACATCCCTTCTCTTTGATTTTACTTGATGAATTTGAGAAGGCACATCCGCATATATTAGACATATTCTTACAAGTTTTTGAAGATGGAAGACTTACTGATAATCAAGGGAAAACTGTTTCATTTAAAAATACTATTATTATTGCTACTTCAAATGCAGGATCTGAAACAATTCGCGAGATGGTTGGAGGAGGGATGGATATAAGCACTGAGAAGAATAAAATTATAGATGGGCTGCTACAATCTGGAATTTTTAAACCAGAACTTTTAAATCGTTTTGACGATGTAATAATTTTTCAGCCGTTAACAGTAGAGGATGCAAAGCAAATTGCTGAATTATTAATAAAAACTTCTCTTCAGGCATTAGAAAGTGACCAGATATATCTTACGTTTGATGAAAAAGTGATAAATAAGGTAGTTACTGAATCATTTGATGTGGAGGCAGGAGCTCGGAATATGAGAAGGTATATTGGAGCAGAGATTGAAGATTTCATTTCTCAGCTTATCTTAAAAGACCAGCTTCCTGCAGGGGTGCACGCGATGCTTTCAACTGATGATAACAATAAATTTATTTTAATAAATGAAAAAGAGGTTGTAGCAGAAGCATAAATATTTTTGTATGATAAGAAGTGTGTAAAGTATTTTAGTATTTAAGATTATGAAAATTGCATGTTTTGAAGTTGAAAAGTGGGAAGAGGATTATTTAAAAGAAGGTTTACCCCAAGACGTAACGCTTCTTTCCTTTGATCATCCTATAAAAAAAGAAAACATTGAGGAAATAAAAGACGTGGAAGGACTTATTGTGTTTATTTACTCCGGCATAACAAAGGACATAATTGATTTACTTCCAAATCTTAAGTTTATCGCTACGATGTCAACAGGTTTTGATCATATTGATTTGGAGGCATGTAAGAGTAGAAATATTATTGTATCTAATGTTTCAGGATATGGGGAAACTACAGTAGCTGAGCATACATTTGCGTTACTACTTGCAATTTCAAGAAGAATTATTGAATCATATGAACGAGTGAGGGAGGGATATTTTTCCCCAGAAGATTTAACAGGATTTGATCTTTATGGAAAAACACTTGGAGTTGTCGGGATTGGTAGCATCGGAAAACATGTTATTAAAATAGCAAAAGGATTTGGAATGAATGTGATTGGGTATAAGCGCTCACCAGATCCAGAGCTTGAAAAGGAATTGGGATTTAAAATTGTTGACATGGATACGCTTTTGAAAACTTCAGATGTAATTTCATTACATGTTCCATATAATCCTGAGACGCATCACATTATTAACGTAGAAGCTTTTGAAAAAATGAAGCAAGGAGTAGTAATACTTAATACCGCACGTGGTCCACTTATTGATACGAGTGCTTTATTAAAATATGTTGAAAATGGGAAGGTCGGTGGTGTGGGCCTAGACGTATGTGAAAATGAGCCACTTCTTCGAGAGGAAAAACAAATTCTATCAAAAGAATTCAACAAGGAAGATTTGCTTTGTTTACTTGAAGAAAAAATGCTGATACTTCATAAAAATGTTATTCTTACACCGCATAATGCTTTTAATAGTCATGAGGCTTTGACTAAAATTCTTAAAACAACGGTTGAAAATGTACGTGGTTTTATTGGAAATATTCCCCTGAATGTTGTTAGTCAACAAGCGAGTTAAGAAAAGAGCTCACAAGTGAGAGTACTATTGCAAAAAGAAGTGCCCACCAAAAATTGTCTACGATAAAACCTGGAATAACAGCTGATGCTAGAAGAATAAGTAATGCGTTGATAACAAGAGCAAAAAGTCCAAAGGTGAGAATTGTAATTGGTAAAGTAAGAAGAAGTAAGATGGGTTTAATAAACGTGTTTAGTACGCCAAGCACAATTGCAACAATAATAATTGTTCCTATTCCGATTATTTCAACCCCAGGTAGTAAGTATCCAGCAATAAAGACGGCAACACAATTTACAAGTAGATATAAAAGAAGTTTCATGAGTAAATTAAGAGTATCAATTATTTTAGCTTTCGTCAACGTTTAGGTTTTGCGAAAACTAAAAGTCTTTGCAGTGCAGTTCCAACCGGCGTGCATGTCTGAAGGATTAGCGAAGTTTGCGGTTGTTGTTTTGACGGACTGCGATCCTTTAATTGATCAGTTTCAAGATTTTTTAAATACTGTACTTCATTTGGCCATACAACTTTTTTTTCAGTCACAATAAATATTTGTTCTTTTCCGTTTTTAATGAGTTTTATTTCATCACCACTTTTTATTTGATCGAGTTTAAAAAACGCAGTGTTTTGACGTGTCATTCTCCAGGGTAAGTCTGAAGAGTGTGCAAATAAATAAATAGTTCCAGATGTTGATCCGACCGGACTTGAACCCATAGCCTGCGCAACACCTTTTTGTAATTTTTTTTGGTAGACTGCTTCATTCCAAGGATCTACATTTTCTACAATAGGTGCTTGAGCTTGAATTTTTGGAATTTCTATAAAGACACCTTTTTTAGGAGTAGGTTGTATTTGAGGGGGAGTGACATAGATAAATAATAACGGATAGTAAATGTACAAAAGTACTAAAATTGGAATAAGCATGAGAAGGTTGCCTAAATTTCTGAGAAGTAATTTTTTTTGCCGTTTTTTTAAATTCATTATTGTGTTTGGGTATTATGGAAGACGAGGAGTAGAAAGTCAAGAAATAGACCGAATATTTATTTACCCGGAGCAATTCCTGAACGGAATCGCAGATACCAACCTGAGAAGAACATGATAAGAGACGCAAGTGTTATAAGATAAAGAAAGTAAGATCCTGTTGCCGGAAGTACATCTCCTGATGATGTTGAGCCGTTTCCATTCGCAGATTCTCCTCCAACTGACCCGTCAGAAGGATGGTCTCCATTGCCTGGTTTTGAAGTGGGAGATGGAGGTGGCGTTATGGTAGGTGTTGGTTTAGGCTCTTCTTTTTCGCACTCACAATCAACGTTTATAAAATTGGAGTTAATATTTTCATTATTGATAGTGATGTTACTAATTATGTTTCCAGTAAGAATTGTTGTTTCGCCAGTATTTCCATTTGCGTTGTTTTTTCCGGTATTAAGAAATGAAAATACATTATTTAAAATGTTTGCGTTATTAACGGAATTTGTTATGAGATTATTTTGAACATTAAAGACAGCGTTATTCGTTGTATCTTCAGCGTTTCCTGAAACTTTTATTGAAGTAAGAATAGACGGGAGCGTGATAAATGCATATGAGTTATTAATGTTTTTGTTATTTACAATAACGCTTGAACTGATGGAGCCGGTTTTAATAGTTGTGTCTCCCGTGTTGTAGTTTGCGGTATTTTTCCCTGTGTTTGCTTTGATGGTAATGGTATTTGTAATGGTAGCATTGTTGGTTTGGTTAACGGTAACATTATTATTTTCGCTTGCTGTTACCGTATTTGTTGAACCTGAGCCATTTCCTGAAACCGTTACATTAAGTGTATGTTCGCAGTCGCATGTTTCATTCTGAGCAAAATTAGTGTTAATGTTTTCGTTATTAACCGTTGTGTTTGAATTTGCATCACCTGTTTGAATAGTTGTGTCTCCATTATTTGTGTTTGCTTCATTTTCTCCGGTATTTGCATTATTCTCAACATTATTATTTACATTTGCTTCATTTGACTGAGTAACTGTTGTTGTTTGGGTAGATTGTACTTGAACTTGATTGTCAGAGCCAGAACCGTTTCCTTCGATTACAATTTCAGTAGCAGACGCCCGTCCCAAAATTGAGACGTTTAATGCAACACAAAGGGTCAGTGACAAGAATACTTTTTTAGACATATATTTTGGGGCAGAAAAAGGCAGAACTTTGGCAGTTTTAGCGTGAAACTAATTTTGTAAGTGAGACTAGTTTTTTTCTAAAGATTATAATTGCTATAAGTGGCAGCGCAAATAGTGCCCAAGCTAAATTTATCGTTACTTTTTTAACAGTTTCTTCTTTAGTTTCTGAGATTCCTTTAATAAGGCTTTGAGTTTTTGCATCTGCTTTTGCAAATATTCCAGCTACAACAGACTTTGTATTTGAAGTGTTTCCTGCAGTGAGCATATTCTGAGCGCTTGATGTGCCTGCAACAGTTCCATTGGAAGGATTATGTTGTGATTCAGTTGTCTGCGTCTGTGTTTGAGGATTTTCTCCTCCTATTGCAGTTTCTGTTTGCTTTGCTTGTTTTGTTTGCCCAGGAGCGATGAAGTCTCCTGTCCATGATCCAAATACGTTTATTAATGTAACTACTAATGTTCCGTTCCCTATAATATTATTGTTTACAAAGTTTATGATATTTGCAACTACATTTGTATCACCAGTTGTAATATTTGAATCGCCATTCGTGTTGAAGTTTGATGTGTTATTTCCAGTATTTGCAGTAAGATTAAGCTCATTATTTATATGAGCAGTATTAGTTTGATTAACTGTATTGTTCGTTGTGTTGTTTTGAGTTGTTGTATTTGTAGAATCTGCTCCGTTTCCTTCTGTCATTGCAGTTATGGCTCCAGTTATTGGATCAACTAAAAATTGCATGATTGGTGATCCGGCAACGTTTGACCCTTCAGGTCCGCCCATAATTTGACCAATCCAATTTCCTGCTTGATTAACAAGAACCAGCCAGTATGTTCCTCCGTTTAGATTCATGTTTGCAATATTTAGTACGTTCACATCAATGTTTGAATCTCCGGTTTTTATGCCTGAATTTCCGCCAGTATTAAAGCTTGTGTTATTTTCTCCTGTTTCTGCATCTACAATAATGTTATTGTTTATTGTTGCATCATTTGACTGAAAAGAGTTGTTGTTATAGGTATTAGTTGTTGTAGAGTTGTTTGTTGATCCATCTCCATTTCCAGTATTTGCTGCAGTAGTTGATCCTGCACATGTGCCTCCGCATGCAGCTTGCATCATTTCATCAGTTAATATTATGTCTCCTATTAAATCTCCGAAGATATTTACAACTCCATAAATTACATTTCCTGCGACATTATTATTTGCAAACGTCACGGCGTTTGCTGAAACATTCGCATCTCCGGTTGTGATGGAAGAGTCTCCACCAGTGTTAAAGCTAGCATCATTATTTCCTGAATCAGCTGTTAGATTTAGCGTACTAGAAACATTCGCGTCATTATTTTGATTTGTAGTGTTGTTTGTTGTGGTATCATTTGATGCATTGTTTACTGATCCAGCTCCGTTTCCAGTATTTGCTGCAATGCTTTCTCCGTTGCATCCTTGCACACAATTTGCGTTAAAGTCCAATACAATATCTCCTACGTGGTCATCTGCTATGTTAAATTCAGAAACCATAACTCCATCTACGTTTGTGTTAACTGCTGTTACTACAGTTCCTGTGACATTTGCATCACCTGTTGTGATTGATGAGTCTCCTAGATTATAGGAAGTTTTGTTACCACCGGTTGTTGCTGATTGATCAAGGTTATTTGCTACATGAGCGCTATTTCCTTGATTTGTGTTATTGTTGTTTGTTGTTGCTGAATCGCTTGTATTTGTTGAACCTGCTCCATTATTTGTATTTATTGCGCTTGACCCATTTCCAGATCCTCCGCCATTTGCTGAGGTATTTGTGTTTCCTATAGTTGATAGATTCGCATTATTTGTTGCATCACCTGTGTTAACCGCAGTGTCTCCAGTGTTACCAGAATCACTTACGCCTTGGTTGTTATTCGTGTCTGAAGGAGTTTGATTTGAGCTATTGGTTGATCCGCCTGGTTTCCATGCATTATTTCCTGATGGTTGTTTTGGTGCTTCTGGAGCAGATGGTGCGCTTGGAGCCTCAGGAGCTTTTGGTGCTTCTGGCGCAGATGGTGCGCTTGGAGCCTCAGGAGCAGATGGCGGTGTTGGTGCCTCTTCTGCAAAAGCTGCCACTGGTCCAAGTATCCTTCCTCCTAAAAGAAAGGTTATTAAAAGAATTGCTGTTAATTTTTTAAAGTGATTCATGTTTTTATATTATTATTTTGTATTGTACTTGGTTGTAGGGTGTTTTGACTAAGGTGCAAATCAAAAACACCCTACAGACCAAAGTTTATTAGAGAGACATTCCAAACATTGCCCATAGAAAAGCCATGTTGAAAGAGAAATCAACTTGTGGCATTTCAGGCATGTTAAAAGGAAGGTTTCCTAATACGTTCATGTTTCCTGAATTTGAAACATTAGTTTCTGCATATGCATCTCCAGTTACAATTGCTGGATCACTTGCGTGATCAACAGCTCCTGTATTTGAAGAAGCTTCATTATCTCCTGTTTCAGCATCATCAACATCAACATCGTTGTTTAAGTTAGCACCATTTGTTTGGCCAACTAATTGGGTGTTTGTAAGATCTAATGTGATAACATTTTGATCTTTATCCCACCATTTTTTGAACCAGCCATGGTGATGGTTGTCAGCTTCTGCGCCGTTTCCTGCAATTTTTGCAAGAACGTCGAACTCACAACCACAGTCAATATCTGCAGCATTGAAGTTAACAGAATTGTCAACATCAACTTTTGCTTTTGCATCTCCAGTCATGATAACAACGTCTCCTCCAGTATTGAAGTTAGCGTCGTTTTCTCCTGTTTCTGCATCAGCATCTACTTCATTGTCAACGGTTGCATTATTAGTCTGTTTAACAGTATTCGTGTTATTAAGACCAGCTTCGATAAAATTATCTGAGCCTGCACCGTTTCCAACGATCATAAAGCTTGCAGAAGGTGTTGGCATAGCTGAGTATCCGTTTCCGATCTTTGCTGAATTTACATTCGCAACGGTAGAAACATCAACTCCAACTTTTGCATTTCCAGTAAGAATTACTACGTCTCCGCCGGTATTGCTACCTGCTTTGTTTTCTCCTGTTTCTGCATCAGCATCTACATCATTGGTTACTTTTGCGTTGTTATTCTGAGTAATAGTATTTAAATTGGTGTTATCCAATTTAACTGTGTTGTCAGATTTTGCACCATTTCCTGAGATTTTAACATCAGATCCTGCTGCTGCGCAGCAATTAACCTCTGCTTGATTGCTGTTTAATGTGTTTGAAACATTTGCCTTTACTTCTGCGTCACCTGTTTGAATACCAACGTTTCCGCCGGTATTGTAGTTAGCTTTGTTGTCGCCTGTATCTGCGTCAGTTTTAACTGTATTGGTAACGTTTGCTGTGTTGTTTTGGGTAACGGAAGTTGTATTCGTATTATTTACGGTTACGTAATTATCAGAATTTGCTCCGTTTCCATCTATAACGATTTCAGTAGCGAGCGCTGGAGTTACAACGTTTAAAGCCATAACACCTGCTGCTGCTGCTGAGATTATTCTTCTTTTTAAATTTGTCATTTTATATTTCACCTCCTTCCGTTTTGTATCCACACGTGTGGATGCACCTAAAAGATATTTTTTCTCCGTTTTTTCCGTGTTACCCCTGCCTAACGGCTTGTTGTAACACAAAAAAAAACGGAGACGTCTTGACCCAATCCATAAGGATTAGATAAAGAAGCCTCCGTTTGCGGTGAGCGTTCTTGATAGTTTAATTGTTAATTTGCTTGCGTATTTAGTGTCTGTTT
>CAZQSX010000001.1:107203-113329 GCA_964596415.1 uncultured Gammaproteobacteria bacterium
CTAGAACAGATCTACTATAATACAGCTCAAAATAGATGTCAATGGGTCTAAGGCAATCAAAACCATTTCTTACAATACTTTTACTTTTCTGCCTTTTTTTCACTCATTTTTTTAATACTTCTTTCAGTTATTTGGACTACTTGTGAATCTTGAACAAAAATTTCAATACTTCCCCATTTAATAGTGGTTAACGCAGTTTTTATCTGCTCTAATGTTTTTGCGTTTACAGATTGCTTTGCAGAACTTTTATCCATATAAATAATAAACGTTGCTGGATGATAGATGCTAGTTGTTTACCGTAATTTCAATGGTTTCTTTTTTTCCGTTTATTTCACCCACCTGGATTTCTAGATTTTTATCATTTTCATTAATTGGGAATCCGATTCTTGTAGTTTTTGTAGAAATAGCCTGCGCTTCTACTGGGTCATTATGAATATCAGCCGCAATAAGTTCATCTGTATTTCCGTTTACAATAAGTCTTACGTAATCTCTGGAATTTATTTGAAGTCCCTGGTCATAAGTATTGGTGATTTTAATATCTAAAATTAAAAATATTCTTCCCTCAACAGCTCTTGCACGTTGTCCTTTTACTAATATCTCATTTTGAATAGTTGCCTTTTGAATTTCATACTTCATTTTACTTAATTCTTTTCCGCTAGCATCTTTAATAGGGAATTTGAATTCCTTATTTATTTCTTGAGTTTTTAATGCAACTGGTGCAAGAGGTTTTTCGTTTGAATTGGTAGCAGAAGTTGAAGAGTTTGTATTTTGGAAGAACCAAATAATGCCAACAAATAAAATTACACCAACTGCTGCAAAAACTATTTTTGGTGAAATATTAAATTTAGAAAAAGGATTATGGATGTTTGGAATTTTAAAATTTGCAGGAAGTTTTTTTCGAGCAAAATCTTGAGTTGATTTAAATCCAGTATCAAAATGTGAAAAAAGGGTTTCTGAAAAGGATGGTGTTGATTGAAGTGTCTGCCTCATATTTTTACTTTTGAGCAAAGCAAGAAAAGAAGCTTTGCTAATTTTCGGGCAGATTACGAAAGTGTTGGAATATTATCACAAGGGAAAAATAGATGTCAAGGAGTAAAGTAAAGATTTTTTAAGAATTCAGAAGAATTTTGATGCGCGTAGTACGTTCTTCACTATTTTTTTTAATCTCTACGTCAATTTTTTGACCATTTCCTGTACCTACTAATCTATTCAAAACATTATTATTGGTATTTGTTGTCATAAATGAAGTTGTGTTCATGCTATTTATCTCTATGTAATTTTTATACCACTCAGTAACTTGCTCAGTTGAATCATTGCTTTCAAGATTAATTTCTGCTCCGGACTGTGAGGTAACTGTTGCTCCGGGATAAAAATAATTTGCTGGTGAACTTTTCTCTTTAGATTTTACTTTTGGTTCAACCGTTACAATTACTTTAACACTTGAATTTGTTTCTGTTTCATTCTTATAAATTTCATTTTTTTTCTCTGTTTTAGTCTCAGTTTGTTTTGGTGCTTCTTTTTCAGGAGTGGGGGTAGGAGTTGGAGTAGTATTCATGGAGACTTCAGCGACTCCTAAAATGAAAAGTGCAATTATTGGTAGTACAAACTGCATAGAAAATAGATTGTAGAGTAATTTATATAAACATGCAAATTATAGTTTTCCGTTTTTAATGTCAGTTCTTATATTTTCAATTGTTTTTTGAAAGAAAAATAAATTATGGTAAGACAAAAGTGTAAGTGGAGTAATTTCATGAGATTTAAGAAGGTGTGTTATGTATGATCTTTTATAATTTTGACAGACAAAACAAAGGCATGTTTTATCAATTGGCTCAAGCTCTTTTAATCGCTCTGATTTTCTCATATCAAGTCTTCCTTTTGAGGTAAACACAATCCCTCGTCTGGCATAATGAGTTGGGGTAATACAGTCAAATGTATCAACGCCAGATGTAATAATAGGAATAAAATCTTCTGGGTGACCAATTCCTAGAAGATGCCGGGGTTTTTCATCAGGTACATTTGAAATAACCCAATGTAGCATTTCTACAAGGGTACTTTTACTGTCTCCAAATTCTCCGCCAATTGCGATTCCTGAAAAATCCATACCTCCAATTACTTTCGCGCTTTCGATCCGTAGATCTTTAAATTTTCCCCCCTGCACAATTCCATACATTGCCTGGTTGGTTTTTTTGGCATTCAGTGAAAGTGTTGCCCATCTATGAGTTTTTTCCATGGATTTTTTGGTGTACTCATAATCTGCAACAGGAGAAGTGCATTCATCAAATGCGTTAATAATATCAGCTCCTAGATCCTCCTGAATTTTTGTTGCAATTTTTGGACTTAAAAATATTTTTTTGCCGTCAATTGGGGATCTAAATTCTACCCCATCCTCTGTAATTTTAATTCTTTGTGGCTGTTGTCCTTCTTGAATTTTAATATCAGATTTTTCTTTTAACATTTTTCCAACTCCATGATCCATGCCAAAACCCAGGGAAAAAACCTGAAATCCACCAGAATCTGTCATAAGAGGTTTATCCCAGTTGGAGAATTTGTGAAGGCCTCCTGCTTTTTTAACAATTTTTTCTCCTGGTTTTAAATGAAGATGATATGTATTTTCAATAAGTATTTGAGTACCTGTCTCTTGTACTTGGTCCCAGGTGAGTGCTTTCATAGTGGCCTGTGTTGCAACACCCACTAGAGATGGTGTTTCAACTTCCCCATGCGGAGTTTTTAATATTCCAACTCGAGCTTTTGACTTACTCGATTTCTTAATAACATCAAACGAAATCATGAAGAGTATTTTATCATAGCTTGCAGGGGTTTTTAAAATTCTTCTTCTCTTTGCGAATTGTTTCGTGCGCCAAGTTCCTGTATATATTCTAATGCTTTATTGCAATGCCCATAAGAAGGGGTAAACGGGGGTTTAATATCTACGCGCTTACCAGTTGTATTTGTTGCATAGTACGCAACAAGAGGTGTCACGCTTATTTTATCTTCAAAAAGTGTCCTAAAGTTGGTGACGTAATCCCTTACTTGGGCAGATTTTGATTTTTTTCCTACTTCAATAATAAAAGCTCTTCCGTCCGGACCAAATCCGATAAAGTCTGCTCGTTGCATATTTTTATCATCTATCACAACTTCTGTAAAGCATGCAGGAGGAACGTTGCCAGTTGTATTTAGTGGATACAATTTCTCTCTAAGCTTAGTCCAATTTTTTGCAAGAAATAAAATCGTATCATGGTGTTCCATTTCTGCTTCTTCTGGAATGTATGGTTTTTGTCTTTGAGAAAGCGTTTTGAAAACATCGATAAAAATACCTTTATTTACCTGTTTTGCCGTTAATAACGCTTCCATGCTTGGAGTAATTCCTACGTGGTGTGAAATTCCAGCAGTAGTTAAAAATGTAATTTCAGTATGTGATTTTACCCCAATTTTTTCTGGTTCTTCTGATGTTGTTTTATGCAATTTCTTTCTTTTGTCTATCGCATGGTCTACATAAAACGGATCAGTTCTGAGCGGGGTTCTTCTATAAAAAGTTTCTGTTATTGGCATTTTAAAATCATATAAAAAAACTTACTAATAAAAAAGTAGGAAAAAAACTACATTTCAAGAGGGTGTTGAGATGCAATTTTTTCTTCCCCTTTTTTCTTTCGTGTTGACTCGCGGGCGAATTTACAGTGATCGCAGCCAAAGGTGAAATCCGGAATTTGTTCATTTGTTAAAACTACTCGAATTTTTTCAAGTGTTGGAATAATCCATGAAGTATCACCCGTGTAAGGAATAATACTTAGTTCAAATTCTAATTTTCCGTCAAATTTAGGTGCGTTTTTTCCTGCATTTGCAAATACAAAATATCCAGTTCTACTAACTTTATATCCAGAATTTCTGAATATCCATTGATAGATCTCCATTTGCCGCATATATCCTTCTTTATGTTCATCTTGAAGACTTATTACTCTGTCAGTGCTTGTTGCTTTATAATCCACAATTAAAAGTTCTCCTTTTGGGTTTTGCCAGATATCATCCACTGCTCCGGTAACTATGAAGTTTGTTTCCCGTTCGTGGTAAGATTTTCCTTTAAAATTTTCCCGCCAAATATTAATGTCATTATGTTGAAAAGGAACAGCATCAATTTTATATTTTTTCATAAGCTCGTGTGATTCTCCGTTTTGGCGCAGCAAATCAAACTCTTTTTTTAGAAGGGTATCCACTGCAGTATTTAGTGTAAAAGAAGGCATTGAGGGGCGTGGGATTCCTAGCCTTCTATCTAAATAAAAACAACGGGGACAATTTAAATATAAATCTATTTTTGATCTGGAAATTTTATATGGTTCTGTTACTTTAGGATTAAAAAGTGGAGAAAAACGGTATTTGAAATCCTTTTGCATAGAAGAGAAAAGTATAACAAATTTTGCAAAATTATATCTTAGGTTTTTCTCCGGTAAAGTAGCAGATAAAGGCAAGTGTTGCGGTTGCAATTCCAAATTCAGGAAGAAATCCTATTATGGTATCTGATACAGAGTGTGAATTATTGTCAATTCTTAAAAAATCCCAAACAATAAATAAAACGTATCCAATGGTAATTCCCCATCCTTGCCAAGTGACAGGATACCATCCAATCCCTTTTTTTACAGAAGCAAACCATCTTTTATGCATGATACAATCATACTCATACATGAAACATTCTGTCAAAGATGCATTAAAACATTTTAGAAAAGTAGATCCAATATTATATAGCGTTGCATTAACTGTTGAGATACCAGAGGTTACATCTTCTGATAATTATTTTCTTGAACTATATGACTCAATTGTAAGTCAGCAGTTATCTGTAAAGGCGGCAAATACCATCATGGGAAGACTAAAAAAACTGTACCCAAATGAAATAATTACTCCAGATCATACAATAAAACTAGATCCAGAAAAAATGAGATCAGCTGGGAATTCATACTCTAAAATTGCATACTTGAAAGATTTATCTCAAAAAGTAATAGATGGAACGCTTATGTTTGATAAATTTGCAGAAATGACAGCGGATGAAATAATGAAGGAATTATTAATCGTAAAAGGAATTGGTCCGTGGACAGCAGAGATGTTTTTAATGTTTTCTATGGGTAATCCTGATGTTTTTTCTTATGGAGACCAAGGGTTAAAAAACGCCATAAAAACAATTTATAAATTTGAAAGTAATCCAACGCTTGAACAGGCCCTAGAGATTTCTCAAAATTGGAGTCCTTATAGAACATATGCATGTAGAATTCTCTGGAAATCCCTAGATAATGAACCCAAGTAGCTTAACGGATTTAGTTTTATATTTTTTAATCTTCATTTTCTTAATTCAATTGGCTGACACCTTTTATTTCAGGAAGTGCATTTTTAAATAGTTTATTTAGTTTAGGAAAATATGATAATATATGGATATTATGGAAGGTGGAGAAGGAGGAATAACGAATGGATCAGGTGGAAAAAGACCTGTGTTTGCAACAGAAAGTTATCGTCAAGAGCATGGACTTCCTCCGCGTTCTGAAAGGGGAGGAGATAGAGCAGATAGCTCCAGGAGAAGTCCTTTTGACACTTCAACTACAGGGAAAACAGAGAGCGTTGTTACTGAACGTAGAAGAGCTAATGATGCGGAAAAAGCAAGGGATTTATATAAAGGTCAATTTGAAGCTGCATTTCAAAAAGCTGTCGATATCTGGTCAACGTTAATAGAGACTGAAATCCCTATTCGAATTGTTGCTGTATGGCAAGTAATTACTGACGGCTCAGGATCTTCAAACAACATTTTAGGTGGAGCTAACCCGGGAACTTTTATCAGAGACTTTGATGGAGCACAACGAATCTTGACCTGGTATCCTGTGGCATTAGCTGAGAAAATGGCAAATAAAGATTTTAACGATCCGACCGACCCTGATATTTTTGCCCAATTTAACAGTGCCTATCCTAATTGGTATCTCGGTATTGATGGTGTGCCGCAGGCAGGGAAGACTGATTTAGTAACCGTGGTTTTACATGAAATCGGACACGGCCTCGGAATTACAAATGGGTATACCGTTAGTGGAGATAATGGTCAAACTTCAGATTTCTTTTCTGGACTTCATTTGATCTATGATCATTTTCTTGAAAGCAATT
>CAZQSX010000002.1:0-20395 GCA_964596415.1 uncultured Gammaproteobacteria bacterium
TATAAAAATCAAACGAGATGAACAGAAATAAATTCATCATTCTAATAATACTGGTTATAGGGCTTGGAATCAGATTGTATTTGGCAAAAGGAAGTTATAATTTTGATATCGTTGCAACACAACAAGATGTAGAAATTTTTAAACAAGGGAAAAACATTTACCTTCATCAAACCGCATATAACTACAGTCCACTCTTTTATTACTTGACTGGATTTTTTGGATTAGTGCAAGATTTACTTCCGTTTTTAGAAATAAAATTTATAGCAAGAGCATTTTACAGTTTTATTGATCTAATTACTTTCTTTGTTATTTATAAAATTGCAATACAGCGCAAGTTATCACCCATAAAGACAGCAGGACTTTTTTTTCTAAATCCGATTTCAATAATAATATCGGGACATCATGGACAATTTGATAACATAGCAATATTCTTTCTTTTGTTAAGTTTGTATTTTGTAGAAAAAAAGAAAATCAGGGCAAAGATTAAGAATAGACTTGTCTTTACCTTTTTGACAATTGGACTTATAGTTAAACACATCATTGTATTTCAGGTGTTCTATTTTTTCATTTTGTATACGAAGAGTCGTCTACGAGCAATAATTTTTTTTGTGTTATCCCTTGTAGTGTTTGCACTTACTTTTATGCCTTTCTACTCAACTGCAGGTCCACAAATTATAAAAAGTGTACTATTCTATGGAGGCGTTCAGGGTCTTTACGGTTTCACGTACTTCTTAGGAAATATTTTCGGCAACACTTCTACAGTTTTTAATATCAACATTTACATGGTATACAAATTGTTATTTTTGTTTGGTTTTTTATTCTTTGTTTTGGTTATACGTCCAAAAGATATTGCAAGGGGGATTCTTTTAAGCATTCTATTCTTCCTTACATTTACTTCCGGAATTGGGGCGCAATATTTTATGTTACCCATAGCATTTGGGGTTTTTTTCCCAACAAGATGGTTTTATCTATACACACTTTCGGTGACTTTGTTTTTCTTAGGGAGCGCTGACGAGCTAAATATATATACATTTAAAGTGTTTGAGTGGAATACCGTATGGCTATTTACAATTTTTTGGTTTACCTCCGAAATGCTGGTAGTATCTAATCGTCTTAATAGTTTTTTTTCAAAAATTTCTCGTAAATTTAAAATATAAAGACATATATCTCCAATTGGTGTATGCTTATTTGAAGCTTTAAAAGTGCAATTTATGTATAGATTAAAGATACTATTAATTTTTGCTATCGGATTTATTTTTTTACTTGTTTTTAAATCATGGTTTCTTCCCCTCTCTTTGTCCACTGGAGATTGGGTGTATAAATTCCCACAGTCTATTATCGAATTCATAAGATACCCTTACGCATGGGATCTTGCGTTCCAAAACGGGCTAGGCGGGAACACTATTTTTCTTTTAGCCTTAAATACTTATTTTTATACATCAACTGCTTTTCTTTCTCAGTACACTCAGTTGCCATGGATTTGGATTGAAAAGATAATGTGGTATTGGCCGTTTATTGCAGTTTCAATCCTTGGGTCGTATCTGTTATTTAGAAACTTAATCTCAAAAGATCCAGTTCTTGCTCTTATTTCTTCTCTTATTTTTACAACCAACACCTATTCACTGATGATTACTGGTGGTGGACAAATGGGAGTAGGTATGGGATATGCAATGATTCCTGCAGTTGTTTGGGGTTTTGTTAGAATTCTTGAAGAAGGGAATAAACTTTTTTTACTCAAGAGGTCAGTACTGGCAGGGTTACTATTCTCACTGCAGCTGCTTTTTGATTTAAGAATTGCGTATGTTACTTTAATTCTTTTAGGGATATATTATTTAATCTTTATTTTTAGAAACAAGTTTTGGAATTTTTTCACCAAAACGTTTCTTTTTTACGCTCTTATTCCTGGACTAACTATTGTTGCTCTGCATTTCTTCTGGCTTTTCCCATTTGTATTGATTGGACAAAATCCTTTAACTAACCTAGGAGAAACATACACAAATATTGGAATAGTAAAATTTTTAAGTTTTGCAACATTTGAAAACACCATCTCACTACTTCATCCAAACTGGCCAGATAACCTTTTTGGAAAGGAATACTTTATGAGACCAGAATTTTTAGTTTTTCCAATTCTGGCATTTACTTCGCTAATTTTTTTAAAGACTGAGAGAAAGGGAAGAGTCTTGGTTTCATTTGCAATTATAGCCTTGTTAGGAGCGTTTCTTGCAAAAGGTGCTAGCGAACCTTTTGGAGAGGTATATATCTGGTTGTTTCAAAAATTCCCAGGCTTCATAATGTTTAGAGATTCTACAAAGTGGTATGGGTTTGTAGCTCTTTCCTTTAGTATTCTTATTCCCTACACTCTTGCAAGGGTTTCTGATGCGAGACTTAAGACCCAGGCCACAAAGTATCTGCTACTAGTTGTTTTTTTAGTGTTTTGGATGTTTACGATTAGGCAAAGTATATTGGGAGAATTAAGGGGAACGTTTGCACCAAAAGAAAGCCCACCAGAGTATGCAGAGCTTGCAGACTATCTTACGTCCCAACCTGGATTCTTTAGAACAATGTGGCTCCCTGGATTACATCAATACAGTTATTCTTCAGTCTCCCATCCTGCAATCCCTGGAGGAGACTTTTTGTCAGTTTTCTCAAATTCAGATATTGCAAAAAAACTTTCTCAGCCAGGAACAATTTTAACTCTTGAGAATTCCAGCATTAAATATGTGATCGTTCCATTCGACACCGAAGGAAAATTATTTACTGAGGACAGAAAGTATAGTGAGAAAAAATATCAATCCCTCCTTTCTATATTAAGAAACAACAAAAACTTTACTCAAGCTAAATCGTTTGGAAAGATTGTGGTGTTTGAAAACTCTTTGTATAAAAATCATATGTGGATTGTTGGAATTGGGAGCGTGACATTTAGATTTGTCTCACCAGTTGAATATGAAATTGAAATCAAAGATGCAGCTTTAGGGGACAAGCTATACTTTTCTGAGAATTTCGATCCTAATTGGGCAATAAGCATAGGGGACAAATACGCCGAATCTAAAAAAAATCAAAACATAAACTCATTCTCTCTTCCTGAGGGGAGCTACTCAGCGAGGCTATATTACACGCCTCAAAATATAGTAAATAATAGTATTCCGTTTAGTATTTTTTCGGGAATTGTAGTCGTTGCAATACTAGTTTGGAGAGTTCCCGAAAAGAAAGGGAAGAAGAAAGACAAATGAAAATTCAAGACATAATTTTTATTCTTGTTGCAGTTGGGTTAATCTTATACAGCTGGAAAAAACCTAAATGGCTAATTAGTGCTGGTATTTTGTGTCTTGCACTTTCAATCCCACTATTTTCATTTTGGATATTTTTTACAGCTCAAAGATTAGTTTACTATTCGGCTGGTCTTATATTTATTGGGGTAGTAATAATGCTTTTTCAAATGAGAAGAGAAGAATAATAGGTTGTATTTTACCCTGAAATTCTCCATAATATACATGTATGAGTAAGGTTTTAGTTACAGGTGCTGCAGGATTTATGGGAAGTCATTTAGTTGACGCTCTTTTGGAGTTAGGTCACGAAGTTTACTCACTGGATGATTTGTCATGGGGATACAAAGAAAATGTTAATCCTAAAAGTATATTTGTTCAGTTAGACCTTCAAGATAAGAAGAAAACTGAGGACTACATAAATGAAGTAAAACCTGAATACGTTTTTCACCTTGCTGCAGATGCAACTGAGGGAAGAAGTCAGTTTACCCCGATTAACTCTACTCAAAGAAATTACGGTGCATATTTAAATCTTTTGGTTCCATGTATCAGAAACGGAATGAAGAAAATGATTCTAACTTCATCAATGAGTGTTTATGGTGCACAGCAAACACCGTTCTCAGAGGACATGGAGAGAAAGCCTGAAGACATTTATGCAATCTCAAAAGCTGCAATGGAGCATGCAACAGAAATACTCTCAAAAGTCTTTTCTTTTGATTACACAATTATTCGTCCACATAATGTATATGGGCCAAGGCAAAATTTAGCAGATCCATATAGAAATGTAATTGCCATTTTTATAAATAGATTACTTCAAGGAAAAAATTTCTTTATCTACGGAACTGGTGAGCAAAAGCGCGCCTTTTCATACATTGATGACTTTACTCCGTATATCGTAAAAGCAGGGTTTGATGACGCAGCAAACGGACAGATCTTTAACATTGGGCCAGTTGAAGAGTGCACTATTAATGAACTCGGAAATGTTGTTTTGAAGGTATTTTTCCCAGACGGGAATGTACCTGAGAATATGAAACCTGAGTATTTACCTCCACGCCCTCTAGAAGTTGCTGATGCGTGGTGTACGGCAGAGAAGGCAGAAAAGTTACTGGGGTACAAAACAAGCGTTAGTCTAGAAGAGGGGATAAGAAAAATGGTTGAATGGGCGAAAAAAGTCGGACCCATGGATTTTCATTACTTGGATAACTTAGAGCTTGTTTCAGATACTGCTCCTGAGACATGGACAAAAAAACTTCTGTAATCCACCTTTCAATAAGGCTATAAATATCCTACAATAATAATATGCGGATTGGAATTGATATATCTCAGCTTGCGTATCCAAATACCGGGGTCGCAAATTATCTTAGAAATCTAGTAAGCGAGCTAGTAATAAACGATAAGAAGAACGAATATGTGTTGTTTTTTTCATCCATGAGAAGAAATCTTGATATTTCAAGCATGAATCTTCAGTCTAATTCAAGGGTAATTATTAAAACATTCAAATATCCACCTACTCTTTTAAGCCTCATTTGGAATAAGTTCCATGTTTTCCCAATAGAATATTTAATAGGAAATGTCGATCTATTTATTACTTCAGATTGGTCTGAGCCTCCAGTTAAAAAAGCAAAGAAAGCTACTATATTATATGATTTAGTAGTTTACAGATCACCAGAAGAAACTGACGAGAAGATTGTTAATACCCAGAGGAGGAAGCTTTCGTGGGTTAAGAAAGAGTCAGATGTAGTTTTTTGTATTTCTGAGTCTACAAAGAAAGATGCTGAGAAGATCTTAGGTATTGAAAATTCTAAGTTAAAAGTTATTTATCCTGGATTATGAATATACCGTTAACTCTTGGAGCGCTCGGGAACTCCCTCGCTTACCAGAGACTCCCGGTATTTTACTCAACCAGGGACTTGACTAGAAAGGGTTTCGCAAAATGAAAATTGGAATAAATGGATATGAGGCAGTAGTTCCCAGATTTGGTTACGACGCAAAGACAGGTCTTCCGAATAGGGTTGGGAGCGGTGAGGTTTGTTTTCAGTGGTTACACCAATTATCCAGAATTGATAAAAAAAATTTGTATAAAATTTTTCTTCCAGTTTCTCCAACCTCTGATCTACCGCCTGAATCAGACAGATGGAAGTATGAAATTATAAAAAGTAGGAGGCTTTGGACGCTAATTGGGTTATCAAGGAGGTTGGCAAAAGAAAAAGAGTTGGATGTTTTTTTTACACCCACTCATTATTCACCCTTCTTTGCTTCTTGCCCCCAGGTGATTTCAATTCTTGATGTTTCTTATAAGAAATTTCCTGATCTCTTTACTAAATTTGACCTGTATCAATTAGCATTATGGGGGAGGCTATCAGTGAAAAAGGCGACAAAAATAATTACCATTAGCAGAAGTAGTAAAGATGATATAATTCAAGAGTATGGGGTAAAATCCTCAAAAGTTGCTGTGGCACATTTGGGAATTAAGCCTAGTTTGAAGCTAGCCATGACAGAAAAAGATTTATTACAGAAATATTCAGTTACTTCACCTTATGTACTTTTTGTTGGAACAATTCAGCCAAGAAAAAATGTATTGCGGCTTATTCAAGCTTTTTCAAAACTTACTGATAAACATCCTGATTTAAAGCTTGTTATTGTTGGGAAAAAGGGTTGGCAGTATGAGCAGATATTGCATGAGCCAGAAAAGCTTGGAATCTCTGAAAAAGTAAGCTTTTTACATGATGTAACAGATGAAGATTTAGCAACATTTTATAAATATGCTGAAGTGTTTGTACTGCCGAGTCTTTACGAAGGTTTTGGACTTCCTATTTTAGAAGCCATGAAGTATGACTGCCCTGTTATAACCAGTAACACTTCAAGTCTTCCTGAAGCGGGCGGAGAAGCCGCATTATATGTAGATCCTGAGAATATAACAGAGATTGCATCCAAAATAGATAAAGTAGTGAGTGATAAAAAGCTTAAAGAGCATATGATCGCAAAAGGAAAAGAGCAGGTAAAAAAATTCTCCTGGGAAAGATCAGCAAAAGAGGTCCTGCGTGTGCTTGAGCAAGTGGGAGGTAAAAATGTTTAAAAAAATTAATAGACGTGTGCACTTTGTTTTATTAGAGCTTGATAATTATATTCTTAAATTAGTGGGATTTTTTCCATCCCATCATGTTCGACGATTTTTTTATAGGGTTGAGGGTATGAAAATTGGGAAAGGATCAAGTATTCATATGGGGGCAGTTTTTTATGATGCAAGAAATATTAGTATTGGTACGGATTCGATAGTTGGTGAAAATGCAGTTCTAGATGGTCGCGATAAGCTCATGATAGGTGATCACGTAGATATTGCGTCTGAAGTTATGATTTATAATTCACAACATGATATAAATTCTTCAGATTTTGCAAAAGTTGAGGAGGTAATTAAAGCTAAAGTTGAAATAGGAGACTATGTATTTATAGGTCCTCGGGCAATAATTCTTCCAGGGGTTACTATTGGAAAAGGTGCAATTGTTGGAGCGGGGGCAGTTGTAACAAGAGATGTCCCTCCTTTTAAAATTGTTGGAGGAGTGCCTGCAAAAGAAATAGGTGAACGCACGCTTAAAGATCCTCATTATAAGCTGGGTCGCGCCGCATGGTTTCGGTAACTTTTATGCGCAGTATTACAATTATTATCATTACCTATAATTCCTCAAAATATATTTCTTCATGTCTTGATTCAATCAAAAGATTTTATGAAAAGAAGCTTGAAAATGGAGAATTAGAGATTGTACTATTTGATAATAACTCTACTGACGATACATTAAAGGTTGTAATTAAGCACAAACATCTTTTTTCAAAGAAAGCACAGTTGGGAGTAAAAATAGTTGAAAATAAAACAAATTTAGGATTTGCAAATGGCGTAAATGAAGCATTTTCAAAAACAAATTCTGAGTTTGTTTTACTTCTTAATCCTGATGCGGAGTTTGAAAACAATGCGTTATTTAATGCTAGTGCATACCTGCAAGACCATTCTGAATATGCGGTTTTAGGTGCAAAAATTCTTGATAGTAATGGAGATAGTGAGCCATCAACTGGAATGATCTATACACCTTTACCTTTTTTAGCAATGCTTTCTGGTACAGAAGAGTTCTTTAAGGTTCGTACTTCCCCTGAGAAAATCACCCGGTCAGGCTTTGTGAGTGGTGGCTGCATGCTGCTTCGATCAAGTGAGTTTCGCAAGCTAGGTGGATTTGATAAAAACCTATTTATGTATATGGAAGATATGGAATACTGCCTACGACTAAAAAAGAATGGTTTACAGGTTGTTTTTTATCCAGCGCTTATTGTTTCTCATGCATCTCATGGAAGTTCCGGAAGACCTTATGCGATCGCAAGCATTTATAAGGGTGTGCTGTATATTTATAAAAAACATATGAATTATCTTTCAGGATTTGTTAAATTACTTCTCATGGTAAAGGCGTATATTCTTGTTTTTGCTGGCAGGATAAGTAATAATGAATACTTAGTATCTGCTTATGAGAAAGCTATTTCAGAAATTACATAATAAAACGACATTTGTTCGGGAAAATTTCTTATTTATTTTCTCACTATTTCTCTTGGTGTTTATCCCTCTTTACCCAAAACTTCCACTTCTTGACATCTCAAATACATGGGTATATATACGGGTAGAGGACTTTTTAGTTTTTGCAGCTCTTATTTTATGGGCATTTTTTCTCTTTACTAAGAAAATTACGCTAAAAACTCCCTTAACAATTCCAATTCTTGCGTTTTGGATTATTGGTGGTCTTGCAACGCTTCATGGAATTTTACTCATATTTCCGACGGTTGCAAATATATTTCCAAACGTAGCATTCCTTGCTTATCTTCGACACATTGAGTATATAAGCTTATTTTTTATAGCATATGCAGGAATGAGGAAAAAAGACTTTCTTGTCTATGTTTTTTGGGTAGTTACAGTTACCCTTTTAGGGGTTGAATTATACGGATTTGGTCAGAAATATTTATCTTTCCCTGCGTATCTTACGATGAATGAAGAGTTTGCAAAGGGTATTCCCATACAGCTTTCGCAGCTTTCAAGAGTTCCCTCAACTTTTGCAGGACACTACGATTTAGCAGCGTATTTGGTTCTTGTTGTTCCAATCGTTTTAAGCCTTTTCTTTGTGATAAAAAATATTTTTCTAAAATTTTTTCTACTTGGCACCGTACTCCTTGGTGTGATTCTTACTGTTTTAACTGTTTCTCGTGTCTCATTTGTTGCGCTTCTTATTGGGTTTTTTATTGTGCTTTTGTTTCAAAGAAGAAGACTTGTGTTTATGAGTGTTCCAATAATTATTATCTTAGGTGTTATTTTTATCTTATTTAATTCGAGTCTTCTTGCTCGATACACAAATACAGTTTCAAAAGCTGATGTTTTAGTGAATGCAAAAACGGGGGAGGCGGTAGGAAATATTGAATATGTTCCGGTTGAGTACTTTAAAGATAAGCACATTAAGCTTCAAAGGGTAGATGAAAGAGAGGAGTTAACTGATGCAATTGGAGGAGAACTTCAAAGCGAACAATCCACATCTTCTGCTTTTCTACCCATTACGAAATTAAAACCTGGAACACTTGTACCGTTGGTAAAGGCATCAAACATATCAACTGGTGAGACACTCCCTCAGGGTACTGGTTATATAAACCTTTCATTGTCTCCTGTAAAAACTCGTATTGGCGATTTTTATTATGAACTTTCTCCAGATGTGGTTGAGAGAAAAGGTGATGAATTTGACGTTGTGAATTTTCATGGCAACTTTATAGTTAAGAGTGCGTCTGCCTATGATCTTTCTTTTACAACGAGATTTCAAGGAGAGTGGCCAAATGCTCTTGTCGCATTTTCAAGAAATGTTTTTCTTGGGAGTGGTTACGGTTCAATAAGTCTTGCAATAGATAATAATTACCTTAGAATGCTTGGTGAAACTGGACTTTTTGGGATAGCTTCATTTTTTGCTTTATTTGCTGTAATTGGGATTTATATAAAACGAACGTGGACTCATATAGATTCAAAATTTACGAAGAGTTTTATTGTTGGTTACGCTGCTGGTATTGTTGGTTTAGCATTGAATGCTACGCTTATTGATGTCTTTGAGGCATCAAAAGTAGCATTTGTTTTATGGCTTTTAACTGGATGTCTTTTGGGTACCGTTCATCTTTATGAGAAAAGTCCAATGAATGTGTATAAAGCATTGCGGAATGCCGCGCTTTCAATTCCTGCATTCGTTGTATACATAGCTCTTTTTGTAGTAGTAGTATTTTTACCACTTGCTTCTAATTTCTTTGTTGGTGATGATTTCACGTGGTTTAAGTGGGCAATTGACTGTGGTTCTAATTGTTCAAGCATGTATTCGCAGGTGATTAGGTATTTTACACATTCTGATGGATTCTTCTTTCGACCTGGCACAAAAGCCTATTTTTCCATTATGTTCCAGTTTTTCTGGTTGAATCAACTTGTTTATCATTTAGTTTCTATTTTTCTTCATTTTGCAGTCTCAGTGTTCTTCTTCCTATTATTTATGAAGTTGTTAAAAAACAAACTTCTATCAATTGTTGCAACAATCCTTTTTGTTCTCATGAGTGGATACGTAGAAGTAGTCTTTTGGATTTCAGCAACGGGTTACTTATTTAATGCACTGCTTATTCTTGTGTCGCTTTACTTTTTCATATTGTGGAATGATAAACACAAGAAGCTTTACTACATAATATCAATTACAAGCGCAGTTTTAAGTTTACTTTTCCACGAACTTGGTATCGTTATGCCGTTTATTATCATTTCATATATGTATGCATATGGGAATATGAGATCTATAGGAAGATTTTTTAGAAATATATCCGTTATTTTGTATTTTATTCCTGATATGGTCTATTTGCTGTTTAGGTTTTTAGCAGGAAGCCATTGGTTTAGCGGTGATTACAGTTATGACCTTTTGAAGCTACCTTTTAATGTTTTAGGAAATATGTTTGGATATATTCTTATTACCTTCATGGGTTCTGCAGCTTTGCCAATCTATACACAGATAAGAAGTTTACTAAGAGAAAATATATTGGCTTCAACACTACTTGCAGTAATTGTAATTATAATTTTTTATGGTGTTTATAAATACGTTATTACATTGCTTACAGAAGGGGAAAAGAAAATTGTAATTTTTGGATTTCTATTTTTTATTGCTTCTCTTTTGCCATTTTTAGGACTTGGAAATATCGCAGAAAGATACAGTTATCTTGCAACATTTGGTTTGCTTTTAATTTTGCAGTTATACTTAAAAAACTCTATGAGGGGCTTATTATATACGGAAAAGATATTGCTGTTTTTTCTCTTACGACGTTTCTTTTTGTGTTTGCATTATTTCATATTATTCAAGTTCAGAAGCTTCATGGTGACTGGAGGGGAGCAGGTGACATAGTTGAGCGATTTTTTATATCAGTTGATTCGCAATACGATAATAGTTGGTCAGATGGGGATGTTGAATTGCACTTTGTAAACGTTCCAATAAAATTCGGGGATGCATGGGTTTTTCCGGTTGGTTTAGAGGACGCATTATTTATTTCTTTTAGAAATCCACAGCTTCACGTATTTAAGCACGCTACCTCAGACGATGCGCGAGCGATTATTGGACCCTCAGAATATAACAAAATCTTTGAGTTCCAGCCGGATGGGAGTATTCTTCAAGTTTCTGGGCTTGAGACCGGTAAGAAAAATTGATAATGTGGCTTGAATTCATTAGAATAATAAGGTGAAATATAAAATTCTTCTTGTAGCAATATTACTTCTCGGATTTGTATTAAGGCTTTATCGTATTGATAATCCAATAGGTGATTGGCATGCATTTAGGCAGGCTGATACCTCCGCTGTTTCTAAAGAGTTTTTAAGAAACGGGTTTAATGTTTTAACTCCTACATATTTTGATATCTCGAATATTCAATCAGGCAAGGACAATCCTAACGGTTACAGAATGGTTGAATTTCCTGTTTTTAATATATTTCAAGCGGGAGCGTATTCACTCATAGGATTTATGACGCTTGAGCAGTGGGGAAGACTTGTTACAATTTTTTCTTCACTGGCAAGTATACTTTTTATATTTCTCTTGGTGAGAAGGTATGCAAACGAGCCAACTGCAGTTTTTTCGGCATTTTTTTACGCAGTGTTACCTTTTTCGGTTTATTATGGGAGAGTTATTCTACCAGATCCTTCTGCCTCAATGACTATTCTTGGGGGAATGTATTTTCTTGAACGCTCTATAAGGCAAAAAAAAATTAATTTTATACTTTTCAGTTTGTCTCTATTTTTTACTGCATGCTCATTTCTTTTGAAGCCGTTTACGCTTTTTTTTACACTACCCATGCTTTATATAGTGTGGGATGTGTATGGGTATAATTTTATTAAAAAATGGTATTTGTGGGTGTTTGCAGCTTTAAGTGTAATACCTATTATTCTTTGGAGAATGTGGATTGTTCAATTTCCAGAAGGGATACCTGCCTCAAGTTGGCTTTTTAACGAAGGGAACATTAGGTTTACGGGTGCATATTTTTATTGGATTCTTGCTGACAGGATTGGTAGGCAAATACTGGGATATGTAGGGTACGTGTTTTTATTGCTTGGGTTTTTAAAGAAAAATGATAAACACTTTGGGTTTTTTATATCACTTGCCATCTCAGCGCTGGTATATCTTATTGTTATCGCAAGAGGAAACGTTCAGCATGATTATTATCAGATATTAATACTTCCAGTTATTTGTATGTTTCTAGGCAGAGGTGTTACATTTCTTTTATCCCTTGTTCAAAATACTTTTCAGGAAACAATGTATAACACATTTGCGGTATTTGCAGTAATAGCATTTGTTACCGTAGGTTCAGTATTTTTTTCCTGGTACCACATAAGAGATTATTTTAACATTAATAATGAAGGACTAGTTATTGCTGGAAAAATAGCTGATAAGTTACTGCCTCAAAATGCAAAAGTAATTGCCGCAAATGATGGAGACACCTCCTTTCTTTATTATATAAATAGAAAAGGTTGGCCTGCTTATGAAAAGTCGCCTGATGAGTTAGCCCAGATGGGCGCAACTCACTTGGTGATTCCAAATCCAACTGAGCAGGATTTTTCAGGCTTAGGACAGCAATATTCAACCTTTTATTCTTCCCCGCAAGTTCTTATTTTATCGTTATCTAAAGAATGAAAAGAGTTTTATTTATAACATATGATTTTCCGTATCCACTTACTTCTGGTGGTAAATCCAGAGCATATCACTTATTAAAATTTGCGAAAAATATACAGAATGAAATATACCTTTTCTCGTTTATAAGAACTATGCCTCAAGATAAAGAATTAGAAGCAATAAAAAAAATAGGAGTGAAGAAAATATATACTAAGAAAAGAAAAAAAGCTCAAAAAGGAAAACTTTTTATATCATCACTTTTTTCAAAAAGTTCTATTTTTAAACCACTTTATTTTAATCAAGAAACTCTTTTAGAAATAGAAACGATATGTATTGAGGAAAAAATTACAACAATTCAATATGAATCATTTTATATGGCATATTATATTTCTTCTATTTTTACAAAGCTTGGAATAAAACAAATATATGGCTCAGAAAATATAGAGCATTTGTTATATGCTGATCTTGCCAAGTTTTCTAAAAATCAATTCATAAAGCCAGCGTATCTTTTGCAGGTACAAAAAATTAAAAATGAAGAAATTGAATTTTATAAAAATTGTGATGAAACACTCGTGGTAACTAGTTCTGAAAAAATAATTGCGGAAAAATTAGGTGCAAAGAAGGTGAGTGTTATTCCAAATGGAATTGACATATCTTATTTTAAATACAAGAACTCGAAAGCAAAAAGGATTGAGAAGCTGTTATTTGTTGGTAATTTTTCTTATTTTCCCAACGTAGATGCGGTTCATTATATTTTTAAATATATTTTCCCAAAACTTGCCTCACACGTTACGCTTACCATTGTTGGGCGAGGTCAAAAAAATGTTTCATCAATACCTCAAAATAATAAAAGAGTTAAAAGTGTGGAATTTATTGATGATATTCGCGATGCTTATTATTCTTCAGATGCATTTTTGTTCCCTGTTAAAATAGGTGGTGGGACTAATTTTAAGGTTCTTGAGGCGGCTGCAACTGGCCTTCCTATCATAGCTTTTCCTAAGAAGGTTGAGAATTTAGAATTTAAAGATGAAGTAAATTTTATATCCTGTAATGACTCTATGAGTTTTGTTGAAACGATTAATTGCTTAGATCTTAATTCTGAAAAAGTACATGCTATGACCATAGCTTCAAGAAAACTTGTTGAAAAAAAATATTCATGGGAGAATATAGGGAAGGAGCAAGGAAAAGTATGGCAGTAAAAATGAAAGTGTCAATTATCTCTGTAACATATAATTCTCAAATGGAGATTGCAAACATGATTGATTCTGTTTTTCGATCGTGTAAGAAAAATTCTTTTGAAATTATCATTTCTGATAATAGTCCAAATTCTGAAACAGAAAATGTTATTAAAGAATTTCAGAGAAAACATAAAAACATCATATATATTAAGAATCATGAGAATTTAGGATTTTCAAAAGGAAATAATAAAGGTGTTGAAAAATCATCTGGTGAGTATGTGCTGTTTCTTAATCCTGATATGGTTCTGGAAGAGGACGCAGTAGATGGTGTTGTTAATTTCCTTGAACAAACGAATGATGCGGGAGCTGCAACTTGTGCAGTTTTTCTTCCAGGTGAAAAGCTAGATGACTCATGTCATAGAGGGTTTCCTACGCCTTGGAATTCATTTTCATACTTTTTTGGGTTATCAAAATTATTTCCAAAAATCAAAATATTTGCCGGATACAACATGACGTATCTTAATTTTTCAAAAACACATGAGATTGATTCTCTAGCTGGTTCATTTATGATGATTCCTCGAAAAGTTGGGGAAAGTTTGAATTGGTGGGATGAAGATTACTTTTTTTACGGTGAAGATATAGATTTTTGTTATCGTATTAAAAAATTAGGATATAAGATTTATTTTATACCTCAGTATAGAGCACTTCACTATAAGGGAGTTTCTTCTGGAATTAAAAAAATATCAAAAGATAAAACAACTGCAACTCTTGAAACTAAATTATGGGCAACGAATCAAAGATTTAAAGCAATGGAGATTTTTTACACAAAACATTATGTGAAAAAATATCCATCTCTTATTACAAAGATAGTTCTTTGGGGTATAGCCATGAAGCAAAGAAAAGCAGTATATGAAATAAAAAATGGAAAATAAAAAAGTTTTTAGAATAGGTATTGATGCCAGGCTTTGGAATCAAACTGGAATTGGAAGGTATATTAGAAATCTAGTTATTCAATTGCTGCATGCAAAAAATAATTATGAGTTTATATTATTTGTAAGATCTCAGGATGTTTCTTCTGTAAAAAAATTAACTATGGATTCAGCAACCATCTATCAAATTGTTGAAACAGATATTCCATGGCATTCTGCGAAGGAACAAATAGCTTTTCCACGGCTTCTTGAAAAATATAGTTTAGACTTAGTTCATTTTCCTTATTTTTCAGTTCCCATTTTTTATAAAAAACCGTACGTAATAACTGTTCATGATTTGATCATTAATTATTTTCCAACAGGAAAAGCGAGTACATTACCAATGCCCATGTATGCATTGAAACGATTTGGATACTCCTTGATTCTAAAAACGGCAATTAAAAATTCTAAGAAAATCATAACTCCTTCTGAGGCGACGAAAAAAGAAATTGAGCGCGCATACCATACTTTTCCGTCTAAAATCTCGGTAACTTTAGAAGGTGTTGACTCTCGTATTTCAGATTTTAAGCCGGATATATTTCTCAATAAAAATCCATATTTTTTATATGTTGGTAATGCGTATCCTCACAAAAACATAGAGACACTTGTTCAGGCATTTCAGATTTTTTCTGAAAAAAATCCTACCTATAAGCTCAAGCTAGTTGGGCGTGAAGATTATTTCTACAAAAGATTAAAAAGAACTCTTACGGGTGATAAGGGAAAAAATATTGAATTTTTAGGTTTTGTTCCAGATGATGCATTAGGCGGTTTATATAAGCATGCATCAGCAACGGTGATCCCTTCCTATATGGAAGGATTTGGTTTAACTGCTCTTGAAGCTATGCAAATGGGCTGTTTAGTTGTTGCGTCTGAAATCCCTTCATTGCAAGAAATTTGTAAAAATAACGCTTTTTATTTTAACCCTTCCGATCCATTACATCTTGCAAAAACGTTAGATAAAGTTTGTACCTTAAGTATTCAAGATAAAAATCAAATTATAGAAGATTCAAAAAAACATGCAAAACTATTTACATGGGAGAAAACAGCAAATCTTACTCTTGACGTATATTCCTCCTGCCTGTAAACTCGATTAGTGAAAAATACTGTAAAATCAAGGAAATTAAAAGTAGCACTCGTATATGATAGGATAAATAAATGGGGAGGTGCTGAGAGAATCCTACTCATGCTTCACGAAATGTTTCCTGAAGCACCCATCTACACATCTGTTTATGACTCAAAATCTGCTCGCTGGGCAAAAGGGATAAAGATTATTCCATCTTTCCTTCAAAATATTCCGTTTGCTTGTCGTCATCATGAATTCTTTGCAATACTTATGCCCTTTGCTTTTAGATCATTTAACCTTAGCTCATATGATGTGGTTATATCTCTTACTTCAGAAGCCGCCAAAGGAATAAAAACAAACGCAAAACATATTTGCATTTGTTTAACTCCAACGAGATATTTATGGAGTGATTACAAAACGTATTTTCCAAACATTATTATTCAGATGCTGCTCTTGCCAATTATTGCAGCACTCCGATATTGGGATAAAAAAGTAGCTTTGCATCCTGATAAGATGATTGCTATTTCAAAAAATGTGCAAAAAAGAATAAAGAAATATTACAAAAGAGACTCTGAAATACTGTATCCACCATTATTTATTAACGGAGAAGGGTCGGGTAAAAAAGGAGAGTACTTTTTAGTTGTTTCAAGGCTTTCGAGATTCTCTCCTCATAAAAAGGTAGAGCTTGCGATTCAGGCATGTAATAAATTGCAGCTTCCCCTAAAAGTTGTAGGACAGGGAGATACTTATTACTTTAAGAAAATTGCAGGAAAAACTGTTGAAATAGTAGGAGGAGTTAGTGAGAAAGATTTGATACAATATTATAAAAATTGCAGGGCTCTTATTTTTCCTGGCGTTGAAGATTTTGGATTGGTAATGATTGAGGCTCAGAGTTTTGGTAAGCCAGTTATTGCATATAAAGCAGGTGGCGCATTGGAGATAGTTGAGAACGGAAAAACGGGGCTATTTTTCAAAAAGCAGAGCGTTACTGCACTTGTCAATACATTGAAATTATTTGACAAAGGAGGATATAATAGGAAGGATTGTATTGCAAGTTCAAAGAGATTTACCAAAAAAAAGTTTATGTTACAGATGAATAAAACAATAAAGGAGTTATTAAAATGAAGGCAATAATTTTTGCTGGAGGAGTTGGGACTAGGCTTTGGCCATTATCCCGAAAAAATACACCAAAGCAATTTGAGAAAATTATCGGTGATAAATCAACACTTCAGCTTGCGATAGAAAGACTATATCCAGATTTTAAACCAGAAGATATTTATGTGTCCACGGGAGGTAAATATCAAGAGACTGTTTTTGAACAGCTTCCTCAAATACCAAAAGAAAATTTTATATTTGAACCAGACGTAAGAGATGTAGGGCCGGCAGTTGCGACTGCATGTGCAATTGTTGGGAAAGATTCCCCTCAGGAACCCGTAGCAATTGTGTGGAGCGATCATTTTGTAAAAAAAGAAAGAAGATTTAGGGAGGTTTTGGGATTTGCTCATACATTAGTTGAAAAAAAGCCGAATAGTCTGGTGTTTATTGGTCAACGCGCTCGGTTTGCTAATCAAAATTTAGGTTGGTTAGAGTTTGGTCGGGAATTAGATCAAATAAGAGGTACAAAAGTTTTTGAATTTAAACGTTTAGTTTACAGACCGAGTCTTGAGGATGCTCAGGCATATCTTGAGAGCGATTCATTTGCGTGGAATCCTGGATACTTTGTTACTACACCTCAGTTTATCCTTGATTCTTTTAAAGAATTTGCACCTTCAATCTGGGAGGGAGTTATAAAAATTCAAGATGCTGTTGGGACAGAAAAATACGAAGACGTGTTAAATGAAGTGTATCCAACGCTTGAAAAGATTAGTTTTGATAATGCTGTTCTTGAAAAGATAAACCCTGAAAACGTAATGGTTATAGCGGCTGATTTGGGATGGAGTGATGTAGGCGCTTGGGAAGCGCTGAAAGAGGCACTTCAAATAAGTAGTTCTGAAAATGTTAATAGAGGAAAAGTTCTCTTAACAGACTCAACAGATAATTTAGTGTTTAATTACACAGACCAATTATCTGTAGGAATTGATTTAAATGGTATGATAGTAATTAATACTGACGATGTACTTCTGGTCTGTACAAAAGACTCAGTGCCGAAGATAAAAAAACTCGTTGAGAGTCTTTCTGGAACCGAACACGAGAATTTAACCTAATTATTATTTATGTACTCATCTATTAAGCGGATTTTAGACATATCTTTTTCAGTTATTTTTCTCATACTGTTTTCCCCTGTAATTTTAATTGCAATTTTCGCAATTAAACTTGATTCAAGAGGACCTATTTTTGCAGATACTCCTATGCGTGTTGGTGAAAATGGAAGATTATTTAGAATGTATAAATTCAGATCAATGGTAAAAAATGCTCATGATATTTTACTTTCAGACCCGAAGTATAAGAAATTTTATGATGAATATAAAAAAAGCGGGTATAAACTTAAAAATGATCCACGGATAACCCGTATAGGTAAGTTTTTAAGAAAATATTCTATAGATGAGATACCACAGTTTTTAAATGTTTTAAGAGGGGAAATGAGCATAGTTGGACCGAGGGCATATTATCCTGATGAGCTTGAGTCTCAACAAAAAAATTTCCCAAACACAAAAGAAGCAGTAAAAATTGTGCTATCTGTTAAGCCGGGGATAACGGGTGTTTGGCAAGTGTCTGCAAGAGGGGATATAAACTTTGACAAGAGGATTCAAATGGACGCGTCTTACGCGAAAAGACAGTCAATTATGTATGATGTGTATTTAATGCTAAAAACTCCCTTTGCAATGCTTTCTGGTAAAGGCGCTATGTAGCTTGATTTTAGTATTTAGTATATGATTAAATAAAACGTCTATAAAAAATACTATTAGCTCTTGTGAGTTCAGAAGATTTGCCTTGCCCACAGAGACTTTCGGTATTTTGCTTGATCAAGGACTTTTATTTGATAAGATCAAAAAATGGAAGAGAAAGGTTTTGAGAAGATTGATGTTACACCAAGAGTAACAGGTGACGCAACACGTGGGGTAGTTTCTCCTATGGCTAAAAAAAGAAAATTTCATTTGTCTTTTAAAACTAAAAGATCAAAGATTATCGCAGGTTTAGTTGCATGCTTTCTCATAGTATTTGTGTACATTGGGGTCTTTTCTTTTATTTTTCTGTTAGATTTTCAAAAAGCATACGCTCAAGCAAAAATAGCATACGATTCTGTTAAAAAACAGGATATTATTCTTGCAAAAGAGGAATTTGTTAAAACAAATAAGCAGATTGCAGTATTAAAAAGAGATTTGGCACCCATTGGATTTGTGGGATACATACCTTTAGTTGGTGGTTATTACAATGACGTTAAAAATGGTGTTGAAGCAGCAGAGCATGGTCTTAATGCGGCTATTATTGCATCAGACAGTCTTATTCCATACGCTGATGTTTTAGGTCTAAAAGGTGAAAAAAGCTTTGCTCAAGGATCTGCAGAGGATAGGATTAGAATAGCAATTCGAACACTTGGAAAAGTAGTACCAAAGATAGATGTTATAGAGAAGGAAGTACAGCTTGCGGCAGAGAAAATAGATAAAATTAACCCGAATAGATACCCTCCTATATGGAAACTAAAAACAGTTCATGACAGAATAGTTCAGTTAAAAGAATTTGCAGGTGGCGCAGCTATTGCGGTAGCTGATGGAAAACCTCTTATAAAACTTTTACCAGAGCTTATGGGAGAGAAAGAGACGAAGAAATATTTGATTATTTTCCAGAATGATAAAGAGCTTCGTCCTACCGGAGGTTTTATGACGTTTTATTCGGTATTTCGGGTTGAAGAAGGAGTAATAAAAGCTGATAGCGCGCTTGATATTTATTCACTTGACGATTCCCTTCCGTCTCATGAGCCAGCCCCGCCAATTATTGCTAAATATTTACCGAAAGTATCAACCTTTAATATTAGAGATAGTAATTTGTCTCCTGACTATGTAGAATCCATGAAAACGTTTTATGATATGTATAAAACGTCATCTCAGAAAACAGATATAGATGGGATAATTGCAATCGATACATATTTTCTCGAATCTGTTTTGAAAGTATTGGGTGAGGTTGAAGCAGGTGGTTTGAAGTTTAATGCTGAAAATGACCCAAGATGTAATTGTCCACAAGTTGTGTATCAGCTTGAAAATGAAATAACAAGACCAGTTAATTATGTTAAATCAAACAGAAAAGGATTATTGGCAGACTTATTATACGCAACTATGCAGAAGGCACTTTCCTCTTCTCCAAAAGAATATTGGGGGAGACTAACTCAGGCTGCCATAAAAGATGCACAGGAAAAGCACATTATGTTCTATCTATTAAATCCAGAGGCGCAGAAAGGCTTAGAGGCGCTTAATTGGGCTGGAAGAGTGAAGGAGTTTCAGGGAGATTATCTTTACATTAATGATGCTAACTTTGGCGGAGCAAAGTCTAATCTATTTGTAAAACAGGCAGTACGTGTTGATTTTGATATCTCAAACGATGGTGTTGTAAAAAATAAACTTACGATAGATTATAAAAATCCCGAGCCACATTCTGATTGTAACCTAGAATCAGGAGGGCTTTGTTTAAACGCAACATTGAGGAACTTCCAGAGAGTATATGTTCCCAAAGGTTCAAAGCTTAGTTTTTCAAAAGGTTCTGAGGTGAAAGTTGAAACAAAAGAAGAATTAGGAAAAACATATTTTGAATC
>CAZQSX010000002.1:20405-52312 GCA_964596415.1 uncultured Gammaproteobacteria bacterium
AATCCTCAAGGAAAAGCTCAAATTACTTATGAATATACACTTCCATTTAAGGTTGTGAAATCAAAGGCGCTACCGTTTCTTATCCAAAAACAGCCAGGTACAGATGGCGTACAATATGATATATATCTAAACGGTAAAAAAATAGATAGTTTTGAGCTTGCAGGAGATCGTGAAATTAAAATTCCGGTTAAATAATTACGAGTCATTTTACCCATGCATTACATAAAAGATACCGGGTATATTATCAAACGTTTCGACTTTAAAGAGGCGGATAAGATTATAACTATTCTTACTCAACACAATGGAAAAATTGACGTTTTAGCAAAAGGCGTTCGGAAAAAAGAAAGTAAGCGAGCAGCCCACATAGAGCTTCTGAACAAAATATCATTTCAAGCGGTCTCAAAAAATCAAAATTCACGTCCTGTTTTAACTGAAGTTCAGATAGTAGCAACTCATACAGATCTCAAAAATACACTTGAGCACTTGCGCGTTCTTTTTTTAATGTGTGAGCTTATCTCAGTTTTGTGTCCCTATAGAGAACATCAAGAGGATATATTTCATTTATTAGCGGGTACGCTTTCTCAAATGCAAAAAGAGTCTCAAGAAGTATACCTTCAATCCTTTCAGGTAAAATTATTAACCTCGCTTGGCTACTGGGATCCGGCTCGTTCGTTTATAGATAGTGATGATATAAATTCTTTCACGGAGAATGTGATGCAGAAAAAACTTCGTTCTAATACATTCTTCAGGGCATAGATTCTATTTCTTTATAACTCTTACTTTGGTATACTTCAAACTATGCAGAATGATTTTGAAAAAGTTACTCTTTTTGAAAAAGTTACAGCGCTATTAAAACGACGTGGTTTTATATTTCCTGGATCTGAGATATATGGTGGACTTGCAAATACGTATGACTATGGACCTATGGGAGTTGAGTTAATGCGTAACATTAGAAATCTTTGGTGGGAGCGTTTTGTTCACAAAAGAGAAGACATGGTGGGACTGGATGCCAGCCTTATTTCACACCAAGAGGTCTGGAAAGCTTCAGGTCATGTTGGAGGATTCTCAGATGCATTGGTAGATTGTAAAAATTGTAAAGCAAGAATTCGCGCTGACCACCTCATAGAAGATTCCATTCAGAAAAATGTTGAAGGTCTTGATGTTTTAGAGCTTACTAACATTATTAAGGATAATAAAATTACCTGTCCCACATGTGGAAAATCAGATTGGACAGATGCTCGTAAATTTAACCTTTTATTTCCAGTTCATATGGGAATTATAGAAGGAGAGCAGTCTTTGGCGTATTTAAGAGGGGAAACTGCTCAGGGTATGTTTATCAACTTTAAAAATGTGCTTGACTCAACAAGAGTAAAGCTTCCTTTTGGAATTGCTCAGGTTGGAAAGTCGTTTAGAAATGAAATAACTCCTGGAAATTTAGTTTTTAGAACGCTTGTTTTTGAACAGGCAGAGATTGAATATTTTTTTGACCCTGAAGAAACTGATTGGAATAATCTCTATGAAGATTGGAAGAGTCGCATGTTTTCCTTTATTTCAGATGAATTGGGTGTTAAGAAAGAAAATCTCAGATGGCGTACGCATACAGATGAAGAACGTTCATTTTATAGTAAGCGTACAGAGGATTTAGAGTATAACTATCCATTTGGATTTAAAGAATTGTGGGGTCTTGCATACAGAACGGATTATGATTTATCTCAACATGAAAAGTTTTCAAATAAAGAACTGCGGGTGGTAGATCCTCAAACCGGCAGAAAAATACTTCCTCATGTTATTGAGCCGGCTGTTGGGGTAGATAGAATATTTTTAATGCTTTTATCAGATGCATATACTGAAGAAGAAAATCGAGTGGTATTGAAGCTAAAACCAAATATTGCACCGGTAAAAGTCGCTGTTTTTCCACTGCTTGCAAACAAAGAAGAATTAGTTGGAAAAGCAAGAGAGGTATATGTTTACCTAAAGGCGAAAATAGATGGATTTGTTGTGATGGATGCTCGAGGAAACATAGGAAAACGTTATTTATCCCAAGATGAAATAGGAACACCATTTTGTGTAACAATTGATTTTGATACACTTGAAGATGATACGGTAACTGTAAGAGATAGAGATTCCGCAAAACAAGAGAGAGTAAAAATATCCAATCTTACCTCTTATCTTCAAGAAAAATTAAACTGATCTATTTTGTCTACTTGTATTTCTTTTTTTAGATCTTTACGATTAAAGATAGGATTTATGTCATCTGCTGAAGTTCAACCAGGGGGTACGTCACAAACAGAGTTCGTTTGGACAGCTTGTGGAGGAGGGTATACAATTGTAGAAAAGGTAGTTATGAAGCCTGAACAATTGCCTGATCCGGCTCGTGTTAGGCTTAAAAGATTAACTGATGTGAAGGCAAACGCAGGTGTTCCTTATAATTTTAATCCTATTCCAAACGAAAAGTTTCTTGACAGGGGAAAATAGAATATGCAATTATAATATATATGAAATCTTTTTCATCTCTATTAAAAAATAAAATCACATGGGTTCTAGTTGTTATTGTTATGATCCTTTTAGGAGTTGCTTTTTTTATTCTAAAGCCAGGTTCGAATCCTAGTGCTTCAGATGAAACAGTAGATGAAATGTCTGAGGTGAAACAGGTTTCACCTGATGAACTTGGGCTTGTGCTTACCTCAAAACAAAATGGTCAGGTTATTAATATGAAGATTGCAAACATAAAAGGAATTACATCTATTGAGTATGATTTGACGTATGATTCTGAAGTTGAAGGATTAGATGAGCCCACTGGTCGTGGAGTTACTGGTGTTTTTGAAATTAAAGGAGAACCTATTGATGAAGATATTGACCTTGGGACATGTTCAAAAAAAGTGTGTAAATATGACAAAGTGGTATCTGATGTGACCGTTATACTGAGAATTAACTATGAAAACGGTGAAGTGGGTGGCTCAGAAGCAAAAATTTCCGTACAATAGCTGCAGTGACTCTTCAAGACTTCTAAAAATCTCCTTTTTTCTTTTAACTTTTCACAAAAAATATTTCCTATTTTTTTAGACACTAGATGTAGTGTATCGTGTTTATTTCATGCGCTAATCTATCTTTTTCCTATTGACAGGCCGTGAAAAGTTGTACTATAAATAATATGTACCTTAAAAATAGGAATAAGTAGGACATCTGATATATAAAGATGTAGAAATTAAGCTTGGGAGCCTGTATAATACCATCATGTTTCTAGGATTTTATATATCTGCGGTAACACGTAAGAATCAGATCACTTTTCCAAGTAAATTAAAAGTACAAACCGGAGGAAAATTATTGATTACAAAGTGGTTTGAGAATTCACTTATTATATTACCTCAGGAAACAGGAAAAATGACTTTGGATAAGATACTTTCAGATTCATCGGCTCTACTTCCAGAAGAAAGAGATTTAGAAAGATTTATCTATGGGAACGCACAGCTTCTTGAACTTGATAGGAAAAATAGATTTGTTTTACCAATGGATCTTAAAAATCACGCAAAGATTACAAAAAGAGCAATATATATTGGGGTTTCAGATAGAATTGAGCTTTGGGATGAGGAAATGTATACAAATTATGGAAGTATGAAAGAACTGCAGATAAGGGAAGTAGCAATACAACACTATAACAGAATTAAAAAATGACACAATTTAAACACATTTCAGTTTTACTTGAACAAGTTATAGATCTTCTTGAGATTTTACCTGGGAAAAAAATTATTGATGCAACACTTGGGGGTGCGGGACATACAAAAGCGATTCTTAAAAAAAATGGACTTGTTCTTGGAATCGAAAAAGATAAAGAGGCACTTGAATTTGTAGAAGAAGAATTACATGAGTACATTCTGAATAAAAAGTTACAAGCAATACACGGAAATTTTAGAGACATAGAAGCACTGGCAATACAAAATGGATTTGGGAAAGTTTCAGCAGTTTTATTTGACTTAGGAGTCTCATCATATCAATTGGATACTGCAAGTCGGGGATTTAGCATAAAACACGATGCGCCTTTGGATATGAGAATGAATAAAGAGGAAGAGTTGACTGCTTTTGAGATTGTGAACTCCTATTCAGAGGAAGCATTACGAGAAATATTTATAACGTATGGTGAAGAAGATCAAGCAGATAGAATTGCTTCTGAAATTGTAAACAAAAGAAAAGAAAAAAAGATAGAAACTACACATGAGCTTGTGGCAATCATTGAATCTATAGTAAGAAGAACAGGAAGGTTGCATCCTGCAACAAAGGTTTTCCAAGCCTTAAGAATAGAAGTAAACGCGGAGTTAGATGATTTAAGAATTGGACTGAATGGGGCATATAACGTTCTTGAGAAAGGCGGTAAAATCGCCATAATATCATTTCATTCGCTCGAGGATCGGATAGTAAAAAGAACATTTGAGAAATGGGAACAACAAGGATTTGGGGTAACAATTAATAAAAAGCCAATTGTTGCAAAAGAAAATGAGCTATTATCCAATCCTCGGGCAAGAAGTGCAAAGCTACGAGGTTTTCAAAAAATATAGTACTTATTCCTATAATAGATAAAACTGCCATGAAAAAAATTTTGTCTTTTTTAATAATAACAGTAGTATTTTTGCAAATAATACATGTATTTTTATCAAATACGATTGCATCTGGAAGCGTGGAGGCTGCAACAATTCAATCAGAAATTGAAAAAGTTGAGGAAAAAAATGTGATTCTTAAAACAGAATTGCTCCAGCACTCATCATTAACAAGAATTTCTTCTCGGGCTGCTGAGCTTGGCTTTATGGATACAAAAACATTTATGACGGTTAATACGCCTCTTCCGGTTGCAGTTTCTTCACATACATCAACTGAATGAATGAGAAATCTATCAAATCAAGAATAATCGTTGTATCGGTATTTTTTATTACGCTTTATCTTCTTATATTTTTAAAACTATTTCATTGGCAAATTGTAAAAGCTGAAGAATTAAAAACACTTTCAGAAAGCCAAAGCTCTGAGCAGTTGCGGGTTGAAGCAAGAAGGGGAGAGATTCATGCATCAGATGGTTTTCCTCTGGCGACTAATAAAATATCATATCTTTTATATGCGAATCCAAAACTGGCTGACAACAAAAATACATACTCAGATTTATTAGCAAAAGCACTTGATATGGATACTGCAACAATAAGCGCAAAGCTTTCACAGGATTTATTTTGGGTAAAGATTAAAGAACGATTAACCCCAGAAGAAAAACAAAAAGTGGAAAGTCTTAATCTAGACGGAATAGGCTTTCAGGAGCAGGTTGATAGATTTTATCCTGAGGCATCTATGGCGGCGCATTTAGTGGGATTTTTGGGAAAAAACAAAAATGGTGATGATCAGGGATTTTTTGGGCTTGAAGGGTTTTATAATTCTCAAATGCAAGGGCGGGATGGAAGACTATACGTAGTGAAGGATGCGCTTTCAAATCCGGTTGTAAATGACATTAGAGAGGAGAAAACGATTCATGGAAGAAATATTAAGTTGACTATAGATCGAACCATTCAATATTTTGCTGAAAAACGCTTAAAAGAAGGGGTATTAAAGTATGAAGCAGAAGGAGGTAGTGTAATTGTTATGGACACAAAAACAGGCAAGATACTAGCCTCTGCTTCAGTCCCTGATTTTGATCCTACTAATTATTATGATTTTGCACAAAATTCATATAAAGATCCTGTTGTTTCAGATCTTTATGAGCCTGGATCTACGTTTAAGGTTCTTATTATGGCTTCTGCAATAGATATGGGAAAAATTACTCCTGAAACAAAATGTACTATTTGTGATGGTCCAGTTAAGGTTTCAGGGTATACGATTAAAACGTGGAATAATAAATACTTTCCTAACGCGACCATGAAAGAGGTTTTGCAGCATTCAGACAACACAGGAATGGTATTTATTGGACAAAAAATGGGTCCGGCAAATACAAGAGAGTATCTTAAGAGATTTGGAATAGGTCTTTTAACGGGTATAGATTTGCAGGGAGAGGTAACGGGGGAATTAAGATCTTCTTGGAGCGATGTTGATCTTGCGACAATAACTTTTGGACAAGGAATTTCTGTAACACCACTCCAGCTTATAAACGGTGTTAATGCGATCGCAAATGATGGGGTTTTAATGCGACCGTATGTAGTTGGGCAAATTGAAGACCAAAACGGTAAGGAGATAAAAATTGAACCAAAAGAGATACGAAGAGTTATGAAAGGTTCTACTGCAAAGATAATGAGCTGGCTTATGGTAAATAATGTTGAAGCTGGGGAGTCAAAATGGACAAAAATAAAAGATTATAGAATTGCTGGAAAAACAGGAACTGCGCAGGTGCCTGTTGCTGGACATTATGATCCCAACGTAACGATTGCTTCATTTGTGGGATTTTTCCCAGCCCAAGACCCAACAGTTACTATGCTTGTTCTAATTAATAAGCCAAAAACGTCTATTTATGGTTCTGAAACCGCAGCGCCAATATTTTTTTCTGTTGCAAGAGATATTATTCAGCAATTGGAAATCCCACCAGGCCGCTAAATTCTTGATTACAGTGTTTAGTTAGAATCTAATAGTGTTTATCCTTGACAGAAAAAAAACTGGAAGATATAGTGTATCTATGGATAAGGTAAATCTTTTGAGGTTGGCAATTGTTCAGATTGGAATTATTATAGTTATTATTATTTTGGTTTTGTTTGTTTTACATTCATTAAATGCGCTTCCTTTCTCAAATCCTTTTTCATCCACATCACAAAATCCAAGCGGAATAAAACCAAAAACCCCTATAAATTCAAATATTTCTGCAGACATACATGCAGTATCGGACAGTCCAGGATACACCCTGTCTATGCAAAACAAAGAAGAGGTTATTGCTTTATTAAAACAGTGGGGAATTTACGGTAGTGCGTTTACGGGAGGTTATGGTATAAAAGGATCAACAGGATCAAATGATGGAGTAAAAGATATAGAGGTACACTTTACAACAGTTGAGCAGCCCATAAACCAATATGTTAACCCGGATGGTTCTGTGTATCTTTCTTCTATAACAAATGCTAGTGCTGGAAAACTAACAGTATACGCATACATTGGTCCAAGCATTTTAAAAGACACTTCGAAAAATAGTAAACTTGGAGGCTATTTTGACGTAATTGCTCTATCAACGCTTTATAGACTGGCAAATCCTGCAAAATCCTTGGATGAAAATAGTCGAATAGAGGAACAGCTGAATAAGTTTCTTAAGGAAAAGGCGGAGTCTGAGACAATATTTTTCAAACTAGAAAAAAATAATTAAAATCTATTGACATTTAATTTCTAAATACGTATAACTAGGTAAGAGCTTGTAAGTGGTCTCCATAAGATATCAGACAGTTGATTATTATGGGATTATTTGCTAGAATTCTGATGTAATGACGCAGGAACAGGGTAGACGCCCAGACCAGTCACAACAAAACACACCTTTACGACCAGCACTTGAGGCATTTGGAGCTGGAAATACCCCTTTTTCCACAGGAGAACAACCAAAAACAGATTTTGAAACCTTACAAACAACTACTGAGCCTAATGTTCCTGTTTCAGGAAGAAACAGAATGAATTCACAATTAGGAATAGGCACAGATGATAGAGGTGAAATTGAACATGTAGCAGTACGTGGACCTATACCAGGGGGTAGAACAGACATACCAAGTAGTGGAAGAACCGCAGAGGGCGGAAAAGAACCTAAAAAATTCACGAGAAGAAGAGTGTTGGGGTGGCTTACAGCAGGACTTGGAACAGCTGCAGTAGGAGGAGGGATAGGTGGATTTTCAGCAGCTAATAAAAATGGAGAAACAAATCCTACGCCAACCCTTGAGGCTACCAAACCAGCAGGCGGAGATGCAACCCCAAAACCTGAAACACCAATACCAACTGCAACCCCCAGTCCTACAGAAATAACCACACCAGCCGCTGAACCCGAAGGTGCAAGAGGAAATGTGGCTAAAGTTGAAGATTTAAATATTCCAGGTAACCAAAAAGAAACAGTAATGGAAATGCTTAAAGACTCTACAGTTCAGATTATTGTTGAAAAAAATGGACAAACTATAATTTTTGCCGCAAAAAATAAACTCCTTACTTCTGAAGGAAACACCCAACGTATTTGCCCAGCTACTATTGGAGCAAAATCGACGGTTCCTTGCAGAATGTTAGGCTCTCTAAGTTTAAATACTGAAAATTTCTCTGAAGAAATTGTCATAGATAAACTTATTGGAGGGGTAATGGAGGGTAAACGTCAAGCATATATATCAAAAACTGGAGCAGGGGTTTCTCTCGATGAATACTCAAAAGGCAATTCGTATTACCTTTTTCCTATGCGAGCTACTGATGTCTTTACAAGAGAAACAAGCATCGTCAACTTTGGAAAAGACTCGCCTCTTGTTTATATCCTAGAAGATCAACCAGATGATGTAAATGTTGAGCTTTCTGGAGATTTTGGCTTAAGAGTTTTATCTGGAAACGGAGTATTAGGAATAAAAAGCTACTCCATACTTGGTGGAGTAGGAAAGAAAGTTAATTCCCAAGGAATAGAATTGTTTTCGCCTGCATTTCATACTCAATTCACAACTGACCTAGGGTTTTTATCATATAAAAATGACTTAAATGTTAACAATGGAGGAGAAGGTTATGACAACCTTCAAAGTGTTGCATCGTTTGCTCCGGCAATAACAGCCATTCAAGAACATTTCTACAAGTACGATGCTAATGGAAATGTTGTTCTATCGGAACATCCCACAATATTCAAGGTGACGGGAACAATACCTTCTTAATTCATAGAGGCAAATAACTACTTCAGCCCTATAAATACGCACCGTAATAACATTGACACATTAAGCTTTCATTTGTATGCTAAATATACATGCGTTTCTATCTTAAAGTTTTCTTTTCAGTATTTATATTTTTTTTTATTTTCCCAGAAATTGGTTTAAATTCATACTCTTTTGCTCAAACATGTGGTGGAACGTTCTCTTGTAATCGGATTCAGAATACATGTTCATGGTCAATAACAAATGAGCCTTGTACATGCGGATCCCCACAAAACCTCATAGATGGTAGCTGTGGATCTGCAAGTTCCTCTTGTGCACCGGGGAGTGATGGGCCATGGTCATGCGGTGGCGGATCTTCCTGTCCTGCTGCTGATGGACTCTGTGATCCTTTGTGCGGAATTGCCTCATATGGCTGTAGTTTGTCTGGTGGAGGCGGAGGAGAAGTGTGCGGAAATGGAACATGCGCTGGTGGAGAAACATGCTCCAGTTGTCCTGGAGATTGTGGAACATGTAACCCATGTGGAGGCGGAGGATATTCGTCTTGCCTGGGTGGGTACTGCTGTGAAAATGATGGATTTCCTGTATGTACGAGCGGTGGATGCTGTCCCTCAGGATATGCTTATGTCTGCAATGGCGTCTGCAGCGCTAGTCCGTGTACTACTACAGATACCCCAACTCCTGGTTTAACTACAACCCCTGGAGCAACAAATACACCTGCTCCAACAACCGCACCCCCAGCAACCCCTATACCTACCTCACCTACAGGGTGCGGCTTGGGAGAATTAGAATGTGGTGGAAGTACTGGAATCTGTTGCGGAGCAGGGAGTCATTGTGATCATAATGGCTCAATTTGGCAATGTATTGCTGATCCTGGTGGACCAATTGGGTGTACCGTTGGAGGAGAAACAGGAAGTTGCTATACCAACAGTCCTCAACCCACAGAAGGTGAAGTGTGTTTAGAATTTGGTGTATCAGGAGCAAGTGGAACTTATCATGTTTTAGGAAGTTGTTCCGGAGGGGGATTAGGTGGTGGGGTATCAGGAACGTGCGCAGTTTGCGTAATTCCGCCAACTCCTACTTCGCCTCCACCTACATACAGCATTTCAGGAAAAGTATACATAGAATCAAATGGAATTCCTGGTCAACAATGCAGTGGACCATGTAATAATGCTGCCGGTGATGAACTAAATTATTCAGGTGCAAGAGTCCGGGCTGGTAGCGGCTTTTCAAATAGTAGTAATAGTAATACCTCCGGAAACTATACCATTTCTAATTTAGAAGCGTGGACATATACCCCCTATATTTACCCTGTTCCTTCAGGATTTGGAATCCTTACTTCTCCAGGAGCTGTTATAGTAGGCCCTGACGCAACAAATAAAAATTTTGCGCTTGGTCCTAGTGCTGCTTGCACTGTAAATGACTATACAGTCACCGGTGAAGTGTATCTAGACGATGGAGGAAATTATTGCACGTCTGGATCGTCTGTTGCGGGTGGGATAAGTGTTGAGCTCATAGATGGCGCTACCAGTACAACCGTTGATACAGACACCTCTGGTCTTGGAGGTGTATTTTCTGTTACAGATTCTAATACAAACGTGTGTGACGAAAAACATCTTATTCTTGGAAAGCGTATAAGAGCGTTTAAGATTGGCGTCGGACCTTGGCAAACTTCTGTTGGGTTTTCAGGGCAAGATTACGGTCCTTTTTCTTATTCAGGAACATCTAACGCCATTAGTTTTTGTCTTGAAAGTACTACGCCTTGGTTTCAGGTAACTACAGGAGATGTCAGATTTAACGCTCTTGTAAATAAGATTCCTGTTACTAATACTCAAACAACAGCATCTTCTGCAACATATCCGGGAATTCTTTTCTCATCAAAGGCAGGTCTTGTATTAAATGGAAAAAATGCATCAGCGAAGAACTGGCAGGTTTCACAAGAATATTACTTTAATAAAAAATTCGTATCTGGAAAAGGAGGAATGGCTTATTCATTTTACACTGCAAAAGCTGCAGTATTAGGGGTTCTCATCCAAGACATACCTGACACTTCAGGATTAAACGGACTTCCATCAGGCATATACAAGGTGCCTTCGGGAACAATTATTAATAATAATCCTTAACCCTAGCAGACATATTATTTTACTTGTTGACGGAAATATTACTATAGATGCTGAAATTAAAGCTGATCCAGGGAGTGGTCGACTTTTTGTTCTTGCTGCATCCGGGGATATAACTATCAACCCGAATGTTGGTACATCCTCAAACTCAAGTACAACAACTCAACTAGATGGTTATTATACGGCGGAAGGAGATATCATGCTTGAGAGTAAAGCAAACTGTATCACTTCTTCTTCTGATGAACGGTTAAATATTGGGGGAGCCTTGATTGCAAATGCACTGAACCCATTTTCAGAAAGTGGAAGTGGTAGGCTTATAAACAAAAGAACGCTCTGTGCAGATGACGCTAATTATCCTACGCTTTACGTGGCAAGTAGGGTAGATTTTCTAACTCAAATGACTGACTTTTATAAAACAGCATATAAAGCATTTAGAGAAATTGAACCCTAAATGCTTTGCGGTTCTCATCTACGCCTCCGATCTTAAAGGCTTTTCGGGAGATAGAGCCATGAAGACGAAGTAAGAATGCGGTAGTTATTATGAGTTAAATTTTTCAGGATATAATTCTCTGAGGGTTATTGAGTTTTTATCACGTTCAGATATTATTATTTCTTCTTTTGGAATTGGCCACTGAATGTTTAAATTTGGATCAAAGATTGAAATAGCCTGATCTTTTGAGGTATCACGATTTTTATAAAGACTATCTACAAAATACAAATATTCAACTGGTGATTCAATGGTGCAGACAGAATTTGCGATTCCTTTTGTTATAAATAAGCTACCAGGAATTGCTTCTTGTGAAAAGCCGAGCATAAAGTATTCAGATTTTAGAAATGTTTCAGAATCTGGCCGAATGTCTGAAAGTACGCAAAGTGCTGTTCCATGGGCAACCGTTATGAGTTTATTCCAGTCTTCTGCATGCATTCCCCGTACAACGTTTTTTTCAGATTTTGCGTGGTTGATTTGTTTTACCGTAAAGGGAAATGGTAGCACCGTTTCAAGCTCTGGAAGTAATGCAACCTCTCTAAAAAATCCTCTTTCATCTGACGCAACAGGTGTGTTTATGAAATAAAGCCCTTGAATAGAGGTTGTATGAATTCTTTCTGATATTTTATTTTCACCCAACGGTTTATAGATTGGTATATTTGTGAGGTTCATTTTTAGATTGTACCATAAAATTATTTGTTTAAGCCTTTTTATTTTGAGATAATAGATATTATGCCAAAAATTATAATGCAAGATTTAGGACATATTTCTAAAATATATTTTGTGGGGATTAAAGGGGTTGGAATGACGAGCCTTGCAATTATTGCAAAAGAAGCTGGCTTTACGGTTTCAGGATCAGACATTGCAGAAGAATTTTTGACTGATGAAATTCTTCAAAAAAATAAAATCCACATAGATGAACAGTTCTCAGAAAGTGTGCTAAAAGAATTTATGTTAGACACTCCTACTCAGGAAGTTCTTATTATCACAACAGCTGCTCATGACGGTTTAGAAAATCCACAATGCCTATACGCAAAAAAAATTGGAGTTCAGGTAATTACTCACGGACAAGCAGTTGGGGTATTTATGGATGGGGAAATTTTTAGAAAAAGTTTTCAGGGTATTTCAGTTCTTGGGTGCCATGGGAAGACAACAGTTGCCGCCATGTGTGCTGCTGCTCTTACGCAGGAAGGTTTTGATCCTACATATGCGGTTGGAACGAGTGAAATATTCCCACTTGGTAATCCTGGACATTTAGGAAAAGGCAAATTCTTTATTGCGGAAGCCGATGAATTTATTTCAGATATAAAACATGATAGAACAGTAAAGTTTCTCTATCAATACCCACAGATTGCAATTATGAATAACATTGATTTTGATCATCCAGACGTATATCTTGATCTGGAAGCTGTATACCAGGCGTTTTTTCTTTTTGCGCGTGAGAATATAAAAGAAAACGGTACGCTTATTATAAACGGTGATGATAAAAATCTTTTAAGACTCCAAAGTGAGCTTGCAAGACATAGAACTGATTTAAAAATTATTACTTTTGGTGAAAAGGAAGATAATATGGTTAGACTAAGTGGCAGTAAGGAGTTTGGATGGGGAATTGAATTTGAGCTTATAATACAGTCTGAAAAAATAGGGATTCAAAGAATAAACGTACCGGGTTATCATAATGCAAAAAACGCGTTAGCGGTTGCATCACTACTTTACGGCATAGGGTTTAAAATGAAAGGTGAAAGATCACTTTTGAGTAATTTTAAAGGAAGTAAGAGAAGACAAGAAAAAGTAGGAGAAACAAAAAGCGGAGCAATTGTAATTGATGATTATGCACATCACCCTGATGAAATTGAAAAAACAGTAGCAGCTATTTGCGGTGCATTTCCTGATAAAAAAATTATTACAATTTTTCAGCCTCATACCGTTGGTAGAACTCAGTCTCTTGCTAACGCGTTTGCAAATGCATTTCAAAAAGCAGATAACGTACTATTTTTACCTGTTTTTTCTTCAAAAAGAGAAGGTGATTTAGATTACTCAGATATTTACCTTACAATTGAGGAAGGTATGAAAAAAAATGGGACGAATGTTACCTTTTTTAAGGATGAGAGGTCTTCTTCAGAAACTATGTATTCACCCTATTTTTTAAAAAAATATAGGTCTAATGTGGTAAAATACATACTAGATAATTATGATTCTTCTGACTTTGTTGTTTTAACACTTGGTGCGGGGGATGTGTATAAGATCGCGTACGATCTTGTGGCTCTTTCTAAATAAGATGTAGTTGCGATTCTTAAATTGCTTACGATTTAGTAGATATGATTGAAAAATAATACATGGAAAAAGCATATATTATACAAGGTGGAAAACCTCTTGCTGGAGAAATTATTATTTCTGGTGCAAAAAACGTTGCAACAAAAGCTGTTATAGCGGCGTGTTTGACCGCTGAACCCGTAACTCTAACAAACGTTCCTGACATTTCAGATATCCATGCGCTTCTTGAAGTGATTGAGTCAATCGGAGGGACTGTTTCAAGAAATAATGATTCTGTGACAATAACAGTTCAGGAAATAAAAAATCACAAAATATCACTCACTGAGGGTTCAAGAGTTAGAACGTCTTCGCTTTTTATTGCACCACTTTTACTGAGAACAGGTAAAGCGCTCGTGCCTAATCCAGAAGGGTGTAGGCTTGGAGCGAGGTCAATAGAGCGACACATAGAAGCGCTTGAAAAAATGGGTGCAGTAATTGAATATAAATCAGAAGATGGATATTATCATGCATCTGCGGATGGGTTACTGGGCACAACATATGCATTTGATAAAAATACCCATACAGGAACTGAAACACTTATCATGGCAGCAACTCTAGCAAAGGGAGTAACCGTTATAGAAAATGCCGCAGAAGAGCATGAAATAGATGACTTAATAAAAATGTTGCAAAGTATGGGCGCTGACATTAAAAGAGATGGGAAAAGAAAGATTGTAGTTAGGGGAGTAGAAAAATTGCATGGTACAACACACGCAATTGTATCTGACGGAAATGAACTTGTAACATTTGCTGTATTATCTCTTCTCTCAGGCGGAAATATATATCTTCAGAATGCTGACCCTTCACAGGTACGCCCATTTTTAGATGCGGTACGGTCTGTTGGTGGCGATTATGAGAAATCAGAAAGAGGAGTACGGTTTTTTGTGAAAGAGAAGCTGAGTTGCTCAAGCGTTGTTACTTCAATTGAACCAGGTTTTAAGACAGATTGGCAGGGACCCTGGGCAATTCTAATGACACAAGCTCACGGTACATCAACCATACATGAAGCGATTTACGAAAACAGATTTGGGTACGTTTCAGAGCTAAAAAAAATGGGTGCAAAAATTTCTTTTTATGAACCAGAAGTGAAAGACCCTGAAAAGTTTTACAATTTCAACTATGATAAGAATGAAACGTACCTACAAGCTATAAAAATTTTTGGTCCAAGAAAATTACATAATGCTGTAGTTCAAATTTCTGATTTAAGAGCAGGTGCTACAATTGTAATTGCCGCTCTTATTGCAAAAGGAGAAAGCGCAGTATATGGCGTAGAGCATTTGGATAGGGGGTATGAAGAGTTTGATGTCAGGCTGAAAAATATCGGCGCTGATATTATTGTAAAAAAAGAAGACTAATTATGATCATTAAAACAGCGGTACTGCTCGGAGGCGGAAGTTCTTCAAGATTTTATCCATTCAACCGGTTTAATAAATCTACAATTTCTCTAATGGGAAAATCTCTTTTTCAAAGAACAATAGATGGGTTAAAAGAGGCTGGAATAGAAACTATTATTGTTATTGATGATTCAAAAAACTCACTTTCACGTGCGTTTTCATCAGATGTTTCAGGAGTTACGTTTATTACACAGAAAGAATCCTTGGGTATGGGTGATGCCTTACTTTTAGCAAAAGACTATATTTCTGAAAATAGTTTTTTTGTATTGTCTTCGTATCATTTTGAATTTTCATTATTTGCGCAGGAAATGGTTGATGCAAGAAATTCAGATTCTGACATTGTTATTGTTACAAAACAAGATACTGAAACTTCTCAGTTTGGCGGAATTTCAGTTGCAAATGGAAAGGTACAAGTCCATGAGAAATCAGGTAAATCATTTGCTTCAAGAATTGTGGCAATGTATCTTCTTAATACGGCGTTTTTGGATACATTAGCTGATAAATCAGTTGCTCATTATAATTTTGAAGATGCCATATCTGATTATGAGCATGGAGGTATAGTTCTTCTTGAAGCAAAAAGGAACACTATTTCCCTTAAATTCCCATGGGATTTATTATCTGTTAAAGATTATCTTTTGGAAAATATGCATGATTATAGAGCAACAGATTCTGAAATTTCCGAATCTGCAAAAATTAACGGTACTGTTTATATTTCAAAAGGTGTAAAGATTATGGATGGTGCAGTAATTACTGGACCTGCCTATTTAGGTGAAAATGTGTATGTGGGTTCAAACGCGATTTTAAGAGGTGGAGTTGTTTTAGAACGAGGAGTTGTTATTGGTGCAGGTATGGAAGTTAAAAATTCGGTAGTATTTGATGAATCAACTACGCACTCAGGATTTATTGGGGATAGTGTTATTGGTAAAAAGGTGAAAATTGCAGCCGGTTTTATTACGGGAAATGTAAGAATAGACAGAAAAGATATTTCAACATTTGTAAAAAATGAAAAAATATCAACAAATAGAAAATATTTAGGGGTATTTATAGGAGATGACAGTTCCGTAGGGATACACGTTGGTACCATGCCTGGTGTAATAATTGGCAGTAATGTTGTTATTGGACCTGGAACAACAGTTATGAGAAATGTTTCCGAAAACATGTCTTACTATACAGAGTTTAAAGAAATTATAGAAAAAAATTGAAAGATATAATCGTTTTATTTGATATAGACTACACGCTTTTTAATACAGACACTTTTAAAGATTCTGGTCTAACTTTGTACACACTTTATCCTCAGGTAAAAAAAGTACTCGAATTATTGAACACTAAATATACCCTAGGTATCCTTTCTGAAGGGGATGTTGATCTTCAGAATAGAAAGCTAAAAGAAACAGGTATTTACCAATTGTTTAATCCAAGACATACGTTTATTGTAAAAAATAAACAGGTTGAACTTGAAGAAATCATGAAGCTTCTTGTAATTGAAAAAATAGTTTTTGTTGAAGATAAGAAAGAGATGCTTTCACGCGCAAAAGAATTAGATAAAAATCTTACTGCGATTTGGATAAGAAATGGACCATATGCTCAATCAACAAAAAGTGAATTTGTTCCTGATTATGAGATAAAAACGCTTTTAGAGTTGCCTGATCTTTTGAAAGATATACTTCCTTCAGTTGAAAGTGCATCTTAAAGGGAATATAATTAACTTTGCTCCCGTTTTTCTTGTTAAATAAAGCTTTTATGGAAAAAATATTTGGATTTACCATGTTATCATTTGTTATTACGGCAATTCTGCTGGTTCCTTTTATTGACTTTTTGTATAAGCTGAAGCTGCAAAGAAAGCATCAGAAGACAAAAGACATGTTTAATAAAAGAACACCAATTTTTGATAAATTTAATTCCTGGAAAGTTGGTACGCCTATTGGTGGTGGAATACTAATTGTTGCAGTAACTACACTTTTAACTCTGTGGGCTTACGGACTTTTTGCAGTAGATGTAAAGTTTTGGGAGATTTTTGTACTTTTATTCTCCTTCATAGGTTTTGGTGCAATTGGTTTTTATGATGATATTAAAAAAATTCTTAATAAAAATAATCAAGGATTTTTTGGATTAAGGTTTAAGCATAAATTTGTGCTTCAGTGGATTCTTGCGCTTATTATAGGAAGCGTTTTTTATTTCCAGTTGGGGTACTCATTTATTTTCTTTCCGTTTATTGGTCAAATTCCCATGGGAATATTTTTTATATTCTTTTCAGCCTTTGTGATTGTTTCTTTTGTAAACGCGTTTAATATAACAGATGGATTAGACGGGCTTGCCCCAGGATTATTTATAATCGCTCTTATTGCATTTCTTACCATTTCACATGCTCTTCTTGATTCATTTTTAGCATTATTTATTTCAATTCTGGTCGGAAGCGTTGTTGCCTTTTTATACTTTAATATTTTCCCTGCACGTATATGGCTCGGCGATGTGGGTTCGCTCGCGTTAGGAGCAGCTCTTGCTGTAATTGGACTTCTAACAGGTAAAATAGGTGCAGTTGGTGTAATAGGAGGGGTATTTGTTATTGAGGTGGCATCATCTTTAATTCAAATATTAGGGAAAAAGTTTTACAAAAAAAAGATATTACCTGTTGCACCTATCCATTTATATTTTCTTCAAAAAGGATGGGGTGAGCCGAAAACAGTTATGAGAATTTGGTTATTTGGAATAATTTTTGCAATCATTGGCCTATACATAGCCTTCGCAAGAACTAGTTAACTGCTCAATGAATAAATTTGGTACTGCCCTATTTCTGACAACTCTTTTTTTAACATTTACCGGGCTTTTTATTCTGTATGAAAGTTCTTCCTATACAGCCTTTCTTCACATAGGTGATAAATATTATTTTATTAAAAATCAGTCATTATGGATATGTATTGGCATCATTTCAGCTCTTATTTTTTCACGCATTAATTATAAGATTTACAAAAAACTCTCATTACCTTTTTTAATAGGAACATTTGTACTTTTATTAGCAGTATTTATTCCAGGAATAGGTTTGCAGTTAAAAGGAGCGCATAGGTGGATTAATCTGGGATTTACCGTATTACAACCATCAGAGCTTTTAAAAATAACGCTTACGTTGTATTTGGCCGCTTGGCTTTCTAGCTCTGAAAAGAAAAAGTTTATTTCTTTTTTGGGACTTCTTGGGTTTTGCGTAGGACTTGTTATTGTTGAGCCTGATCTTGGCACAGCGACTATAATAGGAGCAACATCAATTTTTGTATATTTTTATTCTGGTGCAAAAATTCGAGAGTTTATTTGGATTGTTGCAGTATTTTTGGTTGCAATTGCGCTTCTTATTGCAATTGCGCCATATAGGGCAGCTCGATTTGCTGCATTTATGAATTTTGATTCAAGTGATTTTTCAACAACCTCATACCATGTAAAACAAATTCTTATTTCTGTTGGATCAGGTGGGTTAACTGGTGTTGGAATTGGAAATTCTGTTCAGAAATATGCGTATTTGCCAGAAAATACAACTGATTCTATTTTTGCAATTTTTGCTGAAGAAACAGGATTTATTGGTTCAACATTTTTACTACTCGTATACTTTGCGCAGTTGATGCTCGGGTTTTTAATCTCACTTCATAGTAAAGATACTTTTGGAAGACTACTTTCATTCGGTATAATAATATTTATTGGGATTCAGGCAGTAATTAATATTGCATCTCAAGTTGTTTTGTTTCCTTTGACTGGGGTTCCACTGCCTTTCATATCTTATGGAGGGTCAGCAATGGTTATTAACTTTGTTTCAGTTGGTATTCTCATGAGCGTTTCTAAGTTTTCAGACGGTAAAAAATGAAAAATAAAAAAATACTTTTAACCGGGGGGCATTTGTCTCCACTGCTTTCAGTTTATGAAGCATTGAGAAAAAAAGCTGATGTTGTAATCATTGGGAGAAGATATTCATTTGAGAATGATAAAACAGAAAGTTTAGAGTACCGTTTATTTAAGAATGAAAGTGTGCACTTTTATGATATTCATACCCCTAGATTTCAAAGAAAATTTACTAAAAACACAATTCCATCATTTTTTAAATCGCCACAGGCTATCGGTACAGCGCTTCGCATTTTAAAAAAAGAAAAACCAGATAGTGTCCTTATATTTGGAGGATATATTGGTATTCCAGTTGCTTTAGCTTCATTTCTTTTAAAAATTCCAATAGTTATTCACGAGCAAACGTTATCAGCAGGTCTATCAAATAGACTTATATCAAAAATTGCAAAAAAAATTTGTATATCATTTCCTGAGTCTTCGCCTTATTTTGATAAGAAGAAGATCGTACTGACAGGGAATCCTGTCAGAGAAGAGGTATTTGATATATCAGAAAAGCCTATTATAAAGATAGATAAGCCACTTTTATATATTACTGGTGGGAGTACTGGTGCCCACGCAATTAATGCAATAACGTCTGAAATGCTGGAGGTATTACTTCAAGATTTTAGTGTTATTCATCAAACAGGCGATTCTCAGGAGTTTTCAGATTACGACATGCTTTCAAGGAAAAAAGAAGGACTCATAGAATCTCTGAAAAAAAGATATGTTATTAAAAAGTTTATACTTCCGTCTGAGATTGGGTGGATTTATGAAAATACTGAAGTTGTGTTTTCTCGGGCTGGAATAAATACGGTTACTGAGCTATTAGCGCTTAATAAAAAAGCGCTTTTAATTCCTTTGCCATATGGTCAAAAAAATGAACAATTAAAAAACGCACAAATGTATGAACAGTCTGGTCTAGGAACGTATCTTTTACAATCTGACGTAACTTCTGAAAAAGTAATTTCCTCATTAAAAGACCTACGAGATAAGCCATTAGAAAAACAAACAAGAAAAAAGAATTCTGCTGCAGTTCATATTTGTGATGTGGCACTTTCAGCATAAGCATGAGAAGAAGAGTTTCAAATCCCCCATCTCTTATATTTGCCAGAAGAAAATCTGGTAAAGGATTTCAAAAAAGAAGAAAAAAATTATTTTCGCTAAAAAAAGTACTCACATACAGTTTTTTTGCAGTTTTAGCGTGTGCGAGCATATTTGGTGGTTATCTTTTCGCAAGATTTGGAAATGTGCCTGGTATTTTTGAAAAAAAAGAGCTTGAAAAAGTGGTAATACCAATTAATATTTCAGAAAGTAGCAAAGAGCTTCCCATAGAGAAATTACTTGAAAAAGAAGATATCCTTTTTGACTCTGTTTCAAAAGCAACGACTTCTGCCACGCTTGTTATAATGCTTGAGAAAAATTCGTTTGCTTATCTTGATTTCTCAGAAGACTTAGAGCCTCAGGTACAAGTATTGGCAAATATAATAAAACGTGTAAAAATTGATAATCCAGGCAAGAAAATTAAGTATATTGACTTGCGATTTGGAAAACCAATTATAAAATTCTAATAGGTGCTTGTAAAATGTGTCTAATTGTACTATAAAAAGTATATGTGAGGAACTTGCCATGAGCAAGTTTCCTTAATATGTAGCTTCAAAATTATGGCTGACTCACAAATAGTTGTAGGTGTTGACATAGGATCATCAAAAGTTGCCGCTTTAATCGGTAAGGTTGAGGAAGAAACTCTCAATATTCTTGGTGTCTCAGAGGTTGTTTCAAAAGGTATCAGAAAGGGTCAAATTGTAGACATAGAGGAGGCAGCATCTTCAATTAATACCGTTTTAGATCAGGCAGAGCGAATGGCAGGCTATTCTATTAGTAACGTATTTGTTTCAATCAGTGGTGTTCATATTGAATCTAAAAACTCAAAAGGTATTGTTGCAATTTCAGAGCCCCAAGGTGAGATATCAGAGCCAGATGTTAACCGCGTGCTTGAGGCAGCAGGTGCAGTATCTCTTCCTTCCACGGTTACAATCATTCATATTCTTCCCAAGACATTTACAGTAGATGGTGAGTCGGGCATAAAAGATCCAATTGGAATGACTGGGGTAAGACTTGAGGTAGATACCCATATTATTACGGCAAATACTACCTCAGTGCGAAATACTGAGCGAGTTTTGAGTCAAGAAGCTGGTGTTGGTATAAACGCATTGGTATTTTCTGGATTTGCTTCTTCCCTTGCGGTGTTAACTGATACAGAAAAAGAGCTGGGAGTAATTTTAGTAGACATTGGAGCTGGCATTACTAATATTTGTATTTTTGTTGATGGGGCGCTTTCTTATTCTGCAGTTATACCGATTGGAGCCAGACATATAACAAATGATCTCGCGATTGGGCTTCGAATTTCACTTGAAAGCGCTGAGAAGATAAAGCTCTATTTGTCTGATAAATACAGTAAGAAGGCACGAGGCATGGAAATATCTGGAGAATCAGGGGATGAGATAGATCTGGGTGAATTAAACCTTCCTGAAGACGTAAAAAAGATTTCTAAAAAAACATTGATAGATGGCATTATGAAACCGCGGTTAAACGAATTATTTACTATGGTTGGAATGGAGCTAAAAAAATCTGGATATGCTACGCAAACACCAGCAGGCCTTGTTATTACAGGTGGTGGAGCAAGAACAGTTGGTGCTGAGGAGTCTGCAAAGCGCATGCTTTCTATGCCTGTTAGAGTTGGTAATCCTATAAATATTACTGGGCTTATTGATGATGTAGAAAATCCTTCCTATGCGACTTCTGTTGGGCTTCTTATGTACGGAAGGAATTTTAGAACTGTTGAGCGTGGCGGAATGCTTGAGGGACTTATTAATATGGTGCCTGGTGGAAAAGCAGGTAGTATGAGCGGAAAGGTGAAGAAGCTTTTGAAAAACTTCATACCTTAACGTTGCTTTTGCGGTACTAAAAAAAGCTTTTGAAAAATTTATTCCATAACATCTTCAAAAAATACTCGAAACACCTTCTTGCAATGTCTTTTTTCCTGTGCTAGTATCTATGTACTTCAGAAATACTATATGTTAAAGATTAAAAACTACAGTTTTTAAGCGCAAGCATATAACCTTAGTTTTTAAAATACAAAATATGCTTATTAGACCCCAAACAGCTTCATTTGCAAAAATCAGAGTAATTGGTATTGGTGGTGGTGGCGGAAACGTAGTAAACTCCATGATTCGTGAATCTCAGATTAAAGGAGTAGATTTTATTGCGGTTAACACAGATGGTCAGGCGCTTTTAAATTCTCAAGCTTCAGCAAAAATTCAGATAGGTGAAAACCTAACAAAAGGTTTAGGCTCTGGTGGTAATCCTGATGTAGGTATGCAGGCAGCTGAAGAGTCCCGTGAAAAAATCAAAGAGCTTCTTGAGGGAACTGATATGGTTTTTTTAACAGCTGGAATGGGTGGAGGAACAGGAACCGGAGCTTCATCAATAGTTGCAGAAGTTGCAAAAGAAGTAGGCGCATTGACCGTAGCAGTGGTCACCAAACCGTTTACCTTTGAGGGAACCAGACGTATGGTTGCTGCAGAGGAAGGTATTGAGCGTCTGAAAGATAAAGTAGACACACTTATTGTAATTCCAAATCAAAGAATTTTAGAAGTTGTTGATAAAAAACTTTCACTTCTTGAGGCATTTAAAGTTGCTGATTCAGTACTTAACCATGGGGTTCAGGGAATTTCTGATCTCATAACCATTCCAGGGCTTGTTAATGTAGATTTTGCCGATGTAAAAAATATTATGAGTGATGCAGGAAGTGCTCTTATGGGAATTGGAGTTGGTGTTGGTGAAAATAGAGCGCAGCATGCAGCACGTCAGGCAACAGCTAGCCCACTTCTTGAGGTAAGCATGGAGGGAGCACGTGGAGTACTTTTTAATATTATTGGAGGTATGGATTTAACCATGGCAGAAGTAGATGAAGCATCTAAGATTATTACTGCCGCTGCTGATCCAGATGCGAATATTATTTTTGGAGCAACCATTGATGAAACCATGCATGATCAAATTAAAATTACCGTTATTGCAACCGGATTTGATGAGAGCAGAAGAAGACTGAAAGAATTTGTATCTCAAACACCACAATATCAATCTTCTACATTTGGTATTCCACAAGCAAACCCCACGGAGGAGCAAAGTAGACCTGAACCAGTAGTTGCAGAAGAAAAGAAAGAAGATAAAAAAGAGGAAGATGATTTTTTTGACATCCCCGCATTTCTAAGACAAAGGAATTAGCTACATAAATTTTTTTGCGTAGTTTTTACAAAGTACACTATACATCAAAGCATCTTCGGCCTTTTTATCAATATTTGAACTTTCAAGCGAGCTTGGTATTTGTTCTAAAATCTTTGCAAAATATGGCTTAACTTTAGATTTATTAATTTCTGAAACTCTTTTAAGTGATTCTTCGGAAAACCTTTGAGCCATCTTAACAGAATTTCTATGATACCCAAGTGCAACCCGCAGTAAATCCATTGACAGCGATTCAATAGCTATTTTGTCATTTTTTTTGTCAGAAAAAAACAAGCTTTGTTTATCCATATATTTCTTTAAAGAAAAACTTTGTTAGCTCAGCATACTTTTTTCTTCTATTTTCATCAATAATTTCATTTCCGGGGTTCCTATCTGTAGGACGGATATTAATAAATGAATTAAAATCTATATCTTTTGTGTCTAAGTCTATTCCGCCACCCCAAATATCTTTTTGGTTTGAGCCCTGTTTAAGGAGGATTTTTTCTGATTCAAAATGTCTATCTGCCCCAGCGCTGCATATCTTTTTCTCAATATCTATCACCGTTTTTATATATGAATCAAAAACTTCTCTTAGTTTTTCAATTTCCTCCTTTGAATACGGTTCTAACTTTGTAATTATCATGAAGATAGTTTAGCACAAAATTAACAAATCTTTAAGCTTTTGGCATTTTCAAAAAAGAAGAAATCAAACTCAAAATTAATAAATAGCTTTCCCATGCTACTTGAAGTGCTTGACCACAAAGAATAAACATTCTACTATTGATATGTCTCATGAATTTATTAAAAAACACAAAGCTTATTCTGTTTGTTTTTATTTCGCTCTTTATTTCATATGCGATTTTCCAGTTTCTAACCGTAGGGCAGCGTGGGTATGATACAGTGCTCACAGATCTGGCAGTGCGTTTTACAGAAGGTAAAGTCTCAATGTCTATTCACAAATTGCCTCCTCGGGATATTTCTAATTACTATAATAACTATTACGTATACTTTGGTCCTCTTTCATCACTTATGATCATGCCATTTGTATATGTTTTTGGTGAGAAAGTACCCCAAGTCTCTATCGGTATATTTTCTATGATAGTGTCATTTGTGGCAGTTTATTTTATTGCTCTAAAATTTAGGTTTGAAAAACTTGATTCATTATGGCTTTCTACGTTTTTTGTTTTCTCTACTGTTCTTTTTTCATCAAGCGTGGTTAATATTACGGCGTGGCAAGTGGAAGCACTGGGTGTGCCTTTTATCCTGCTTGCAATATGCACCTATTTATATAAACGTAATGCTTTTTATATAGGTCTGTTTCTTGCACTAGCACTTTTAACACGCATTACACTTGTGGGGGCAGTTGCCTTTTTCTTTTTTGAGATACTTTATAAGCGCTTTACCATAAAGCAATTCATAATTCTTTTAATTCCCGTTGTCTTAGCACTTGGTTTAATAGGTGCTTATAATGACAGGCGTTTTCACTCAGTTTTAGAAACGGGCTACAAATATAATATTTCAAAAGCAGCAGATCACATTGGTAAAAATCATGCGTTGGGTGAAATAAGTCTGATTCACTTGCCTGCAAATTTATACAGTTTTTTGGTAATGGCTCCTGAGCCTATGTTTCTGGACTCACACAATGGGGATGGATTCGCGCTGCAATTTCCATATATGAAAGCAAATCCTTGGGGTGTTGCAATATGGTTTACCTCACCTTTGTTTTTATACCTTATTACGAGTTTTAAAAAAGGAAAATATACACTCTCAAGTGCGATAACTGCATTAATACTCGCAATTCCTGTTTTCACGTGGTATAGCATAGGATACGCTCAGTTTGGCTATCGGTACGCGCTTGATTTCTTGCCATTTTTATTTTTGCTACTTATTCCGTGCTTGGGTTCAAGACTTAGCAAAACAGCGATTACACTAATTATCCTTGGGGTTTTATTTAATACCATCTATGCTGGAAGTATTTTCGGAAATTATCCTGTCTTTGGAATATACACAAGCTAACCGGTAATTTGTTTTGAGAAGGATAGCCACAATTTTCCCCAGAAGCCTGCTTTTTTATATTTCTGCCACCACTGCTTTTCTTTTGCATCCTTTGATCCTGGAAGTGGTGGATCCATCCAAACAGAGACAATTATCGTTTCATGTTGGGCATTATGTTTATAGATGATTGTCACAGTTGTTTCACCAAATTTTTTTCTTCTTTATTTTGAATTATTTTTTGATTCTTCTTGAGCATCTGGAAATTTATGAGTTTCCCAAACCTGTTGTTGGGTTATACCCCGTTCACGCATTCGTTCTAATGCATGGTTTGTAAAAATAAGCCCCTGATATTCATTCTTCATAGAAATATTATACTCCACCAGGCTTATTGCAGGAAGTACGTATTTAAGGTAAAATTGAAGCTATCCATGAAATCTATTGATCCAAAAGTTTCCTTTCCTACACTTGAAGAAGAAGTACTAAAATATTGGAAAGAAAATAAAATATTTGAAAAATCTGTTGAAAGTCGTCCTGTAAATAAACGCTGGACATTTTTAGACGGTCCCCCATTTGTAACCGGTATGCCTCATTACGGTTCATTATTATCTAGTCTTCCAAAAGATTTATTTGGAAGATTCTGGACAATGAAAGGGTATAGAGTGAGACGCGTTTGGGGTTGGGATGGACACGGACTTCCCATAGAGAATAAAGTAGAAAACGCGCTTGAGCTTCAAAGCAAGCGGGACATTGAAGAAAAAGTTGGGGTTAAAAAATTTATTGAAGAATGCAAAAAATACGTTGATAACGTTTCAGCAGAATGGGAATGGTATGTGGATCATATAGGACGATGGGTTGATTTTAAAAACGCATATAAAACATGGGACACCTCATATATGGAAAGCGTTATGTGGGTGTTTTCGCAGATGTATAAAAAGGGACATATTTACAAAGGTCTTCGGGTTGGTTTGTATTGTCCGCATTGTGCAACGCCAATTTCAAACTTTGAAGTTGCAATGGATGCTGATAATTATAAGGAAATGGAGGATCCGGCAACCACCTATAAATATTCACTTGAGGGTGAAGAAAATACTTTTATTCTTGCTTGGTCTACTACCCCCTGGAATAAGATAGTAACGCCTGCGCTTGCAGTTAATCCGGAACTTTCCTACGTAAAGGTTTTACAAAACAAAGAAAATTATATTTTGGCAAAAACTACTTTAAAAATTCTTGGTGATGAAAATTCGTATCAAATTGTGGATGAAATAAAAGGTGTGGATTTGATCGGGAGAAGATTCACTCCGCATTATGACTACTATAAGGATAAGGTTACGGAAGGTGAAACAGCATTTGAAATAATTGGCGGAGATTTTGTGACAGCTGATGAGGGAACAGGGGTGGTAACTATTGCTGCCTATGGAGAAGAAGATCTAAAAGTCATGAAGGAAAAAAACGTTCATATAGAACTTCATGTAGATGAGGAAGGTCACATTAAAAAAGATATTCCTGTTTTTGGCGGAATGTATTATCTTAAAGCAAATAAAGCCGTAAATGAAGATCTTTCTTCTCGGAATTTAATTTACTCTGATGCGCCTTACACGCATAGTGTTCCGCTTTGTTGGAGATGTCTCACCAGGTTATATTATGCACCGCTTGATGCGTGGTTTGTTAACGTGCAAAGTCTTAAAAATAGAATGAAGGAAACAAATGAATATGTGAATTGGTTTCCGAAACATTTTAAAAATGGTAGGTTCTTAAAATCTTTGGAAAATGCGCCTGACTGGAACATATCTAGAAATAGATATTGGGGAAGTCCGGTGCCTGTATGGGAATGTTCATGCGGGGAAAGATTTGTTCCCAGTTCAATAAAAGAACTAGAAGAAAAATCAGGTAGAAAAATTACAGATCTTCATAAGCCAGAAATTGATGAAATAACTATAACTTGTCAAAAATGTGCAAAATCTGTGAAGCGTGTACCTGAGGTTTTGGACTCATGGATAGAGGCGGGGAGCGCATCTTTTGCTGAGCGCCACTTCCCGTTTAATTCACAGGAAAAACTGGAAGACTTTTTTCCACCAGACTATATTGCGGAATATACTGGTCAAATTAGAGCTTGGTTTTACGTACTACATGTTATAGGCGCAGCGCTTTATGATACACAAGCATTTAAAAATGTAAACGTGACTGGCGTAATCATGGGAACTGACGGGAAAAAGATGAGCAAAAATTTAGGTAATTATCCTGATCCAAAAGAAATGCTTGGAAAGTACGGCGGAGATGCCCTACGCCTTTATCTTATGGGAAGTCCGGTTATGAACGGAGAAGATATAAATATTTCAGAAGAAAGTTATAAACTTCAGGTCAGAGGCATGCTTCTTATATTATGGAATACGTATAACTTTTTTGTATCATACGCACTTGTTGATGCTTGGCAGCCAGCAGTCAGCAGCCAGCAGCAAGCAGTTAAGCTTCATGTTCTCGATTCCTGGATACTGTCTTTACTAAGTAATGTAGTGCTAAATGTAACTGAAGACTTAAATTCTTATGATACTGTTGCAGCAATTTCAAAACTTGAAAGGTTTGTGAGCGAATTTTCTACGTGGTATATAAGACGCTCCAGAGATAGGGTAGGACCGGCTTCAGAGGATGAGAGTGACAAGCAGGCATTTTATGCCACTTGTTATGAAGTTTTAGCAACATTATCAAAGCTTTTAGCGCCAATTACTCCATTTATAGCTGAGGAAATATATAGAAATCTTACAGAAAAAGAATCCGTGCATTTAGAAGATTGGCCAGAAGTGGATAGTAAACTTATTGATAATAATCTTGAGGAAGAAATGAAGGTTGGTATTGAAGTTGCATCATTTATTAATGCGTTTAGAAAAGAAAACTCAATAAAAGCAAAAATCCCACTTAAAAAGATGGAGTATCAAGCTGAGCTAGAGCTTTCAAAAAAAGTTGCAGCTGTTGTAATGGAGGAAGGAAATGTAAAAGAACTGGTATATGTAGCAAAGGGAAATACGAGCGTGAAAGGTGAAGCAGGAGAGGAAAATCAAGATCTCATAGCGGGGGAGGCTCGGGAAATTATTCGCAAAATTCAAGCAGAGCGAAAAAATATGGGTACCTCACTTGCTGAAAAAGTAAACGTACAGCTCGAAAGTTGGCCCGAGCAGTATGAGAGTGAAATAAAGCGTAAAGCACTTGTTGAAAATTTGAAGCAAGGTGAGTTTACAGTTACTCGTGTATAGGTGTATACTTTCTCCATGATACGAGCATTATCTCTTCAAAGAATTCAAATCCTTCTTTTTTTACCAGCGGTACTACTCACGTTAATAAGTCTTGTGACGCTATATGCGGTTGATTTTGCGAGTTTTGAGCATCAGATCATCTTTTTTGTAGCAGGAATTGGGGTATATATTTTTTTCTTGAATATTGATTCTAGATTATTTGGTATATTTGCAAAACAAATTTATTTTTTCATATTGTTTCTTCTCGCAATTATTTTTGTAATAGGATTTGAAGCAAAAGGTGCAGTAAGGTGGATTGAGGTATTTGGAGTGAGCTTGCAATTTTCAGAGCTACTTAAGCCGTTTTTTATTATTATTTTTGCTCACTTTTTAACTAAAAATGATAAGCATGATTTGAAAACTTTTTTAAAAGCTTTACTTATACTTTTTCCTGTATTTTTTCTCGTACTTCGTCAGCCTGATTTAGGAAATGCCATTATTTATGCATTTGTTGCAGTTAGCATGATGTTTACGTACGGATTTCCAATTCGGTACTTTGTAACTTTGGGAATATTTACGCTTCTTCCGCTTCCGCTTTTTTTCAATTTTTTGCATGATTACCAGAAGCTTCGAGTGTATTCATTTTTTAACGCTACTTCAGATCCATTTGGCTCCTCATACAATTCAATACAAGCGCTTATTTCAGTAGGAAGCGGAGGGGTATTTGGAAAGGGACTGGGTGAAGGGACGCAGTCAGTATTGCGGTTTTTACCTGAGCGTCATACAGATTTTATCTTTGCAACAATCGTTGAGAGTTTAGGAATTTTTGGTGCAGTTATTATCATGTCTCTTTTTATTTTTCTTCTATTTCAAATATTTAAGATTTCCCTGCTGGCAAAAGACAATTTTTCCTACCTGATAGTTATAGGTATGTTTTTTCTCATACTTACGCATGTTTTTTTTAACATTGGTATGAATGTGGGAATATTGCCAATCGTTGGAATAACTCTACCATATGTATCTGCTGGCGGGAGTTCTCTTATTACTAATTTTGTTGCACTTTCCTTTCTTTCGTCTATTTCTTATGACCAAAAACGGAAGAAACTTATGGAGATTTCTTAGATTTATTTCAGGCTTGCGAAGTGAGCCTGTATTTTGGTAAAATATACACCTATGGAATATGCAGTAATACAAACCGGCGGAAAACAGTATAAAGTAAGCTCTGGATCAGTTTTAGATGTTGAAAGTCTTAAGATTGAATCAGGAGATATTGTTTTTGATGAAGTTTTGCTTCATGTAGACGGTGAAAAAGTTGAAATTGGAACACCATATATTTCCGGTCTTTCAGTTTCAGCAAAAATTTTAGGAGCTAAAAAAGGAGAAAAAATTAGAGTTTCTCAATTTAAGGCAAAGGCAAGGCAAAGAAGAACAATAGGGCATAGAAAACAACTATCAACAATAGAGATTGTAGGTATTGGTAAAAAAGCTGCCCCAACAAAAAAATAACGTTGATATCTTTTGATACTCTTGACAGACGTGAAAACATGCAGTAAACTTTACTCAACTTTTCACATTACTAGAAAAATACTGTTTTTGAGGGAAATGAAAACTGGATAGGAATGATAGCAATAGCTATTAGCAATTAAAAAAAATATGTTCAACTCATGCTTTGCATGAGCCTCAACATATAATTGCTTAAAAGGAAGGGTCGCAATTATGGCTCATACAAAATCACAAGGATCAGTAAAAACAAATAAAGACTCCATCTCAAAAAGACGTGGAGTGAAAGCGTATGGTGGAGAAAAAGTAATTCCTGGAAATATTATTGTGCGTCAAAAAGGAACATTATTTCATCCAGGAAACGGAACAGGTATGGGTAAAGATTTTACTATCTATGCAAAAAATGAAGGAAATGTTGCTTTTAAAACAAAACTTGGAAAGAAATTAATAGAAGTTATTTCCGCAAAATAAAATGGACGGACAAGCAATTATTGAACTCGAAACAACACTACTGCAACCAAATCCACTTCAGCCCAGAGGCCTTATTTCTCCTGAATCCCTTACAGATCTTGTAAATTCCATTAGAGAGCAAGGAATTCTTGAGCCAATTGTTGTGGCAAATACTCCAGCTGGATATCAAATTATTGCAGGAGAAAGACGTTGGAGAAGTGCAAAAATCTTAGGACTTGTTAATGTTCCAGTTGTAGTAAAGGAAGTTACTCCTCAGGTAATGCTTGAGATGTCAATTGTTGAAAACGTTCAACGAGAAGACCTAAACCCAATTGAGCGTGCACAAGCCTATAAACGTCTTATTGATGAATTTGGTTTATCCGTAACTGAGGTAGCAAAGCGAGTTGGAAAAAGTCTTCCGTATATTTCAAATACTATTCGTCTTTTAACACTTCCTGATGCAATTAAAGATGCGCTTGCTGCTGGAGTAATTACAGAAGGACATGTAAGACCGCTTGTTTCAATTGGCGATCATAAGCTTATGCTTGCTGCATTTAAGAGAATTTTGGTGGAAGGAATTTCAGTGCGCGGTGCAGAAGAGGTTGCCCGCCAAGTAAAATCAGAAATTCAAGAAAAAGAACCAAGAAGAAAATTGGATAAATTGCATATTCCAGAATTAGATGCCATCGCAAAAAAATATAAAGAACAACAGGCATTAGATGATGTACGGGTTGATCAAACAAGTAAGCTTATTAGAATTACTATTGTTAAAAAAGGTTCTCCTTCTGAAACATCAGAGATGTTGAAAAAGATTTTAGGAGAAGCTGCAGCTGAAGTAATTGATTCAGTATCTCCAACGGAAGCTTAATTTTTTTATTTATAATCTTCGTGTTCCACAAATCTAACTCTACTTATTGGCCAGTAAACAAGAGCTGATTTTCCAATAACCTTATCAAATGTAACGAGTCCCCAATCTCTGGAATCAGAAGAAAATGGTCTATTATCTCCCATTACAAAATAACTGTTTTCAGATACAGAAATCTCTTGTCCTTCCTGGGCGAAACCTCTTGAGTCTGTTCTGATATCAGGTGCTATATATGGTTCTTGAAGTAATTTTCCGTTGAGATAGACCTTTCCATCTTCAATTTTCACTTGATCTCCCGGTACCCCAATGATTCTTTTAATATAATCTTTGTCTTCTGATGGAGGGGCTTTAAAAACGATAACGTCTCCCCGGTCAAGTGGACCAAAACGTTGGGAGAGAAGATTTGTAAATACATATTCACCGTTTTGAAATGTGGGATGCATAGATTGACCAGTTACTTGAAATGGTCTGATTAAAAAAGCATAAACAACAACAAAGATTGCACCTGCAATAACGAGCGTTTCCGCGAGCTCTAAAAGAACCTTCCAAATTTTCCGCATCAATTCCATAACGTATATTGTCTCTGATTAAGGCATCTTTGTCAATTTACAAATTG
>CAZQSX010000003.1:0-30249 GCA_964596415.1 uncultured Gammaproteobacteria bacterium
GTGTTGGATTTTTAAATTTCCAATCTCCAAATTTATCACTTGTTCTTATGTATTCAGCGTCTGGGTTTTGCCACAGTGTAAGGTTTGATTCTTTCCAAAGCGCCTGCTTTTCAGGACGAATTATCGTGTAGTTTCCAAATTTTTCTAATTTTCTGCCATTTCCAGAGTCTTGTAATTCATAATCTTGAGTAGGCTTTAGCAGTATGTTTTGATTTTTCATATATGCAATTTTATCAAATTTGAATGTATATAGCTGAAGCGATTGTGATTACATTGTATATCACCCTTGGTGATTACGTTGTATAATAGTGACACATGAAAATTACATTTGTGACCGGAAATCAGTTTAAGGCAAAAGAAACTGCGGAGATTTTAAACATTGACTTAGAGGTTTCAAAAATAGACCTTGATGAAATTCAAGAATTGGATTTGGAAAAAGTTGCTTTTCATAAGCTCAACCAAGCATACGAAATTCTTAAAAAACCAGTTTTAATTGATGATGTTTCATTTGAAATACATGCATGGAACAAGTTTCCAGGACCTTTAGTTAAATGGATGCTTCAAGCGGGAGGTGGGCCATCATTAATTCTAAAACTTCTTGAAGGAGAAAAAGACAGGAGAGCAACCGCTAGACTTGCAATTGGATTTCATGATGGAGAAAAGCCACGTTTATTTTTTGGAGAAGCCATAGGAACAGTTGCGCATGAAATAAGAGGTGATAATGGGTTTGGTTGGGATAGGATTTTTATTCCAGAAGGTTATGATCAGACTTTTGCAGAAATGCCCTCAAGTTTAAAAAATTCCATTTCTCATAGGGGTAATGCCCTTAAGAAACTTCACGATTTCCTAAAGAATAATTATCAGCTATAATACGCTTATGTTAGATATTAAATTTATCAGGGAAAATCCAGAGGTTGTTAAAGAAGATGCGGCAAAAAAAGGCGTTACTGTTGATATTGCAAAAATCTTAGAGCTTGACACCCATTACCGTGATCTTTCTACCCGTACCCAAGAACTGCAAGCAAAACGTAATACTGCAGCAAAAGAAAGAAATATAGAACAGGGGAAAAGAATAAAAGAAGAGCTTGATTCTTTGGAAAAAGAGCTCAAAGAAGCAAAATCAAAGCTTGATTCCGAGTTATTGCAAATACCAAACCTGCCTCATCCCGAAGTGCCAGTGGGTGGAGAAGATGATTTTGAAATTATAAAAACGGTAGGGGAACCAAGGCAGCTTACTTTTAAACCACGGGATCACATGGAGCTTGGCGAAATGTTGGATATTATAGACGTTGAGCGCGCCGCAAAAGTTTCAGGTGCCAGATTTACGTATCTTAAAAATGAAGCAGTGTTTTTAGAGCTCGCACTTGTTCAGTATGCACTTGAAAAACTACGCGCAGCAGGGTTTACTCCAGTTTTTCCACCAGCTCTTATAAAACAAGAAGTAACCCAAGATTTAGGGTATTGGAATGCGGAGAATAAAAACAACTATTATGTAACGCAAAACGTAGAAGAGCTTGAAAAAGGAACAGAATCAGAAAATTCACTCTATCTTATAGGAACCGCAGAGCATTCGCTTGTACCTATGCACATGAATGAAACCTTAAACGGTAAGGATATGCCAAAAAGATACGTTGGGTTTTCACCCGCATTTAGAAGAGAAGCTGGAAGTTATGGGAAAGACACGAGGGGAATTTTACGGGTTCATCAGTTTGACAAGGTAGAAATGGTATCACTGGTAAAACAGGAAGAAGACGCGGCGGAGCTTGGCAGGCTTACTGCAATTGCAGAAGGATTTATGGATGATCTTGGATTATCGTATCGAGTGATTAGGCTTGCTACGCGAGACATTTCTTTTCCTGCATCAGAAACACGAGACATAGAAACATGGATGCCTTCTCAAAATAAATACAGAGAAACCCACTCAATTTCTTCAACCGGAACGTTTCAGTCTCGAAGACTAAATATTAAATATCAAGAAGGAACTGATAAAAAATATGCCTGTATTTTAAACGGTACAGCATTTGCAATAGGACGCACCTTGATTGCAATTTTAGAAAATTATCAGCAGGAAGATGGAACAGTATTAATCCCAGAAGTTCTCCAAAGATATACAGGATTTGAGAAGATATCCCCAAAGAAGTGACATTTTTTTAGTTCATTTATCAATATTATTTCTTCTTTTTGAGGCGGAGTATTTTTCTTGACAATTTCTCCGTTTGGATTATTATGAAGATATCTTGAAATATCGAGTTTAACCTTTGTTTTACTCGACTGCCCGGAGGTGATTTTTACATGCCAGCAAAAAAGAAGAAAGCAGCTAAAAAAAAGAAAAAGTAGTTTTACTTTTCAATCTTTTTAAAAAGATTTCCAGCCTGCCCTGTGTAGGCTGGATTTTTTATTTCCAATCGACATTTAGGTTCAAACCTGCTACAATATGAGCTTGATCCTCGAAAAATTATGTTAGGAAAACTCACCAAACTATTTGATTCAAATGATAAAGAAGTTAAAAAGTTGAACCCGATTGTTCAAGAAATAAACTCATTTGAAGGAAAACATAAAAAATTAAAAGATTCTGATTTCCCTAAAAAAACGCAAGAATTTAAGAAAAGAATTGAGGAGGGAGAAAGCATTTACCTTCTTTTACCGGAAGCGTTTTCATTGGTTCGAGAAGCTGCTGGTAGAACACTTGGCATGCGGCATTATGATGTGCAGATGATGGCGGCTATAACGCTTGCTCAGGGAAAAGTGGCTGAGCAAAAAACAGGGGAGGGAAAAACCATGTCTGCTGTTCCTGCACTTTATCTACATGCATTAACCGGTCAGTCTGTTCATTTAGTTACTGTAAATGATTATTTAGCGCGTCGTGATGCTGGTTGGATGGGAATGGTTTTTGCGTTTTTAGGAATGACTACCTCTACGATTATTTCTGAAAAGTCATATATATATGATAAGGAGTATACAGATGCTGATGCAAAAGATTACCGACTTACCCACTTAAAACAAATTACAAGAAAAGAAGCGTATGCATGTGACATTGTATATGGTATTAATTCTGAGTTTGGGTTTGATTATCTTCGCGATAACATGGCTCAAGACATGAAGAATACGGTTCAGTCAGGGCATTATTACGCTGTTATTGATGAGGTTGACTCTGTTCTTATTGATGAGGCAAGAACTCCCCATATAATTTCCATGCCAGATGAAACTCCTTCTCAGAAATATTATGACTACGCCAGGATCGTTGATAAGATTTCAAAAGAAACAGATTATGTGATAGATGAGAAGTTGCGTACAGTTCACCTAACTGAGCATGGGTTACTTAAAATAGAAAAAATGTATAACGTAAAAGATATTTATGAAAAAGATTTTGACACCGTATATCACATAGAAGCCGCGTTAAAAGCGCAAACACTTTTCCATAAAGATAAAGATTACATTGTGAGAGATGGACAAGTTATTTTAGTTGATGAATTTACAGGACGTCTTATGGAAGGAAGACGACTTTCAGAAGGACTTCATCAAGCGATTGAGGCAAAAGAGGGCGTTCAAATTCAGCAAGAGAGTAAAACTCTTGCCACCGTATCCCTTCAAAACTATTTTAGAATGTATTATAAATTGGCAGGAATGACAGGAACTGCAGTGACTGAAGCAGAAGAGTTTCATAAGATTTATAAACTTGATGTAATTTCTATTCCAACCCACAGGGCAATGAGCCGCGCGGATTATCCTGATCAAATATACAAAACAACACGTGCAAAGGTTGCAGCAATTGTAAAAGAAGTAGAAGCTGCCCATAGGAAAGGACAGCCAGTTCTGGTAGGTACTACATCAATTGATAAAAATGAAGTTATTTCTGAGTATCTTAAGCATAAAAAAATTCCCCATGAAGTTTTGAACGCAAAAAATCATATTCGAGAGGCAATGATTATTAAAGATGCTGGAAGATTCGGTGCTGTTACCGTTGCAACAAACATGGCAGGGCGTGGAGTTGACATTATTCTGGGGGGACAGCCACCTTCATCTTTTGAATTAGAGTATCAAGGGAAAGAAGGAGAGAAAAAGTTTAAAAAGGAGATGGATGCATGGCAGGAAGAACACGATAAGGTTCTTGCGTCTGGGGGACTATTTGTTATAGGTACAGAAAAACATGAATCCAGAAGAATTGATAATCAGCTCAGAGGACGTTCTGGGAGGCAAGGAGATCCTGGAAAATCTATGTTTGTTCTATCTTTAGATGATGATTTAATGCGGGTTTTTGGTGGAGATCAGATAGCGGGACTTATGACCAGATTTAACTTCCCAGAGGATATGCCACTTACCCATCCATTGGTGACAAGAGTTATTTCTCAGGCTCAAGTAAAAGTAGAAGGGTTTAATTTTGAAGCGCGTAAAAATTTACTTGAGTATGATGATGTATTAAATAAACAGCGAGAAATTATTTATTCTCAAAGACATGAAGTAATCTCAGATGAAACAGATATGGTTGAGTTTGTGATGAATAAAACCAAAGATGAAATTGGAAAAATTGTTATGGCTCATGCAACCGATGTGGATCATATGAATGAAAGTATTATTGAAGATTTTATCACTATTATTAGCTTTGATGACCATTCTAAATCTCATTTAATAAAACAGCTTTCTGAACAGGACTTACCTGATGCAAAAATTGAATTTTTAGAGGGAATTGTACGACAAGTTGAGCAAGGACGTGTAAAAACTCATGGGAAAGAGGTTTTACAGCACGTGCTAAAACTTATTTCACTTTCGTCTATAGATAATGCTTGGATGCAGCATTTAACCTCTATGGAAGATTTGCGTACGGGAATTCGCTTAAGAGGTTATGGTCAGCGTGATCCACTCGTGGAATATAAAAATGAAGCGTATGAAATGTTTGAAAAACTACTTGCAACGATTGATGATGGGATTGTAACCAGAGCATATAGGGTAAATATTCAGGCAGTAACTCCTCCACCAGATGTAACAAAAATTGAACAAACAAACGCACCTGAATCAGAAGTGTCAGAGGTAGAGCAAAGAGCAAAGAGCAGAGTGCGTAGTGAAAATTCCTCGGATATAGTCAGAAGTCAGAAGTCAGAAGTTGGTAGCTCGAAGAAGCTTGGTCGTAATGATCCGTGTTGGTGTGGAAGTGGTAAGAAGTGGAAAAAATGCCATTACCCAGCCACTTCGGCCTGATTTATCAATCCAATCGTTAGTTTAGGGTACCGCACAGAGCACTTTTCACAGCCTCGTAAATTTTCTAAAAAAGTTTCTATATTTTTAACTTAAACTTAATATGCAAACTCTACCGCAAATACTCGATTATTTTAGGAATTTAGAATTTACAAAAAATTAAATATTAAGCAGGTGATCTTCCAGTCTGATAAAAATTTGGAGGTTATAGTCATTGTTAGTGTAATCGTGCGTTATATCTGTCTAGTATTAGTCGACCATTTCTTCCTTGATTTGAATCCCCTTTGTATACAGTTACGCCGCAATTAATAGGTTTTTCATTATGATCTAAACGTATAACCTCTGAGGCGCTCAGTCTTTCAATGTTTGCCCTAAGTGACAAAATTGCCAAATGATGTGTTATAGCAAGAACTGATTGTCCACTATAATCTCGACTCAATGTACTCATCCATGATCTTATTCTCTCTCTAACATCTGGAATGTTCTCCCCTTGTGGATATCGATACCAATATTCACCTTGTAGTTCTCTTAGAGCTCTTTGTTCCGGATTTAATGCACTAAATACTTTCCAATCCCCATACATTAATGCTAACCCATGATCGCGCTCTCTTATTCTCTCCTCCTCTTTAGTAGGTAGATTTTTTAACTCTGGCCATGATTCTTGCATTATCTCAAGAGTTTGGTATGTACGTTGATAAGGAGAAACAAAGATGATATTAGGTGGGTCAAGTTGGACTTTTAAATTTTTAGCCATCAATTCAGCATCGTACATCGATTGAACACTTAGAGTGAATTGATGGTCACCTGTTAATACTGGAAAGTATCCAACAACCTCCTTCGCAAGGCTTACTGTAGTGTCGGAATCGGGATCTTTCTCATAAGCATCTTTGAAAGCCTTATAAATATGGCTTTCATCTCTTAATTTCTTTTGAGAATTAAATTCTGACTCAGCATGTCTTACAACTGCAAGAGTTTCTGGCCATTTCATTAAACTTGGATTATATATTACCAATTGATTATAGTCAAAGGATTAAATTTATCTAGGGTGTGATATACTCTGGATTATGAGAGACAATATTAATGAACACATACATTCGTTAAAAAAAGTCGAAGCTATCGGAGCGTTTTATTTTAATAATTTAATTTTTCTTCAGGGAATAATTAATGCAGCTAAAAATAAAAGGGAGAAAGTTTTTGTGATGGTAACCTCTAAAGTTATCGAATTCCTGGGTATGAACGCGGTTCTTGCATTAAAAGATTATGTCAAAAGCGTTAATAGGGAGCAATTTTACTTTCTTTTAGATCATGGAAGTAATCTAGATTTGGTAAAAAGCTGCATAAATAACGGTTTTGATGCGGTGATGTTTGATGGAGGCAATCTGCCATTGGAAGAAAACATCCAGATTACAAAACAAATCGTAAGACTTGCCCATGAAAAAGGTGTATGGGTTGAAGGCGAAGTAGGCAAAATTCCTGGTAGTAAATATGGAGATCAAACAATTTTAGAGCAAGAGTTTCCCACAGTGGAAGTCGTGAAATATTTCGTTCAAGAGACAGCTGTGGATGGACTAGCTATTTCTTTTGGTATTAAACATGAATATAAAGAGGAAGGTGATAATTCGGTTTTAGATTTTGATTTACTTAAGCAATATAGCACTGTGGCAAATATTCCCCTTGTTATGCATGGGGCAGATACTATTCCTTCTCACAACATTAAAAAAGCAATTGAAAATGGAATAAAAAAAGTAAATTATGGTCCGGTATTGAAGGATGTATTTCTTAAATCCATGGCATCTCGTTTGAAAGAACCTTTTGTAGAAGCTGAAATGAGAGAAATATTAACTTTACCTATGTTATCAGTACAAAAAGTTGTTGAACTGAAAATAGCTGATTACTCAAATATAGAATGAAGGCAATTCTTTTATCTGCAGGTCTTGGAAGTAGACTAACCCCTTTAACTAATAAAATACCCAAGCCATTAATTAAAATTGGTAATAGATCGAATTTAGAAAGAAATCTAGAGAGATTCCAACGTGAAAAGATAAAAGAGATTTATATAAATGTCCATCATTTATCGCATAAGATAGTGTCAACCATTGGTAGTGGAGATAAATATGGAGTAAGCATAAAGTATTCTTTTGAGAAAACACTCCTAGGTACTGCCGGAGCAATTAAGAGTCTTGAGCAGGAACTCAAAGGGGATCTCTTTTTAGTTTTATATGCAGATAATTACATAGATGTTAATTTAAATGAGTTGATAGAATTCCATAAGAATAAACAGGCTTTAATAACCATTGTTTTATTTGAGGATTACTTTGCGCCTCAAACAAGTGGAATTGTGGAGTTGAATAGTGAAGAGCAGATTATTAAAATCATTGATAAACCAAAGAAAATATTCAGTAACTGGGCGGATGCTGGTATATATGTCTTTGAACCTAAGGTTCTAAAATTTATTACAAGTAGAGGGGAATCCAGTATCACAAAAGATTTATTTCCTTTTCTGCTTGAACAGAGAGAAAAAATTTTCGGATATAAAACGGACAAGGAAGTCATTAGCCTTGATACGCCAGAAAAGTTAAAACATGCAAAAGATATTCTTAACGAGAAAATATAATGGAAACACAAGTCAATAAAACTATATTAGTGCGTGTGCCCTTGAGATTGTCTTTGGGAGGTGGGGGAACCGATCTTCCTGCTTTTTATGCGCAGCATGGTGGTTGTTTAACAAGCGTTGCAATCGATAAATACGTTTATGTTCTAATCCGCTACAATTCATATATTTCAGGAATTAAAACCTCTGTTATAGAATCTGTTCAAGAGATTCAAGAGACGAAAGAAATTAAGAACTTTTTATTAAGAAAAACCCTTGAATTTTTACCATACAGTAAAAAAAATTTGGAAATAATTTCATTTTCAGATGTGCCACCTAATACAGGGATGGGTTCTTCTTGCAGCTTTGTGGCTGCTCTTCTTACTGGATTTTATGGTTTACATAACAAGAAATTGTCTATGTATCAACTTGCAGAGGAAGCGTTCGAAATAGAAGCAAATATTGCAGGACGGCCAATAGGAAAACATGATCAATATATTTCTGTATTCGGTGGGCTTAAAACGTTGAGAATAAATAAAACTGGAAAAGTTACAGTCAAGAAATTTAACCTCTCTGAATTAGAATTGAATAAGCTAAGCAAGAGATTACTGCTCTTTTATACGGGTAAAAAACGGAACAGTGCAAGCATTTTAAGCAAACAACAGCAAGTTTTAAAAAAGAGTATTAATAAAATTGAGGCTATGAAAAAAATAAAAACTATAGGGATTAAAATGCAAAAAGCTATAAAAGATAATGATTATGATGAAGTGGGTAAATTATTTCACGAGCATTGGAAAGCTAAACTTGAATTTAGCCCGGATTACACAAGCAATAGTGTAATCGAACTTTATTCCCATGCTTTACACATGGGTGCTCTAGGTGGTAAAATTATAGGTCCAAGTGGGGGATTTTTGCTGCTGTATGTGCCGCAAAAAAAGCAAAAAAAAATTATTAACAAGTTTATGAGTGAAGGTCTAACACAGCTTAGATTTAAATTTGATTTCGAAGGTGCAAAGGTTATTTATAAAGTTTAAATTATGGTAAACAATAAATTTATTGCTGATTATCTTAAAAATGCTGCTCAAATCGCTAATACAATATCCGTTGAGGATATTGATAAAGTTGTTGAAATTTTATTTAATGCCTGGAAGAAAGAAAAAACAGTTTTTATCTTAGGTAATGGAGGATCCGGATCAACTGCAACCCATTTTGCATGTGATTTAATGCGGACAACGACTACAGCTGATATGGAGAAAAAATTTAAGGTTATGAATTTAACCGCAGATGCAACGCTTCTAACCTCAATTATTAATGATATCAGTTGGGAGTCAATATTCGTCGAGCAATTGAAGCCTTTTATAGCCAAGGGAGACGTTGTTATCGGTATCAGTGTTCATGGTGCTTCGGGGCGAGGAGAGAAGCATGCATGGTCACAAAATATTCCTCAAGCATTAAGTTATGCAAAAGAACAAGGTGCGATAGCGGTGGGATTAACTGGTTTTGATGGAGGGGCAATGAAGGATTTATGCGACATTTCAGTTATTGTTCCATTTAATAAAATCCCAAACGTTGAAGATACCCATTTATTGTTGGGTCATCTCATCAGTAACTGTTTGAAGGAAAAAATTCTCCAATCAAAATGAGAGCGGTTTTTTTAGATAGAGATGGAACCATTAATGAACTAGTTTATCAACATAAATCAGCTAGACTAGACTCTCCATTTGATGTATCTCAAGTAAAGGTAAATCCACGAGTTAGGTATGCAATTAAGGCTCTAGCAATTATATTCGATAAAATTATTATTGTATCGAATCAGCCAGGGATTGCAAAGGGACATTTCACAGAAGAGACGTTAGAAAAAATTACACAAGAAATTCTATTAATAATTGATAAGCACGGAAAATATATTGACGATGTTATTTACTGTAAGCATCACCCTGAAGGGCTAGCTGATAGCGCTTACACCAAAGAGTGTTTGAATAGAAAACCAAATGATGGAATGCTAAGACTAGCGAGAGAAAAATATGACCTAGATCTTGCAGAATGTTTTATGATTGGCGATAGGCTTACGGATATTGCAGCAGGAAAAAAAGCAAATTGTAGGACTATTCTTATTTCAAATAAAAAGAGATTAGATATGATGTCAATTATGCCCGATTATATTGCGAAAGATTTAGCTAGCGCCGTGGAGGTAATAAAAAAAAATTATGAGTAAAGAGAAATTTTCCATTTATGGTGATGCTACAATTGATTTTAGAACGCAAATCCCAGAAGGAGTGAGTTTTGGAGAGGATAGTATTTTTTCATCAAAAATTGAAATTGTTCCCGCAGGTGACGCAGGAACGATGGCTCAGCAATTAGCTCGTCTTGGACAAGAAGTCGCCTTTATTGGGAATGTTGGAGATGATTTTTTTGGTGACATAATTGAATTTAAGTTCAGAGATTTGGGAATTGATACGGAAAAAATTCAAAGACAAAAAGGAGAAACTGGTAAAAATATGGTTTTAAAATATCCCAACAGAAGAAGAGGAATTATTTATGATACTGGAGTACACACATCGACTGAGGGATTGACGCTGGAAGCAACAGACTTTATCTATGTGCCTTTTTTCCCTTGTTATATTGATCTCATTAAGAACCTACATGATAAAAGAATTGAGCTGGGGAAAAAGAACCAGACTAGAATTACAACCGATTTAGGATTTCAGGAAACACCTGTCGAGGTTTGGGATGCTTTAGCGAAAGTAAAGGGAACTATAGATATCTGCAATATATCAGGTGAACACTTCAGTTTAAGGGAAAGAAGATTAGTTGAAATGGGATTGCAGCAAAATGAAGTAAACATAGGTATTATAACGTTGGGGGAGGAAGGTGTGTTATTGGTAACAAAAGATGCAGTTGATTCGTTTCCTGCATATAAAGTGGAAAACGTGGTAGATACCTGTGGAGCAGGAAATTCCTTTTTTTGTGGATTTTTAACTAAAATGAGTGAAAATGAAGACCTAGATAAAGCTGTAATGTATGGGCAAGCCACTGCTGCTCTTCGAATTCAAAAAGATAATTATTTACCCACAAAGGAAGATGTTGATGGTTTTCTGATCATGAAGCAGCAAGTTCCTAGAAAAGGTTGGGATGTTAGATATAATCAATAATTCATGTTAACAGTTTTTGTTATTATTATCTTTTTATATTTTATATATGCTGGGCTTGAAGCAAATATCATGTCGATCCGATCGGTCAACAGAATAAGGGAGAGTCAACTTAAAATTTCTCATTTTAAAATTAAAAAAAAAGAAATCCCAGTAATTGTATTATTAATTCCAGCCCTCTATGAGCAAAGTATTATATGCCGTACTCTTGATTACTTTTGTAAACTTAAATATCCAAGCAAAAAATTAAAGATAGTAGTTTTAACAACCAACAAAGAAGAGAGGAGTGAAGAGACAACTAGTGATATTGTAAAAAATTATATTCCCAAATTGAACCAAGAGGCGAATGAAGAAAAATTTATACATCTTCACTATCCCCAAAAATCAGGAGGAAGAGCTCATCAGCTTAACTATGCGATTACAAAATTAGATTCAATAGTACAAAATTATAAAGATGAAAATTTGTATATAGGTGTATACGATGTAGACTCATTTCCGGATAAACGTTCTCTTATATTCTTAGCTCGTGATGCGCTTATGTACTCCAAAACATATGGGCAATTACCACCAATTTATCAACAGCCATCTTTATATTTAGGAAATTTTTCAGTTTTACCAAATACCATAAATGGTTTTCTTCAAAAGGCAGAAAGTTTACTGCAAACAAGGTGGTCGTTAGGATATGAAATTCCTCGTTGGAACCGTCAAGAAGAACTTCTCATTGATAAAAACCAAAGCACTTTGCTAATGGCTTTACAGAGGCAGCTTACGTATGCAGTTGGACATGGTGAATATTTTAGGTTTGATATTTTAAAAAAATTAGGAGGGTTTCCTACTTATTTGCCAGTGACCGATGATCTTGCAATTGGCGAAATAGCTTCATTTCTCAATATTCCAACACGAGTTGCCCCATGTTTTGACTTGACACAAGTACCTAATAATATTTCTGTAGGAATTAAGCAAGGAAGTACATGGTTTGGTGGTTCAATGTATCTTTTTAAAAACTTTACTGCCGCCAGAAAAATTTCAGAAAAGCAAAGTTTTGATTTTGAGTCATTAAAGCTTTTGTTAGATGGTTTCCTGACTATGTTCGCTTGGTTAACTCGACCGTTACTTTTCTTATTCGCCCTATTAATAGCAATTTTTGTTATTAAGTCTAATCTTCTGGTAATTTTTGGATCAATAGGATTTATTTTTTATAGCACATTAGGTGCGTTAATAATCTTTATGTTAGAAAGGAAATTAAATTCAATTTATGAAGGGGGAAATTCAATAAAACTTCAAAGCAAGTCGTTGCTTTTAATTCTACTCGCATCTCTCATGAACTTCTTTATTAGAAGTTTTGGGCCAGCTAGATATGTAATCTTATATTGTTATAATTTTTTAACCTATGGAAACAGGAAAATTTTTGTAGACAAAACGCCCAGATAGACTTTATAATAAAATCTAATTATGAAATTAATGACTTACAACATTTTTGATGGAGGACAGGATAGGCTTGATATTGTTATTGAAGCTATAAAAAGAGAATCACCAGATTATCTAACAATTAATGAAGCAAATACGTTTGCTCTAGAAGATTATAAAATTTTGAAATACTTTTCAGAACGAATTGGCCTGCCGCATTATAAGCTTGCGCTGTCAGGTGAGTATGACTATCATGTTGCTGTATTTTCAAGATACCCTTTCAAAGAAATTCACACTATCCATCCTCTCATGCGGGCAGGTATAGTATCTCTTGTTGAAACTGAGATAGGATTACTTTCCATAGCAAGTTTACATTTAACCCCTTATTCTGAGTCGCTACGTCTTCCTGAAATTAGCCATATTATTGACTCTCAAAAAGAATATGATAATCGTATTCTTATGGGCGATATGAATTCTTTAGCAAAGTACGATAATTATGATCCAGAGATAATTAAGAATTTTAATAAAATCCAACTAGAAAAATTTATAAAAAATGGTGAGTTTGCATTTGAAGTTATAGAAAAAGTCCTTTCTCATGGTTATTTTGATACAGCTCGCGAATTGAAAAGGAATAATACGCATACTGTTCCAACTCCAGTAAATAAAGACAGTGCGCATGCTGACTTAAGATTAGATTATATTTTTGTCTCCAAGCCTCTCCTTCCACTTCTAAAAAAATATGCGGTTATAAAGAATGATTTAACGGATATAGCCTCAGATCATTATCCCATCACAATATCTCTATAGAGTAGCAAATGGAATAAAATTATTTGGCAGGCGCGATCCATTTTGGAAAATTCTATTTGCTTTGTGTGGTTACCTATTTGACTAGTATTTCAAAAAATGCCACTATCCCAATTTAACATAATTTAAGACGACTATCTCCCGAGTTCGGGTAACCATGAATGTTGACTTCAATATCTAAATCTTGGAAAATAAAAGTATGGCGAAAAAGTCAAAGAAACCCCTCCATTTCTCTAAAATTTTTCTTGCAATTATTTTTCTTTTAGTTGGAATTTTTATTGGGTATAGTATTCAGGAGAAAAAAATTGAAGAAAAAGACAAACTTCTTATAAAAAAAGATGAAGAAACGCAGCTGATTCTAAAAGATAGAGGAAGACTTGATGGAGAAGATACATCTGAATATTCTTTTGCAAATTTTGGATTATACTCCCCACTTTTTGAAGGAAAAACTGTTTACAATAATTATTATTGGTATCGGGGTCATGAGGTGATTGAGCGAAGCATAGATTTAGATAATGATATGTTTGTTGAGGTTTGGCAATATGACAAAGGCGCAGATGGGGCTATTTTTGGTGGATATGAAAATTACTTTCATAATGCAACTTCTCTTCAGAAGATCAATGAAAGCTCAGAGGGAGAATACATAAATCCAGATGGAATTGAGATGTTTTGGACAACCAATTTATATCCAGGAGGTAAAAGCATATATTTAAATTATCGCCAGCAGTACAGCCCTTCAGGAAAGCCAGCACTTTTTAGAATAGGGAAAAATATTAATCTAGTAACTGATACCCCATCTTCTCAAACACAAATCAAGCAGGAAATAATAAAGGTTGCAGATACGGTAAAAATTCATAAATAACACGGAGCTATTTCTCAAAATATTTTTATCTTACCCTTCTCATAGTTTCTGATTAAGTTTTTTAATTGACTTTTATTTATAATTCACTGAATATAAGAATATGTTGAAAAAGATTCAGAGTTTTATACTTCCGATATTTATCTTCCTCATTTTTCTCCTTGGTTTTTTTCTTCGCGCACAGGAAGTAATATCAGGAAATTACCTTTTCTTACTGGATCAGGGACGGGACATGATGGATGTAAAAGGGATTATATTTGATCATAAATTAACACTCATTGGTCCGTACACAAGTTTAGGTGGAGTTTTTCAGGGACCTTTGTATTATTATCTTCTGGCAATTCCTCTTTTTATTTTTAATGGTGATCCCTGGGGGGCAATGCTTCTCATGCTTCTTATAAGCATGACAACGCTTGGGGTTTGTTTTTTCTTTATGAAGAAACTTTTTGGGATTATTCCGGCGGTAATTACTTTAGTTTTATTTGCGGCTTCACCAGAGGCAATTGCTGCGGCAACGTATATTTGGAACCCTCATCCCATGTGGCTTCTTCTTGTGGTATATTCATTTCTTCTTTTTTATGCAGTTCAGGAAAAAAAGTGGGCTGTGATTGTTCTTTGGTCAATTGTAGCATTAACGTTTCATTTTGAAATTGCATTTGGGGTATTTCTTTCAATTGCTACCATGTGTTGCTTGTTCCTTTTTAAAAGAAGTTTATTTCAGAAAAAGTTATTTTGGGTAGGCGTAATTTTAGGTGGAATATTTTTCCTTCCGCAAATCCTATTTGATATTCGGCATGATTTTCTTATGAGTAGCTCTGTTCTTAAAATTTTTCAGGGTCAAAGCCAGGGGCTTGTTACTGGAAGAGAAGAAAACGAGTTTTTTGATAGAACAATTCAAAATTTTACAACTTTAAAAAATAATTATATTTCAACATTTATTCATGAAGGCAAATTTTGGTTTCTTCCGTTTCTTATTTTATTTATCACAATTCCTGTATTTTTCTATTACTCCTTTATTAAAAAAGGATTTAGTATGTCTGAAAAACTTTTTTTACGCATTCTTCTTTTTATTATTGGATTTATTTGGATTTGTTCACTTTTCTATCCATTTCCGCTTCGCTACTGGTTTTTAACAGGATTTCAAACTTTTTACATACTTTGTATGGGATTAATACTTGGAAAGCTTTTCCAGAAAAAATACGGAAAAATTATACTCATAATGATTTTAGCAGTAATATTATATTATTCATTTTTTCGGCTTGATACGTTATATGTTCATCCTTTAGATGATGGTGGAGTTGCGAAAATAAAAGGGAAACTTGCAGCAATTGATTATATTTACGAAGATGCAAATTCAAAAGATTTTGGAGTGTTATTTTTTGCTCCTCCTGTTTTAACTGATAACTATGATTATCTTATTTGGTGGTATGGTTCTAGAAAATATGGCTATACTCCATATTCTGAAAAAAAAGGCTCAGTGTATTTACTTATAGAGCCTGATTCTTCTAATCCTACTTCATATAATGGATGGCTTGAAACCGTCATAAAAACAGGAAAAGTACAGAGCACAAAAAAGCTCCCAAGCGGTTTTATTATTCAGAAAAGAATTTTCTAAGCGTTAGTATTGTGTATTACAATTTGCTAGTTATTAACCTCACAGAACTTATTTTAATATTTTCCTAAAATTGTACATATGATATCAGCAGAAATACCCGGACAAATCCCCACGGAAGGATTAGCTCATCATGAAAAATTGCTTCCTGGAACTGTAGCTGTGGTTACTGGGGGGAGTAGAGATATTGGAGCAGCAATTGTTAAGACGCTTGCCCTGCAGGGTGTGGAAGTGGTTAGTTCGTTTAACAACAAACAGAAACGTGCAGATAGAGTAAAAGCAGAAGTTGAAGAAACAGGAGGGGTTGCAAATTTTCTACAAGCAGATATTGCTACGCCGGCTGGAAGAGCTCAATTTGTTCGTGAGACTCTTGGTATTTCTCAAGAAATAGACTTTTTAGTTCTGAATACATCAGGTGATACCGTAGCGGTTAACATGGAAGCTTCAGATGACTTGGTGACTCAATTTCTTCCACATATGAAAGAAGGGGGAACCATCGTGAGACTTCAGAGCGTTCCGGGGCACTTTGATCCACAACTTCGAGGACTTGGTAAGATGATTTCTTTGTATGATGATGTTGCAAGATACAAATATGCTGATTCACAGAATCTAAGAAATAGGATTCCTGAACTTTCAGAAAAAGGAATACGTTTTCTAGAAGTGACACCTCCGGTGGTAGAAGATACTTCAAACATGAAATTATTTAATATGGTTGCAAAACGTGAGACCGGAGGAGTGCGAACTGCAACAGAGATGCATGATGAAATATCCGATAAATTAGGTCTACCAAGAACAGTAACAGCAGAAAGAGTTGCTGAGGAGATTTTAGACCTATTTATTAGGTGGGATGTCCCCACAGGGCATACGGAGTTTTTTAATGGTGTTGAGGATGTACAAACCGCGCTTGAAACATGGTATGGGTCAGATCAGGTATACGTGCAAACGCTTCAAAGAATGACTCCACATGAAAAAGAAAAGACAGGATATGTGGCAATTGGCAGATCTATTGTGTCTCAGGAACAAGTGCAAAGAAACACAGAAGAATTAATAGCACCGTTTGTTTACTCGGGATCTAAGCATTTTCAAGAAGTAAATGAGGACCATGCTAAGGGGCATTTTAGGAAAGAGAGCGGATTCCCATTAATTTTACCAGGTCATAAGCAGATTAGAGCTGCCGTAGAAACATTAAAATCTGTTGAGAGAACTGCAGGAAACACGCATGAGGCTAGACTCGGAGGATTTAATTGGGTAAATTTTAAAAAAGTAGTACAGGCAGATAATGATGATGTGCTAGTAATAGATCAAAAAGTTTCAATGAGAGCTGAATTTAGTGCATTCTATAACGTTACAGTAGATATTTTTGATGCGACAGCTGCAACTCTCAATGAGTTAGAAATAAGATTCATGGAAGATCCTTTTCCCAATACGCTTCTTGAAGACCAGCTTATTGAGGGGGCGGCGCAGGCTGCGGGTGCAGCGCTTCTTCCAAAAATTGATGGAGAAAATATGCCGTTATTTTTAGAAATTGGAAAAACAGAATTTACTGGGGTGATGCTTAAAGCAGGTGCGGGAGTTGAATACAGAGTACAGGGGAAAGGCAATAGAAGAATGATTATAGGGGATGTAGGCATATATTCTGACGGAGTGTTAGTGGGAACAGTTTCTGGACTTAAAGCAATGGTTGTGCCAAAGGATAAAGTAAAAGAGCTTATTTCTTCCTAATTCTATTTTTTATGGGTGATTTTCCAGGCAGCCACCCCAAATGCTCCTGCAGCTCCAAGTACCCCTGCAGTTTTTGCAATTCTTCTTCTGGTAACTACTGGTTCTGTAGTGTATTCATCAGGATCTTCTGCAAAATGATTTGCGATGTCATCTTTTTCGCCAATAATATAGATATCCTTAACTCGCATAATTTTACCTACAAAGTCAAACATTTCTACACAGTACACTGGGTTTTCCGGAAGTCTAAGTATTTCCTCAATTCCGTCCTGCCATGTATCAATAATAATAGGTTTTTGTCTTGTGGCACTTAAAATTGGGACATCTGGGTCTTGGAGTTCAACGGGCGGGTTTTTAAACCATTCTGCAAGCGGTTCTGAGACTCCGGTGTAAAGTGGCGTATGAAACGCAGCACCTGTTTTAAGATCAACCCCTAGTACATACGGACGGTATTCTTTTTTTAGATGATTAAGTGCGTTATCAAGTGCACTTTGTGTTCCTCCAAACGCAAATCTGGATCTGCTAGTTTTTGTAGCCAAATATATCCCAAAATTATTTTTTTCATCCGTTAATTCTTCTGCGATTTGCGTAAGAACACTTTGTTTTTCAGATCTTTCACTTGGGTCTTTTGATCTTCTGATACTAACCCCAATTAATCCTGTTTTTTCACCACTCTTTGCTTCATGTTCTAGGGCAGCATCCCGCATAATAGTTCCCCGAGCTTTTATGCAGGTAAAAAAGTCCTTATTAGATGTAAGCATTTTTCTTAGAGCTACTATTTCTCCATAGCTTTCACCAAAAAGAATTCGAGGATTTCTCAGCTCAGGTTTTTTTGCACAAGCCAACTCATACCATGCTAAATCAGCGGCAGCATTTGCCATTTGTACCTCAAGTGTTGTGTATTCACCAGAACCAGAAAGTGTGAGGTCTTGTATGTTTGTTTCAAATACCTCACTTGCCTCGTCATAAATCTGCTGGGTTGCCGGAGTCGCAGTGGGTAACCAATTGCCAATTCCTGGCCATACCAAAACACTGCAGCCCCGTGTCTTTGAATACGCTCTTTTCCTTCTGGAGATCTTCTTACGTAAGGAGTTTTAGGAGCGTGTTCTGCTGGCATTTTTGCATTGTACCATAGTGAATATTCTCACTTCGTAAGAGTTGCAACGTTTGATTTGTAACGCGCGTTACAAAAAGTAAGTGGTAGACATTACAAATCAGAAATGATACACTCTGAAAATCTTATGAGTACACTTCGAAAAAGGCTTGATGCTGTGTGGGAATCTCCTGATTTAGATGCTTTTTTTAAAAAATATTCTCTCAAAAAACCAATTCGTATAAAAAAAGGAAATAACATTTTTTACGAAGGAGAAGAAACTACCAGACTTTTTTATATTAAAAAAGGGTTTATAAAACTTTACCAATCCGCAGAAGATGGGCATGAACCAGTTGTATACCTCTACGGGCCGCAGAGTCTTCTTGGACTCAGAGCGTTAACCGCAAAAGATCAAGCATATTGGCATACGTGTGAAGCGTTAACTGACTGTGAGGTTGTTGCTATCACTACAGATGAGTATAAAGATGTTTTGGCAGCTCATCCTGAATATATGATTGATTTACTGCAAATGTTTATTCAAAGGCTGAACTATACAGAACGGCGTCTTTTTGGATTTGTAACCGCTGAGACTACCACTAGAGTTTCCGCATTTTTATATGATTGTATGCTTCGCTTTGGAATAAAAAAAGGAAATAAAACACTTATTCCAGTTCCTCTTACTCACCAATTAATTTCAGAATTTGTAGGAGCAGCCAGGGAGAGCATAACTATTTCTATGAATAAACTAGTAAAACAAGGTGTGATAACTCACGCGCGGGGTGAAGTATCAGTACTTGATGGGCAAAAGTTGAAAGTACTTGCAGGAATTAACTAGTTTGTGGGTTTTCTTACAAGCATGGAAGCATTATGTCCACCAAATCCATACGCAACCACTAAACCATTTTTTGGCATGAAAGCTAAAGGTTTATTTCGAATAAATGCTGGAAAAATATTTGCTTCAACTTCCCTATCCATACTATCGTATTCATCAGCTTCTTTCTCAACTTTAAGTTGCGGATTGGTAAGGTTTAATATATATGGGATTTCTCCTTCATAAAATGATTGTATGGCTGCAATAAGGTTGAGTGCGCCAGCTGCCCCCATTGTGTGCCCCAGGTTGCTTTTAATTGCTGCAATTGGAGTATCTTTCAGAAGATCACCTAACACTTTATAAAGAGCGTGTGCTTCAAGTCTATCTCCTGGTTTGGTTGCTGTTGCATGAGCCCAGATTATATCTGGTGATTGGAGCGCATTATTTATTGGATCATAGAGTGATTCCATTGTTATTCTTGCTACATTTGGCACATTAAGTTCTGTTGGATGCTTACCATCCATTCCTTTACTAAACCCACCTACCTCAGCTAGTATTTTTGCATTTCTTTTTTGAGCATGCTCTAGGCTTTCAAGGATGATAATTCCAGCACCAGATGCTGCAACAAACCCGTCCCTATCACGGTCAAATGGTTTATTTGCTGTTTGAGGATTTCTATCTTTTGATAAAACAGTCATATTTGCAAATGAATTAACATTTACCATACCCATTCCTAATTTATCTGGGTCGGCAAGCATATCTTCATACCCTCCCACAATTGCAATGTCTGCATAGCCATCCCTTATAAGTCTTGCTCCCTCAACCGCACTTGAAAGTCCTGTTGCGCACGCTTCAGCAACTGACTCACCCCATCCATTAATCTCTCCAAACTTTCTTGATACATCACCATTTACTTCTTCAGGAAATGTTCCAAGTGCCCAAGTGGGTCTGACAAGTCGAGCGTTTTTAAATACGATTTCCATTAATTGATTTTTTTTACCTTCAGCAATTTCATTTGAGTTAAGATCTTGCAGATCAACCCCCCTAAATAGTCTTTCATGAATACGGATGATATTTGGAGTTTGTCCAATTCCACTTCCGGGAAGTGAGCTTACTCTTTTCATGTCAATTCTGTCAATAAATCTATCTTGAGAATCTAGTAATCCTGCTGTTTGGAGCGCACGCTTTGCAACGTATTGTGTCAACATGTCTACATAAGAAGAGTCCCTAACCTCTTTTCTATCAAAATGATCCTCAGGATTAAATCCTTGAATTGGTGCAGCAAGGGTTACCTCTTTGTTCCCAGTGGGATATACTTTTGCGCTTGATGCGCCGTTTAACATTTCCGAATATGTTTGGGATTCATCACCGAATGGTGTTTGAGCAGCAAATCCAGTTACTACAATTCCGGTTGCTGGTTTTAATCTTTCCCTATCAGCTCCTAGCTCATGAGCTCGTGATGCAAGATAAGCTTCTTTGTTTCCTGGCATGGTTATAATCTATCATTGAAATAAGACCAGTTCTGTAAGAGTTATAACAGAGTAATTGTAATAAGAGTTACAGAATGGTAGTCTGGTTCTGAAGTACTTTATAGATATGACAACCCCAGAACAAAAACCAGGAACAAATCCAGAATCGGCAGAAACTTTACTTCAAAAACCTACTATTCGATTTGGACAATATCTTCCAGATAGGCTTCTTACTGTTTCAGATATTGCATCTTGGGGAATTCAAACAGCTGGCGGTTTTCCTTTAGATGAAAATTTAATTAACCAAGTAATTGGCGGTGAAGACAGAAGAATTGCAGAGCCTGGCGAAGACACCCTTTCTATGGGTATAGGTGCAGCTCAACAAGCAATGGCTGGAAATGGAAATGTGGATTTTTTATATTTTTCAACCAGCTTTCCTCAGGAAGATCCAAATCAAATAGGTGCTGGAATAGACTTTTCAGATGAAGTTGCAAAAAGATTATTTCTTTCAACCCCAAAACAAAACAGAATCAACGTGCACACGGCGTGTGCCGGGGTAGTAGAAGCGTTTTATGATTTATATAAAAAGGATATTGATGGTGGTAAACCAGGTCAGCTTGATGGCGCACGAGTTCTTATAACAGCCTCAGAAATGTACCAAGGAGGAAAGTATATGGTGCAGCCAGGAGAAGAAGGGGACCCTGGAAATTCTGTAACTATTTTTAGTGATGGAAGTAAAGCCGTGAGCGCAGCTTTAGGAGAAGACATGGTTATTGAATATGCGGATAATTTTACTGGATTTACCCCAGAGGAGCACGCGGCAATTAGAATGCCTATCAGGTATGATCTGGCAAGAGGAGGGGATGAAGGAAGGCTTATTATGGGCAATGTTCCTGGAGAACCAGATGAAAAGATTTTTCAAGATGGACATAGTCTGCTTAGAATTATGGGTCCTCGAATTCAGGAGTTTGTAGGCAAAATGTTTGAAAAATCAGGTATGAATCCGAGCGCAATAGACGCAGTTATTCCGCATCCGGGGAGTTTAAGAATGACAAAAACAGTTACCAGAGAGTTGAATAAGCTAGGACTTGATAGTGTTCTTTCTCAATCGTTAAATATGTCATCTGCTTCTATTCCTAACGCAATGGATATATTCTCAAACTCAGGAGAAATAAAAAATGGAAACAGACTGCTTTTATTAGGGTTTGGGGGAGGACTGCGAATTACCGGAGCAGTGGTAAAGTTAGGGGGAAGAGTATGACACCAGAAGGTAGATCAGGAGGATTAACGTCGCCAGGGGGTGATCCAAGAGTGGACGTGCGCCATTCTTATGAAGACTTTACTCAAAGGCCTTTTTATAAAGAAGTGAACAGAAGAACCATTCAAATGGCGCCTATTGGTGGGTTTGTTGCTTTAGATATTGCTACTGGTACGGGAGGAATTATTGAAGAGTTAGTAAGTGACGGGACGCTTCGAGGTCCATTGGCAAGCTTTGTAGGAATAGACATAGACAGTACAGCAATTGAGACAGCTGAAAAAAAATTTGAAAATAAACCAAAAAATTATAGAACTTCTTCATTTGCGTTTCATGAAGGAAGTGCGGAGGAGACTGGGGAGGGTGACAATACGTTTGATTTAGTTACTTTTTGTAATGCGATTCATTTAACAGATGTTCCTGCATCTTTAAAGGAAGTATATCGAGTGCTTGTGGATGGTGGGACACTGGTTGGAAATTCTGCTTTTGTAAAAGATATAGCATATCCTGGAACATCAAGGCGTTTGTGGATGAGATTGGTTGGAAATGCAACTCGGGAGCTTCGGGAAATGGATGAAATAAAAAATGGCACATGGGTTCAAGAACATCCTGAGGATCACTTTAGATATACTCGTGAAGAATACGCACAGATGATGAAAGACGCGGGGTTTTCAGATGTGCATACAGAAGTTGTTGAAACGCTTATGGATATAGATGATGTGAAAGCAATTTGTAGTTATAAAGAGTTTGCTATGGGGGCACTTCCTGGAATTCCTTACGAAACAGCAAGGGACTTGCTTTTAAAAGCAGCTGATGCAATCTTTAAAGAGTTGAAGCAAAAAGGTCAACCTGAGGTGTTTCCCAGGAATTGGTTATTATTTAAAGCAGAGAAACCACTGAAAGCTTCTTAATTTCTTGACTTCTTGCCTGCTTTGTTCAAGAATAAATATGTGGGTTTATTTGATTTTTTTAGTCAACAGAAAAAAACATCTTCAGCATTCCAAGATTTAAAAGATACATTTTTTAAAAAACATAAAGACGCTGAAAATACACTTGTAGAAAAACATGGGAATGCACTTTCCGTTATTTCTAATTATCCAACTCAGCTTGTGGCTGGAGCTTTTGGAGGATTGATGCTTTTATCGCATAATTTGCCCGCAACTGTTCCCCAGCAAGCACTTGCCGTTATTCCCCAGGAAGCTTCAGCAAACAGTGCACAGATTGATCCTTCAGCATTTTTAATTTTAGATTTGCAAAAAACACTCCCTGAAGCTGTTCAACCATTGACGCCTGAAGAGGAAAAAAGCGTTGCTGAAGTATTATCCAGAAAATTTAACATGAAAGTATCCGCCGAGCTTGAGGGTATTCGATTAAATAGATCATACGGGCTTATTGGTGCAGAACAGCATTTGGCGCGCTACCCCGGGGATACTATGGCAACTCATTTTAGCAGTCCTTTAGATTCTGAAAAATATTATTCGTCAGGTATGGCTCCGGGGCTTGGTGCGTGGGGATATTTTGCAAAATCAAAACATGATTTAACTCAGAAAGACATTGATTCTGAAAAATATTATATTGCAACCCAAACATTTTTAGCGCCTGGTTTTCACGAAAATGTTGCAAAATATATTACATTTTTTAAGCACAGAAAAATGCTGGTAGTGAATCCTGAAAACGGGAAGGCAATGGTTGTAGTAATTGGAGATGCGGGACCCGGTGCGTCCACCGGAAAACATTTAGGGGGATCCCCTGAGGTTATGAAATACTTAGAACGGGTGGACGGAAAACAAAAAGGACCAGTGTTATACTTTTTTATAGAAGATCCAGAGGATACAGTACCACTTGGACCAATTCAACCCAAGTGAATTTTAAATTTATAATTTTAAATATTTATGAATAAAAAGCAATTTTACTTTTGCAGAATTGGAAAAGCACAATTGCAGACAAATTAACTATGATAAAGAAGCAATTTTATAGCCATTTGGTAGATGTGGAAGTTTTATATCAAGAGCTTGATTCTCTAGATCTTTCTGAGACAGAAAAAGAAGAATTAAAACACCACGTGCATGGGAGTATACACTATACGGTTCTTGATGTTGTTATGTCTGAAATGCCTGAGGAGCATAAAAAATCATTTTTGCACCATGTAATAAACTCTGACCATGAGAAAGTTTGGGAACATCTAAAAGATACAACTGAAAACATAGAAGAAAAAATAAAAAGAGCAACAGGTGCAATTATTAAAGGATTTTTAGATGATATTCAAAAAACTCGTAAAAACTGATTTTTCTTACAAAAAAAGTATAATTTCTTGTTGATTTTAAAAAAAGTGTGTTATAATTTGAAAATTAAGTATGGCAACTGCAAAAAAAACCGTTAAGAAAGTATCCAAAAAGACAGTATCTTCAAAAGCTTTAATGCAGGAGGCAAAAGTAGAGCCAAAGGCATCTGTTAGAAAAAGACCTTCAAAAAAGACTATCCTATTTTTTCTCGGCGTTGTTATTGTAGCGGTTTTAATTTACCTATTCCGTGGGTTTTTTGTGGCAGCAACAGTAAATGGTGAATTAGTTTCGCGTTGGACTTTGAATCAGCAGATGGAAAAGCAAGTTGGAGAAAAAACTCTTAATGATTTAATTACTAAAAAGCTTATTCTTCAGGAGATGAAAAAGAAGGGAATCGTTGTGTCAGATGATGAAGTGAACGCAGAGATTAAAAAAATTGAAGACGCTTTAAAAGAACAAGGAAGAACGCTTGATGAGGCGCTTCAAGCACAGGGAATTTCAAAAGTTGAGTTAAATGAACAGTTGAAGATTCAGAAAATGATTGAAAAATTATTCAGCAAAGATTCAACAGTTTCAGAAGAAGAGGTTGATAAGTATCTTACTGATAATGCGGATGTGCTTCCCGCAGATGAAAATCCTGAAGTTTTACGTGCGTCCGTAAAGGAGCAGTTAAAGCAACAGAAATTAACAGAAAAATTCCAGACATGGTTACAGGAGTTACAAGCAAAAGCAACAATTAACCGTTTTGTTCAGTTTTAAGGTCTGCGTTTCCGATATAATTTTTATCAATTTTTTTCATTTTACCCTCAATAGCTCGTTCTACATCAACACCAGCAGCTACTGCAAGTTGAATAGTTGTAATAATAACATCCGCAAATTCCTCATAAATATTTGATTTATTAAATTTATCTAGTTTTGCTTTTCTTTGGAGTTTTAGAATAGAAAGAATATCATTGCATAATTCTCCTACTTCTTCATTTAGTTTTACTGTTTTTGTTAAAATTTCCTTTTCTGTTTGGGAATAGAGTTTATAATGGGGTTTAGATTTTTCATTTAAGATTTTTACTCGTTGTTGTAGATTTTTTAGATTCATGTAGTTATTATAGCATGATACAATAGGAATACATATGAAGCCAAAAGAATCGTTTGGAAGAATGAGACGAAAAATTGACAGGGAAGACGGGTTTCAAGAGGGTGAAGTTGTGGAAGCATGGAGTAAGAAAAGAATTGGTTTTGCAATACTTTTAGCACTTTTTGTTATTGGTGGAATTGGCTATGGAATGCTTTCCTGGACTGAAGGATTGATCAGTAAGCCAATCGAAAAAATGAATGTTTTAGGTGAATCAAGCTCAGGTGATGATGTGAAGTTGCCCACGCGTGAGGATATAGAGAAGACATTGGAAAATGCTAAGAATGAATTAGAAAAAATTTCAAGTGAAAATGTAACAGCATCAGATGCAGCGGTTCAGAAAGTAATTCAAGATTTACAGTCTATTCAGGGCGGTGGCAAAGAACCAGTTGATGTAGTGTGTGAGATGTTGTGTAAAAAATGAAAATATTTTTCCACTTTTCTGCCGAGAAAAGTAGAGTAAAGCTCCTGACGCGTCATTCTCCAAGCTTTCGAAATCTTCACTCGTTCTCTGAAACATACGGAGAGTACCCTTTCATGTTTCCGGGCGTTCATTCGCTTGATTTCTCATGCATTACGAATGAAGCGTCAGAATAACAGAAGATTTTAGATTAAAATACAGTTATAATATCAGCATGAATGAGAAAGAGTTGGAAGAGCGGGCGAAAATAATACTTCAAAAATTAGATCTTCCTGAAAAAGAAAAACTATTTAAAACAATTGAGGCAGAAAGTATGTCTGTTGATTTTTGGAAAGATTCAAGCTTAGCTACATCTAAAATGAAGGAAATGGCAGCAATTCAAAAAGAGCTTGATGATGCGAAGAAAATCCAAGAATTACTTGATTTAAAACACTTTTCGGAACTTGAACACTACATAAAAACTCTTGAAACACTCCTCTATCTTTCTGGTAAGCATGATGCAAACAATGTGCTTGTTACCATTTCTGCAGGGCAAGGTGGGGTGGATGCAATGGACTTTTCTCAGATGCTTTACAGAATGTATTCTCGGTATGTAGAAAGAAGAGGGTGGAAGCTAGAAGAGATTGACTTTGCGCCTGGTGAAGAGGCTGGAATTAAAAAAGTTGTGTTTTCTGTTCACGGAAGACATGCATTTGGCTATTTAAAAGGGGAACAGGGGGTTCATAGATTGGTCCGGCTATCTCCTTTTAATTCTGCTAATTTGCGTCAAACCTCCTTTGCATTAGTGGAAGTTTTGCCAGAAATTGAAAATGATGCTGAGGTTGATATTAAAGAAGATGATTTGGAGTGGGACTTTTTCAGAAGTGGAGGTCATGGAGGTCAAAACGTAAATAAAGTTTCAACTGCGGTACGGCTTACCCATAAACCAACTGGAATAATAGTTACTTGTTCACAGGAACGGTATCAAAATCAAAACAGAGAGTATGCGCTTAAAATTTTGAAAGCAAAATTATGGGCAAAACAAGAAGAGGACAGAGCAAAAATGGAAAAAGATATGCGAGGCGAGTATATAGCACCATCCTGGGGAAACCAGATAAGAAATTATGTGCTGCACCCATACCAACTGGTAAAAGACACACGGACTAACGTTGAAACCGGAAATACCACTGCTGTTTTAGATGGGGATATTGATTTATTTATAGAAGCAGAACTTAAAAATTCTTAAAAATCCCGGTGTGTAGCTTCATATCACACCGGGTGTGATATGAAAAGTATTGGTTAAGCTATGCAAGTTGAATTCAGTTTTGCCGTGTGGTCTCTTGTATATTTTTTTCAAATGTGGTTTACTAATTCATATGGAGGAAAAGCCAGTTGTGCATGGATTTGATGGAAAAGCTGCTGTATCTTCACCGAATCAAGTAGCTTCAATCCAAAAAAAAACAGGAATGAAAAAAGCATCACTATTTATTTTTGCAGCTGCAATTGTTTTAGGAATAGTTACAGGTGGAATTATTTATTCTGTTCAGAAGCCAAATGTTGTAACCATTACTGACAAAACTGATATTTCAAAACTTCCTGCGGGTACGGTATTTGGTTCAGATGATGAAAAACTATTTCCAAATGATGCTGAGGGTGTGTTAAAAGCAGGTGGGGTAAACGGTGAAGGTACACATCATTTAGAGCGTCCAGGCGGTGAATCTCAGAATGTTTACTTAACCTCATCAGTTATTGACCTATCAGAATTACAAGGAAGAAAAGTTAAAGTGTGGGGGAAAACATATGAGGCCCAAACGGCGGGATGGTTAATGGACGTTGGACGGGCGCAAATTATTAATTAGAAAGCCCCAGGTGTTATTCATTTTTCTTAAAATTTCATGATTGTTTTTGATACAGTATCAAAGAAATACGGAAACGCGTACTCTGCCCTTGAGGATGTATCTTTTGATATACCACAGGGTGAATTTGTGTATCTAGTTGGTCCAACAGGGAGTGGAAAAACTACTATTTTTCGCCTTATTATACGAGATCTTCTTCCTTCATCTGGTACAGTAACGCTTGGTGAGTGGAACATTGGGAAGTTGTCAAAAAAACATATCCCTACGCTGAGACGTAAAGTGGGTGTTATATTTCAGGACTTAAAACTTCTTCTTGATAGAACTGTTGCTGAAAACGTTATGCTTCCCTTATTTTTTTCAGGCGTAAAAGAAGATGAAGCAAGAAAACGAGCTATTGAAGTTTTGGCTGAAGTAGGTCTTGGCGAAGCGCTTGATAAATTTCCCGTACAACTTTCAGGTGGAGAGCGCCAGAGGGTGGCAATTGCACGAGCGCTTGTTTTTGGACCTGAAATTTTACTAGCGGATGAGCCTACGGGGAATTTAGACATAAAAACATCTCAGCAGATTGTTGATCTTTTAAAAACAATTAACAAAAACGGTACGACTATTTTTATGGCAACGCATAATGAGCAGATTATTAACCCAAGTGATCGCGTATTAATACTTGAAGGTGGAAAAGTAAAAGATTATAAAAATGCAAAAAAGCATCAACCTTTGGCAGGCTCAGGGCAGGCAGGTTCGACGCACAAGAAAGAAGAACATGAGCAAAAGAAAGAGAAAGATGACAGGGAAGATAAAAAAGAAAAAAAGGATTAAAAACTATGCATTTAAAAACTGTTCTCAAATACATGCGTCGTTCTCCATATCAGTCTATTTCAGCGCTTTTAATTATGTGGTTAACATTCTTTGTTATTTCAATCTTTGCAATTCTCACAATTCTTTCTGTTCGGGTAATTGATTACTTGGAGTCTCGCCCTCAGTTAACCATATTTTTTTCAGAAACTGTTCAGCCTGAGGATATAGATAGCCTTAAAAGTTCTCTTGAGTCAACGGGAAAAACTATTTCAGTGAAATATATTTCTAAAGAAGAAGCATTTAAGATATACACAAAAGATAATAAAGATGACCCATTACTATTAGATTTAGTAACAGCAGATATACTACCATCATCCCTTGAGGTTCAGACAATTCAGCCTGAATATATTAGAGAGTTAGTGCCACTTGTAAAAAATGCTAAAAACGTAAGTGATGTAGTTTACCAGCAGGATATTATAGATACACTTATCTCATGGACGAATGCATTAAGAATTGGAGGCGTGACCCTTATCTCAGTTCTTATTCTGGTGTCAGTACTTGTGATACTTACCATAATTGGAATTAAGATTACAATTCGGCGTGAAGAAATAGAAATTATGAGACTCATTGGAGCTTCAAATTGGTTTATTAGAACTCCATTTCTGCTTGAAGGAATGCTTTACGGATTTTTAGGAGCGCTTTTTGGATTTGGATGTGCGTACGGAATCTTTTTACTTGCAAGTCCTCAGATTGCTGAATTTTTGAAGGGTCTTCCTGTTCTTCCTATTTCATGGATTTTAGCTGGTGAAGTTTTTGTTGCAGAGATTATTATTGCAAGCTTCTTAGGTGCTTTTGCTTCTTACGTAGCAGTTTTGCGATACCTTAAATAATGACAAAGCTTACATATGTATTTGTACTTTTTTTAACTATTACCCTTTTTTTACATCAGGGCATACCATCTTTAGTTTTTGCAGAAGACCCAACACCAACGGTAACTCCAACCTCAGAACCTGATAACTCCAAAGTAGATGATTTGAGTAATCAAATTAAAGAATATCAAAGCAAAATTAGCGAGCTTCAGGGTCAGGAAAAAACACTCTCATCCCAAATTAAGATAATGGATAATCAGATAAAGGTAACCGAATTGAGAATTGAAGAGGCTCAGGCGAGACTATCAGAGATAGAATCAGACATTGAATCAGCACAGAAAAGAATTGGCGGTCTTGAATCAGATATTACCGTAACAACAAAAGCCTTAATAAACCGCGTAAATGCTACATATCAGATAGGAAGAATAGATCCTTTGCAAGTTCTTCTTGCTTCAGATAATATTTCTAACTTTTTAAAGCGTCTTACGTATATAAAATTGGTGCAGGCAAAAGACAAAAGGGCTATTTATGCTGCGCAACAATCAAAAGCCTCATATGAATTAGAAAAGCAAACGCTTGAAGAAAAACAAAAGGAACAAGAGGCAATAAAAGTGGAAATGGAGGGATATACCGCAACGCTTGAATCTGAGAAGTCACAAAAAGATAAACTCCTTAGCGAAACAAGAAATTCAGAGCGTGAGTATCAAAAAAGACTCGCTGATGCGCTTCGCGAGCTTACTCAAATTCAGAAGGCTGCAAAAGTTTTAGTTTCAACTGAGCCAAGGGACGTTCAAAGAGGAGATGTTGTAGGACTTATGGGTAACACGGGATATTCTTTTGGTGCACATCTTCATTTTGGAATTTATAATATTACAAAACTTGAAGATTATAACTATTATTCAAATCATGAAAATCCAGGAAATTCGCTTTCATCTGGCCGATGGCCGTCGCGGTCGCGAC
>CAZQSX010000003.1:30259-48252 GCA_964596415.1 uncultured Gammaproteobacteria bacterium
CAGTTGATTGGCAAACAGGATGCGGAGGGGATCCAAGTGGTATGTCACAGACAGGAAGTGGGGGATTTGCTTGGCCTATGTCAACTTCAAGTTTACACATAACCCAAAATTATGGACATACATGTTACTCAGATATTTACTATAAAGGTAATCCTCATCCAGCATATGATATGTATAATAATTCAAATATTGTAGTAACAGCTGTTGATGATGGAAAAGCATACTTTTGTAGAAGTTGTACTGGGGACGGTGCAAATGGTGTATTTATTTTCCATCCCAATGGGAAAATGAGCCTCTATTGGCATTTACAGTAAGTGATATACTTAGTCTTGATGTGCGTTTACTAGCGCTTATCTTGTTTTTATCTTTCTTCTTTTTTACTGCAAGCCCTCTTTTTGCAGCAGACATTTCATTTTCAAATAATACTTCTACAATTCAAAAAGATCAAGAAATAATACTTGATATACACTTAACGGGGGCAGCTTCAAACACTACAAATTATATTCGCGCTGCATTTTACCATCCTGATTCGCCTACTTCATACTTTGGGCAAGTTTTTAACCACCAAAGTTCCTGGTACAATGGTACACCTTCCCCTATTAATGCAAAACAGTTTTTAGAAGTTCAGATAAATAGTGAGGGAACATGGTCTGGGCAGTTGAAGGTTAAAGCAGATACGCAAAGCCCTTATTTTAGAGGAAATGGTGCGTATTTTTTAAAAGTGGGGCGTTACACCGCATCTGCAACAAGCGTTTCTAATTGGTCAGCTTCTTCTCAAATAGAAATTCAAGGTGTTTTACCAACTGCAACTCCCACCCTAAAACCAACTCCAACTGAAAAACCTACGAGTACTCCTAAACCTGCAAAAGTGACTAATTTTCACCCGACAACTCCCGTAGTTATTTCTCAAGCGGGAGAAAGTGAAGAAGAGTTTGCTGAGGAAGAGGAGGAAACTGAAGTAGATGATTCTAATCTTGAGGTGTTAGGAGTATCCCTCGAAAAAAATGACAAGCCAAGTGTTACCCCTACCCCATTAATTGAAGTAAAGAACTCATCAAATACCTCATCAATTTTTCTTATCTCTGGTGCGCTGATTTTCATTATAGGCTGTGGTATACTACTCGTTCGGGAATATAGAAAGCAAAAACTAGAAGAATTATGAAGAAAAACATAACAAATTCAGATCATGAAACAAAAAAACTAGGAGAAGCATTCGCACAAGCATTAAAACCTGGAGACGTAGTGTTTATATATGGAGATTTAGGGTTTGGAAAAACAACCTTTGTTAAAGGCGTAGCAAAAGGACTTGGAATTAAAACAAGAATTATCTCTCCCACCTTTCCAATAATTCGCAAGCACAAAAATCTTTACCATATTGACCTATATCGTATAGAATCTGAAAGACAACTTGACGATTTAGGCTTACAGGAAATTATTGAGGATAAATGTTCGATTAAATTAATTGAATGGCCAGAAAAACTCCAATTAAATGGAAGAAAACACTGGAGTGTGAGGTTTGAATTAGACACTGTTCAAGATAATAGAACAATTGAAATTTTATATGAATAATAATAGTACTCAAGTAATTAAAGTGTTCAAAGAGGGTGGAATAGTTATTTTTCCAACTGATACTGCGGTTGGAATAGGTTGTCGTATGGATGATGAAAACGCTGTTAAAAAAATTTTTAATATTAAAAATAGAGAACTTAATAATGCTCTTCTTGTTTTGGTAGATGGTGTTAATATGGCCCAGAAATATGTTCAAATTCCTGATGATGTTAGGATAAAACTTATAGACAAGTATTGGCCAGGAGGTTTAAGCATTTTTTTAAAAACAAAAAGAGGAACGGTTCCTGGAATTGTGACGGCAAACTCGGATGTTTTAGCAATAAGGTTACCGGATCACAAAGATATGCAGCATGTTATTCATGAGGTTGGGGTTCCTATTATTGCAACATCTGCGAATATATCAGGAGGAGAAACACCATACAGAATAGAAGATGTGAATAAGAAAATACTAACTCAAGTAGATTACGTTCTCCAAGGGAGCTGTACCTATGAAAAAGAATCCACAATAGTTGATACGACTGTTTTGCCTTGGAGGATTATTCGTCAAGGAGTTGTTAAGATAGACATATGATCACGTTAAAGATTGATACATCAGATAGTCTTGAAACTCGAATTCAGCTTGGAGATTTTATTCTTGAGGAAAAGAGAAAAAGTCCGAGTGAGCAGAACGTTTTAGAGCTTGTTGAAAAAGCTTTAAAAAAGGAAAAATTATCACTTGATCAAGTTAACTCGATTGAAATTAATACAGGACCTGGCTCTTTTACGGGGCTGAGAGTTGGATCTGCAATTGCAAATGCTCTTTCTTTTTCAGGAAGTATTTCAGTTAATGGAAAAAAAATCGGGGAAATAATAACTCCTGAATATTAATCCTTTCCTCTTGTTCTTTTTTTAACTTTGTGCGTATGATAAATAGGTGAAAAACTTTTTTCATCACTTATTTCTACCAAGGCATACGAATAATTTTAGAGCACGTATTCTTCATGCATCTGCATTATCTATTCTTGCATTAGTGCTTTTTACATCAGCCATTTCTGTTCAGTATTTAAAAACCAATCATTCTCAGGTTTTGGGTATTTCTTATTCAATAAATACTCAAGAGCTTTTAAATGAGACAAATAGGCAGCGTGTAGAAAATGGGCTTCCTGCAGTTGCCGTAAATGATCAGTTGAATCAGGCTGCGCAAGGAAAAGCAGCCCACATGATGGCAAATAATTATTGGGCGCACTTTGCGCCAGATGGTACAACTCCTTGGCAATTTATTAAAAATGCAGGATATGAATATACGTATGCGGGTGAAAATTTAGCAAAGGGTTTTACTGAATCTGATACCGTGGTAACGGCTTGGATGAATTCTCCGTCTCATCGGGAAAATATTCTTTCTCAAAAATATAACGAAATTGGATTCGCCATTTTAGAGGGCAACCTAGAAGGAGAAGATACAGTTCTTGTGGTTCAAATGTTTGGGAGTAGGAGTGATACTGCTATATCTACTAAACCTGCTGAGCCAGTAGTTCAAGTTCAAAAAGCAGAGAAGTTGACAGTAGTTGCTGAAACTCCCGAAAAAGTCCTTCAAGAGCAAATAGTGAATGATCCAATTATTGATTCAAATACCGCAACAAAAGGTGTAGGTATGTTTTTTATCTTATTTTTAGTAGCAATTTTATTAGTAGACCTTTTAATTGTAGAGCGTAAGAAAATTCCAAGAATTGCAGGTCATAACTTAGATCACATAATTTTACTTATCTTATTTGGACTTTTTATAATTCTTGAAAGTAATTCAAAAATACTATAATTATGAAAAATCATTCGTCTCATACGGTTTATTACCTTTTAGAAGCAAGTATTCTTGGGTTTGGATTTTTGATTTTGTTATTGCTGAATCTTTCATTTTTTATACAAATAGGAATGCTTCTGGGGATTCTTGCCTTATACATTTCTATGGGACTTATTCATCACCGTTTGCATCATGACATGCATTTTAAAATTGTGTTAGAATATTTTTTAATAAGCGTTTTATTGTTCTCTTTATTTTTATTTCTAAAAAGCGGAACCATATGAATATTACATTTGAAGTTTTAAATATTAAATATTGATGAAAGGGGTAATTTTAGCAGGCGGACTCGCAACAAGGCTTCGACCACTTACACTTGTTACAAACAAGCATTTGCTTCCTATTTATAACAAGCCAATGATTTACTACCCGCTTGAGGCAATGCAAAAAGCAGGAATAAAAGAGGTGCTTATTACTTCATCTCCACATCACGCTGGAGACTTTGCAAATTTACTTTCCGCTGGTGAAGAATTTGGGCTAAAGCTTTACTATGCTGTTCAGAAAAATCCTCAAGGAGGAATTGCTGATGCAGTTGCGCTTGCTCAGGAATTTGCGGGAAATGAAAAGGTTTTAGTTATTTTAGGAGACAATATTTTTAATTTTGATCTAAAAAGAGTTGTAGATGAATTTGAGAAAAAAGAAGAAGGAGCAGTTGTTTTTGGCATAAAAATGCCAACAGAATCCAGGCAATACGGCGTAATTGAAATTGATGATTCAGGAAAAGTTTTATCAATTGAGGAAAAGCCTGAGCACCCAAAATCTGACATTGCACAAACCGGAATCTATATGTATGACAACACTGTTTTTAAACGCGTTGAAGACCTTTCGCCTTCTGCGCGTGGAGAACTTGAGGTTACTGATTTAAATAATTTCTATTTGAATGACGGTAATCTCACCTGTGAACTTATCGATTGGTGGATTGATGCGGGAACCTCTCATGACGAGTTGTTAAGGGCAAATAATATGGTTTCTGAAAAAGTAAAGGCTGGGGAGTTATAAATGATTGAGTGTAAGCTTGAGAGTGGTCACAAGGTTTTTTTTCGACATGTTGCAGTTGGAGCCATAACGGTTAATAAAAATAAACAAATACTTTTGACGAAACGAGCAAACCATTTAACCAACGGTGGGAAATATTCCCTGCCTGGTGGATTTTTAGATAGAGATGAGGATACAAAGCAGGCAACTTTAAGAGAGTTAAAAGAGGAAACCGGGTTAGACGGAAAAATAACTGCACTTTTTCAGATAATTGATAGACCTGATAGGCAAAAAGAAGACAGACAAAATGTACAGTTTAATTACCTAGTTGAAGCAGAAGGGAATAATTTTAATAAAAATGATGAAGTAATTGAGTGTAGATGGTTTTCAAAAAATGATCTTCCATCAGAGGATGACTTCGCTTTTGATCATCTAAAATACGTTCACAGAGTTTTTGAATACTTAGATCAACCATTTCAATTACCTTTATATAACTATTAATATGAGAATTTTAACTTTAACACTATGAAATTATTAGTAACTGGTGGGGCTGGTTTTATGGGTTCCAATTTTATCCACTATATCCTTAATAAATACCCTAACTATGAGGTAATTAACCTTGATAAGTTAACGTACGCTGGCAATCTTGAGAACCTTAAAGATATTGAAAATAATCCAAATTATGAATTTGTAAAAGGTGATATTGTGGACGCTAAGCTTGTTCATGATTTAATCTCTAGCGTTGATGCAGTGGTAAATTATGCTGCAGAGACGCATGTTGACCGGTCAATCCTTGAACCACGCGCTTTTGCAGAAACTGATGTTTTAGGAACACTTACTATTCTTAATGCTATTCGGGAGCACGGAAATAAGACTAAGCTTATTCAGATTTCAACAGATGAAGTTTTTGGTTCAATTGAAGAAGGGAAATTTACAGAAAGTTCTCCGTTTGAACCAAACAGCCCATATGCTGCTTCAAAGGCTGGTGGAGATTTAATGTGTCGGGCATTTTTTATGACCTATCAGACGCCTGTTATCGTTACCCATTCATGTAATTTTTATGGTCCGTTTCATTACCCTGAAAAACTGATTCCGCTTGCCATAACCAATCTTCTTGAAGGCAAAAAGGTGCCTGTTTATGGTGATGGAATGCAGGTGAGGGAATGGATTTACACTGAAGATCATTGTAGTGCGGTGGATGCAATTCTTCACAGAGGAAATGTGGGGGAGATTTATAATATAGGCACTGAGGATGAACATCATAACTTGGATACTATAAAATTAATTCTTTCAAATTTGGGAATGGATGAGTCGTTTATAGAATATGTAAAAGATAGACCTGGTCATGACAGAAGATATAGTCTAGATACTTCAAAATTAAAAAATGAGTTGGGTTGGAAGTCAGAGATAACTTTTGAAGAAGGAATTGTAAAAACAATTGAATGGTTCAAGAATAATGAAAATTGGTGGAAGCCTATAAAGTCGGGTGAATATCTTGAGTACTACAACAAACAGTATGGAGAATAGTAAGAAGAAGGTGGTCACTTTTTTGAGCTTAAGAAAAACCAGGAAGGTTCTTTTGAATTTATGAAAAAGGTTCTTATAACAGGAGGGACAGGACTTATAGGTACAAGGATCATAGAACTTCTTTCTGATAAATTTGAATTTACCCAAATAAGTAGATCTATGGGGGTTGATGTTACACAGCCAGAAACATTTTCTCAAATAGACGTAGGAGATGCAGAAACACTGATTCATCTTGCAGCAAAAGCAGACGTTGATGGGAGCGAAGCAGAAAAAGATAAGGGTGAAGAGAGTGAGGCGTGGAAGATGAATGTTGTAGGCACTAAAAATATTGCAACTTTTTGTCGTGAGAAAAATTTAAAAATATTTTACATATCAACTGATTTTGTATTTGATGGTGAAAAAAGAGAAGGGGAGGGATATGTGGAGGATGATACGCCAAATCCTATTAACTTTTATGGTAAGACGAAATATGAAGGTGAAATGATGGTGAGAAATTCTGGGGTATCCTATGTTATCCTTCGAATTGCTTATCCATACAGAAAGGAATTTGAACAGAAAGGGGATTTTGTAAGAAGCATAATCCAATTACTGCAAAACGGTACAAAAATAGCTGGAGTAATGGATCAGATAATTTGCCCAACTTTTATAGATGATGTTGCTTATGCGATCGAGCTATTAATAGAAAAGAATGAACGCGGAATATTTCATTGTGTAGGAGAAACTCCCACTACTCCATATGATGCAATCAAAAAAATAGCTCAATTATTTGAGCTAGATTATAATCTTATTACGCCTATAACACGTGATGAATTCTATGCAGGAAAAGCAAAGCGTCCTTTTAATCTCTATCTTAAAAATGATAAAATACAACAAATTGGCTTTACTCCAAAGACATTTTCAGAAGGATTAGAGTTTCTTAGGCAGTAATATTATGACGTTAACATTTTATCTTTCAAGAGACTTGAGAAAGGAAAAGTTATGACAATAACCTTTATTGGACATGGATATGTGGGGCTTGTAACTGCTGCAATTTTTGCAGACCTGGGAAATAAGGTGTACGTGATAGGTCATACTCTTGAAAAAATCGAAAACCTAAAAAAAGGAATTCTTCCCATCTTTGAACCAGGTCTTGAAGAGATAGTAAAAAGAAACGTAGACGAAGGAAGGCTTATTTTTACCCTTGATTATAATCCTTCAATTCCAGAATCTGAAGTAGTCTTTATTGCTGTTGGAACTCCTCCGCAAAAAACAGGAGACGCGGAGTTAAAAACCGTGTTTGAAGTAGCCGAAAAGATAGCAAAAAATTTAAAAAACTATACTGTGGTAGTTACGAAATCAACTGTTCCTCCTGGAACAAATAAGCTTGTTAAAAAAATTATTGAAGAGAATATAGCAAAAGATGCAACGTTTGATATTGCGTCAGCCCCAGAATTTTTACGCGAAGGATCTGCAATCTCTGACACGCTACATCCTGACAGAGTTGTTATTGGAACAGAGTCAAAAAAAGCAGAGAAGATACTTGTAGATTTACATAAGCCATTTAATACAGAAATGGTGCTTTCAAATCCTGAGACGGCAGAGCTCATAAAATATTCTGCAAATTCATTTTTAGCAACAAAGATATCATTTGCAAATGCGGTAGCAAAGCTTGCGGAACTTACTGGAGCTGATGGTTTAAAAGTATTGGAGGGAATAGGGCTTGATAAGAGAATTGGCTCTGCATTTCTTTCTGCTGGTGCAGGTTATGGAGGAAGCTGTTTTCCAAAAGATGTAAAAGCGCTTTTGGCAATTGCAAAAAACTATGATTATAACTTCGGGCTACTTGATGAAGTTGAGCGAATTAATGAGTTTTCCAAACGTGATATTGTTAAAAAAACAAAAAAATTAGCTGGTGATGTGCGGGGTAAAACAATAGGAATATTGGGGTTGTCATTCAAGCCAAATACTGATGATATGCGTGATGCATCTTCAATTATGATAATCAATCTTCTTCAAAATGAGGGTGCTAAAATAAAAGCATATGATCCTGAGGCTTTGAAAAATGCTGAACGGTTACTAACAGATGTAGAGTTTTGTAAAGATCCATATGCTGTTTCAAAAGATGCAGATGCAATTATTGTTTTAACGGAATGGAATGAATTTAAAGAATTAGATTTACAAAAACTTAAAAAGGACATGAAATCACCAATTCTTATAGATGGAAGAAATCTCTATGATCCGGAATTACTTGCTAGAAATGGTTTTAAAAGCGTTGGAGTAGGTAGATAATCATGCAGAAAAAAGCATTAATTACTGGAGTTTCAGGGTTTGCTGGAAGTTTTTTGGCAGAAGAATTACTACGAAGAGGTTTTGAGGTCTCAGGTACGCATATTTCAAATGATACTGAAAATATTAGGGATATAAAGCACAATTTAAGCCTTCATAAAGTTGATTTATTAAATGTAAACGATACTGTAAAATGTATCCAAGATATTCAACCAGATTATATTTTTCACCTTGCAGCACTTACTTCACCTGCACAAAGCTTTAAGGACCCCGCAGCGTTTATGACAAATAATATTACAGCTCAGGTAAACATTTTTGAAGCTGTAAGAGCATCTGATATAAAGTCTAAAATACTTGTTATCTCTTCATCTGAAGTTTATGGAGAGGTTAAGCTATCTGATCTCCCTGTGAATGAAGATGTGAGATTAAGTCCAGGAAGTCCATATGCAGTTTCCAAAATTACACAAGATTTATTAGGTTTGCAGTATTTTAACTCATACGGAATGGATATAGTTCGGGTGAGGCCATTTAATCACATTGGACCACGCCAAACTCCTCAATTTGTTGTTTCAAGCTTTGCTTCTCAGGTCGCAGCAATCGAAAAAGGAAAACAAGAACCAGTTTTGACTGTGGGAAATTTAGATGCAAAAAGAGATTTTACAGATGTTCGTGATATGGTGAAGGCGTATATAGAAGTTTTAGAAAAAGGGGAATCTGGAGAGGTATATAATATAGGGCAAGGAAAATCGTATAAAATTCGAGATATTTTAGATAAGCTTATTTCTCTTTCAACTGTTCAGATAGATATTGAGCTTGACCCCTCTAAATTAAGACCAAGCGATATTCCAGATATTTATTCTGATAATTCAAAAATTGAATCAGCAACTGGGTGGAAGCCAGTTATTTCTTTAGAGCAGACATTAAAAGATACTCTTGACTACTTCCGGAAGAACGGTTAATATTTTACATATCGTCATGCAGAAAAAAGCTCTTATTACAGGAATTACAGGACAAGATGGGTCATACCTCGCGGAATTTTTGCTTAAAAAAGGATATAAAGTTTCAGGACTTGTTAGAAGATTATCTACCCCGAATGTTGTAAATATTCGTCATATCTCAGAAGATATTGATCTTCTTCCAGGTGACTTACTAGACCAGGGATCACTCGCAGATGCGTTAATTCAATCAGAACCAGATGAGGTTTATAATTTAGCAGCTCAATCTTTCGTAAAAGCATCATGGAGTCAGCCGGTTTTAACTGGAGAATTTACTGCAATTTCAGTTACAAGAATGCTTGAGGCAATTAAGCAGGTGAATAAAAAAATTAAATTTTATCAGGCATCATCCTCTGAGATGTTTGGGAAAGTAACAGAAACTCCCCAAAAAGAGACTACCCGTTTCTATCCGAGAAGTCCATATGGGGTTGCAAAAGTTTATGGACATTATATAACGGTAAATTACAGAGAAAGTTATGATATGTTTGCATGTTCAGGGATATTATTTAATCATGAGTCTCCAAGGCGTGGACTTGAATTTGTAACAAGAAAAATTACGAATGCAGTTGCACGAATCCATTTAGGAAAACAAGAAAAATTAGAGCTTGGCTCTCTTGATCCAAAACGTGATTGGGGTTTTTCAGGAGATTATGTTGAGGCAATGTGGCTTATGCTTCAGCAAGATATAGCTGATGATTATGTGATTGCAACAGGAGAAAATCATTCAGTTGAAGAATTTGTACAGCTTGCTTTTGAAGCCGTTGGGATGAAAGATTGGAGAAAATATGTTATTTCAGATAAAGCAGAATTTATGCGACCTGCAGAGGTAGACTATTTGATTGGAGATTATAGTAAGGCAAAAAAAGAGCTTGGTTGGGAGCCAAAAACTTCATTTAAAGAACTGGTAGACATGATGGTGAAGGCAGATATTGAATTTGAAAAGCATAATCCGTAACCTCACTAAATTCCCTATAAAAGAAGAGAATCTTCTTCCCTTTTGCAATGAAATAAGATAAACTTAAGCCTATGAATACCACTGTTATTCTCCCTACGTATAATGAAAAAGAAAATATTGAAGAGCTGATTGTAAGGCTTGAAGATGAAATTTTTCCTCAAATAAAAAATCATAAAATGAGCATTTTAGTTGCTGATGATTTTTCTCCTGATGGTACTTCTGGGCTGGTAAAAAAGCTTATGAACAAGTACAAAAATCTTCAAATTTCTGAAGGAAGTAAAAATGGTTTAGGAGCTGCCTATATCAGGGGGATGAATTATGCAATCTCAAATATGGATGCTGAAGTTTTGTTTGAAATGGATGCAGATGGTCAGCATGATCCAACTAAAATTCCTGATTTTTTAAAAAAAATTGATGAAGGCTGCGATATGGTAATTGGTACACGGTATAGTGCAGGTGGATCTATTCCTAAAAATTGGCCACCTCAAAGAAAATTATTCTCTATAGCTGCAAATTTATTTGTAAGAACGGTTTTTATGAGGCTAAATATTCACGATTGGACGGGTGGGTATAGAGCTCTTAAAAAGGAAGTTTTTTTAAAAGAAAAAAAAGAATTAGAGTCATACAATGGTTATATATTCCAGATCTCATTTCTTCAAAAAGCAGTACGGGATGGATTTAAAATAGGCGAAGTACCTTTTCATTTTACTGATAGAACGTTGGGAAAGTCTAAGATTGCGCCTTTGGGGTATATTTTTGATGTGCTTTATTTTGTTTTGACTACTCGAATCCGAGAATTAATGATGGGATCATTTGGGAAGTTTTTAGTTGTGGGTGGATTTGGATTTATTTTAAATGCAGTTACGCTTCAGTTTCTCGTAGGCTATCAAGGTTGGAATCCGTCAATTGCAAATTTAGTAGGTGCAGCTATTGCAATATTCTCAAACTATAACTTTAATAATTTATGGACATTTCGTCAAAAGCGTGTAAAATCTGTTGTTGAATATTTTTTGAAAATGATTCAATTCTACGCAACTTCTGCATTTGGAGTTATATTCATTCAGACCGGAACGATATTCATAGGAGATACATTATTTACGCGTGAGTATTATTTTACATATTTTTTAATTGGAACGGCGTTTCTTCTTGTTTGGAATTTCACGATTTATAACAGATTTATTTGGAAGACCCACAAAAAATAATATCCACGATATGGTTCAAAAATTTATCAATAAATTTTTATCAAAAGAGTACTTAATACTTTTTTTCATTATTATACTTTCACTTTTTTTACGTATTTATAGGATTGATGAATATCTAACGTTTTTAGGTGATGAGGGAAGAGATGTATTGGTAGTTAAACATATTCTAGATGGAGATATAACACTTCTTGGACCTACGGCATCTGTTGGTGGGTTTTTCTTGGGTCCTATTTATTATTACATGATGGCTCCATTTTTATTGCTATTCAACTACAATCCTATTGGTCCTGCTGTTATGGTCGCTTTGTTAGGTGCAGCAACTGTATTTCTTGTTTATGCAGTGTCAAAAGAGTTTTTTAGTGTGAAGGTGGCACTTATTTCAGCTTTTCTGTATGCTATTTCACCACTCGTTATTACGTATTCTCGTTCATCATGGAACCCAAACGTGGTACCGTTTTTTACCATACTTATGCTTTATGTTCTGTATAGAGGTATAGTTAAGGGTTCGCTTAAGGTGCTTCTTGTTTCTGGTATTTCCTTCGGGGTTCTCTTGCAGCTTCACTATCTTGCTACATTTTTAGGATTTATTGCATTTTTATATATATTATTTGCAACACTGTATCAAAACAAAAAGATTACAGACTTAGTTTTGGGACTTTTTAAGCGGTATTTATTTTTTACTGTGGGCACCCTTATTGGATGGTCTTTATTTTTACTTTTTGAACTTCGTCATGGATTTCAAAATATTCAAAGCATTATTAAGTTCGTTTTTTCATCTGGTGATACGGGGGGAAATGAAGAATATTTTGTAATAGCATCTGATGTGTTTTTTAGAGTTTTTGGAAGACTTATTCTCACATTTCCAAAAGTAGAGGATATTGAAAAATATAATGCAGGATTATTGCAGGTATGGGGTATAGGAGTATGGTTACTTGCACTACTTTGTGTTGGTTTTTCTTTTTATTTTCTTATTATAAATTACCGTAAAAAAAATAATATATTTCTTCAACAGCTACTTCTTATTCTGTGGTTGTTTGTTGGGGTAATACTTTTTGGGTTTTACAAAAAACCTATTTATGATTATTATCTTGGATTTTTATATCCCGTACCATTTCTTATGCTTTCTGGGTTTTTATTTTTTCTATTTAAGAAAGGAAAAGCGGTAAATGTTTGTATTTGGGCTGGGGTGCTTGGCGTTACCGTGTTAAATCTGCTCTACAATCCATTTAGAACCCCCGGAAATCATCAGCTGGCACAGGTAAGGGGTATTGCTGAATTTGTTCTTGAGAAAACGAATGGAGAGCCATACAACTTTGCAGTTATTTCTAATGGGGGTAATTCGGACCATGCGTATAGATACTTTTTTGAAGTGCAAAATATGAAACCTGTTACCATAGAATTTCCTGGAGTTGATCCAGAAAGAAAAACTATCACAAATCAACTTTTAATTGTTTGTGAATCGCTTCCGTGTGAGCCAAGAGGGTATCCATTGTGGGAGGTGGCAGGATTTGGTCAGGCAGAGATAGTGGGAGAATGGCCAGTTTCAGTTCTAAAAGTGTATAAGCTTAAGCACGCGTCTCAAACATACTAAAGTTTTTGCTATCAGGAACGTTATCAAAAAAGGTCCAAATGGGAAACATATACTCGGCTTCCCATAAATGTATCCCCAGAAGAAGTAAGAGAAGCTTGGGGAGAAGCATACTCTGAATTTTTGCGTCAAACTGAAGCGCTAGGTCTTGATTTTCCTCCTTATCCATCGTATGAAGTAATGACCCGGAAAACTGAAATTTAAGCTTATTGAAGTTGTATCTTCGTGCATTTTTAATACTTTAAATAGCAAAAACCCGACCATTAAATGCTCTCAATTAAGAACACTTGAATATCGGGTTTTTGAAAAAAGTAATGCTTTAGATCCGAATCTTGACTTGTCAAGATAAGGATCGCAACTCATTTACGAGTTATTTAGCTGCTCCAATTTTGAACATTGCTGTTCCACAAACTGGGCATTTTCCTTTCATTGCAGGTTTACCATTTTTCATGGTAACCGGTTCCGCATTTGGATCTTCTCTTTTTTCGCGACATTTTACACAGTACATGCTTGCCATAAGTATAAGTCACCTCCTTTCAGGTTAATATCCAAGACTAGAAAGTCTTATGATATTTGCTTGGGTGAGAGTAAAAAGGATAATGCTTACAAGAAGAATAAACATGGTTATGGCAAGACTTTTTCTCATATCGTTTATAACATACGCATAGCTGGTTTTACTGTCTGGTGAAGTGGGGATAGTTTTTTGAGTAGAGGATGATTCAAAGGAATATATAGTACCCGTTTCTGTATTTTGAGTAATAAGATTTGCTTTTCTTTCTTGAGAAACTATTTTTTCCTTCCTAGTTTTTCTCTTTTTACTCATGGAACAAAAAGTATCATATTGACTTGAGCCTGTCAAGAGGCTAAAATGTTTTATTACCCATAGAAAATTCATTTTTTCGTGAAGCTATGGGAAAATTTGTATGAATGCGCAATTCTTAACTGTCCTAATATTTGTGCTTGTTTCTTGGAACATTGTACTTACATTTTTAATTTTTAAATTCTTCCTCTACTATTCTAGACTCACTAAAAACGGTAGAAAAGAATCAGTAGTTAAAATTCTTGATGATGTGTTGGCGTTTGAGAATGAATCTAAAAAGGCTCTTGACGCGTTATATGCGAAATGTGCTACACTAGAATCAAATGGTCTCCTTTATATCCAAAAGGTAGGCCTATTACGTTTTAATCCGTTTAAAGATACTGGGGGAGATCAAAGTTTTATTTTAGCTTTAGTTGATGCGAAAGACACTGGGGTTATTATTTCATCTCTTCACACAAGAACAGGGACTCGGTGGTATGCAAAGCATGTTATAAACGGAAAAGGAGCTGAATATGCATTGTCTAAAGAGGAGGAAGAGGCTCTTAGGACAGCACGCTCTCATAAAAATTTAAGTCATGTTAAAAAGTAGAGACTCATTTTCCTATGTTAAAAAGTAAAAAAACAATTATTATTTCTGTTGTTTTATACGTTTTGTCTGCGTTTCTGTCATACTTCATTTTGACAAATACTACACTACTTGAAACAAGTGGCATAATTAGAAATCCTATCCCCGAGCCTAAGAAAACAGGTGGAAGCACTGATGGAAGAGTAGTCTTTAATGATGAACTTCCAAAAACTGAAGTGTGCCCTATTAACGGTGCAAAATATTCGAAACAACAAAAACAATGGTGGGAAAAGCATAGACCTCTTGGAGTAATGATTGAAAACTCAGTAGATGCACGACCACAATCAGGACTTCAGTATGCAGATGTTGTATATGAGGCAGTTGCAGAAGGTGGAATCACTCGATTTCTTGCGATATTCTACTGTCAAGATGCTGGGCAAATTGGTCCTGTGAGATCCGCTAGGACATATTTTGTGGATTTTATATCTGAGTATGGTGAAAATCCTTTATATGCGCATGTAGGCGGTGCAAATACTCCTGGTCCTGCAAATGCACTTGGTCAAATAGCTGATTATGGATGGAGATTCTATAATGATCTTGATCAATTTGGGGTACCATTCCCGGTTTATAGAAGAATTGAAAGCATAAACGGAAGACCTGTTGCAACTGAGCATACCATGTTTTCAAATACATCGGAATTATGGGATTATGCTGCAGAAAAAAGAAAACTTAAGAATGTAGATGAGGATGGGGTTTCTTGGGATGAAAATTTTACAGAATATCAATTCTCTGATAAGGGGACAAGTGGTGGTACACCAGCTACTTCGATTAACTTTGAATTTTGGGATGGATATAAAGATTTTGCGGTTCAGTGGACGTATGATCAAGTGAAAAAAGCCTATCTTAGAAAGAACGGTGGGGTAGATCATATCGATAGAAACACAAAGAATCCACTTGCTGCAAAAAATATTGTCATATTATTCATGAAAGAATCAAGGGCAAATGATGGATATGAGGGGAATTTGCATATGCTTTATGCAAATAAAGGGACTGGTCAAGCGCTTATATTTATGAATGGTCAGGAAATTAAAGGTAAGTGGTCTAAAAAGGATAGAGAATCAAGGACAATTATTAGAGATCTTGCCGGAAAAGAAATATCATTTATTCCAGGACTTATTTGGTTTGAAGTTGTTGCACCAGACACAGATGTAACAGTTAAATAGCTGCCCCACGACTCTTTCATTTCTAAACAGAACGTGCTAGAATGTTTGAGTAAAAAAGTTTTTCATACTGCCACTAAACTCTTATGTTAAAGGACATTATAACTTCAAAAACTCGAATTAAGCTTTTAGAATTGTTTTTTCAGGATCCAAAAAGCATGTATCATGTGCGTGAGATTGTAAGACGTGTGGATGAAGAAATAAATGCAGTTCGTCGAGAGCTTATATATCTTGAAAAAAAAGGAATCTTGCAAAAAGAACCACGGGCAAATAGAGTCTATTATTATTTAGATCGTAATTATCCATACTATTATGATCTTGTACGGCTTCAGGCAAAATCTAGCGGTTTAGGTTTGGATATTATTAAAAATAAAATGAAACTCGGTAAAATTAAATATGCTATGTTGTCTGGAAAATTTGTTAAAAATATGCGAGAGAATCCAGATGAAGTTGATTTATTAATCGTTGGTACGGTTGTAGTTCCAGAACTTGCATTAATCATAAAAAAAGAGGAAGCACGAAGAGGCGCTGAAATAAACTATACGGTTATGAGTGAAGAGGAATTTGTTTTCCGTAAAAAAAGACTTGATCCATTTATTTCCTCAATCTTAAAGGGTTCTAGGCTTATGCTTCTTGGTGAAGAGGAGAGTATGTTAAACTAGCATATACCAAAAAATTCTATGAAAAATCCAAAGTTTTTTCTTTTCATTGTTGGAATAGTGTCTCTTTTTCTCTTGTTGTTTGATCTTCCATCTACGGTTCAAATAAATGGAAAAAGTGTTTCTCCATCTAATCTAAATCTAAATATAGGAAGTGTTCATATTCAAAGAAATTTTGATTATCGATTAGGATTAGACTTACAGGGAGGAACAAGAGTTTCTTATAAAGTAGACATGGAGAAGATTCCAGAGTCAGATCGGGATCGCGCATTTGAGGGGGCAAGAAATATTATAGAGCGGCGTGTTAATTTTTTTGGCGTTACAGAGCCGACAATTCAAACCCTAAAACTTCCAGCAGAGTACAGAATTGCAGTTGAGTTGCCTGGATTATCTAATGAAGAGGAGGCAATTAATGTAATAGGAAAAACTGCACAGCTTACCTTTTGGGAGCAAGGACCAGAAGTTGAAGCTTCACCCTCAGCTGATTTACCGATTGGCTTAACGATTTTCCTTGGTAATAATCCATTGATTACTAATCTAAGCGGAAAAGATTTAAAGAGCTCTCAAGTTGTTTTTGATAATACAACAGGTGGTTCCCCGCAAGTTCAGCTCAGTTTTACGCCAGAAGGTAGTAAAATATTTGCACAAATAACAAAAAGAAATATTGGAAAACCTCTTGCTATTGTGCTTGATAATCAGGTTGTTGAGGCGCCAACAGTGAATCAGGAGATAGTTCAGGGAACCGCGGTTATTTCTGGTAATTTTACCCCAGATACTGCAAAAGCTCTTGCGATTCAGTTAAATTCAGGGGCATTACCTGCTCCACTTGAGATAATTTCTCAAAGCACAGTTGGTCCTTCTCTTGGAATCGAATCTCTTCAAAAGAGTCTTTTTGCTGGGGCAATAGGTTTTATAGCAGTTATCATATTTATGAGTTATTTATACAGAAAAGAAGGGGTTTTGGCTTCAGTTGCACTCATTTTATATACGATAATTACCCTTGCTATTTTTAAGTTTATTCCAATAACCCTTACTCTTGCAGGTATTGCCGGATTCATTTTATCAATTGGAATGGCTGTTGACGCCAACATTTTAATATTTGAAAGAATGAGGGAAGAACTGCGAGCCGGAAGAACAAAAGAGGTTGCTCAAAGACTTGGTTTTACGAGAGCATGGTCTTCAATTAAGGATTCAAATATTTCTAGTCTTATTACTTGTGCTATTTTATTTTATTTTGGTTCAGGTATGATACGAGGATTTGCACTTGCGCTTGCAGTTGGAATTTTGGTATCAATGTTTTCAGCAATTGTTATAACAAGAAATTTATTAAAAGTTTTTGAAAGTAAATAATAAATTGTTAATTAACTAGGCAACAAATTAACTAAGAAACAAAATATTATGAATTTAGTAAAACATAAAAAATTATACTTTCTTATTTCAGGAATTGTTATTATTCCTGGTTTTATTTCGCTTCTTTTATTTGGGTTAAAACCTTCAATTGATTTTACGGGCGGTTCACGTTTTGAATTAGAAATTCAAGGGAATATTTCACCATCTGAGGTTAAAGACTCTTTGGTGGAAAAAAAAGTTCCTGTTGTTTCTGTCAGATCTGAGGAAAATAATACATTTTTAGTAAGAACTGATGCCTTGGGAAGTGAAGCTCGAAAAAAAGTTTCAGCTCAAATTAAATCAGCGTACCCAAAGGTGAAAGAACTTTCATTTGAAACAGTGGGTGCAACAATTGGAAAAGAAACCACCATGAATGCGTTGTATGCGGTTGTTATAGCGTCTATTGCAATTATGGCATATATTGCATTTGCAT
>CAZQSX010000004.1:0-13679 GCA_964596415.1 uncultured Gammaproteobacteria bacterium
GAAATTATAGAAACGGTAAGTGGATTAAGAAATGTTACTGAGTTTGAGAAGGGAAAGGTAAACATAATCGCAGGACAGATAATGGATAAAGACACTGCTCGAGCTGCAGTTACAGCTGGATGTGATGCTGTTATTATTGGAGTAGCCGGAGGAAGTCAATGTACTACATCAATTAATGCTGATATTCCCGTAAACACACCAAACCTTCTTAATCAATTAAGAACTGAAAATCTCGGAGTACCAATAGGCATAGAAGGTGGAGGAGTTGGGACACATATGATGACTGCTCTTGCGCTTGGCGCTTCGTTTTTCTCAAAACCAGGGGAGATCGGGGTAAGCCTATCCGGAACCGGTGACTATGTTTTTGAAGATCTTGCAAAAAAATGGTATGTTTTATATGGGGGAGAAGCATCTAATTCTGCAAAAATGTGGAGACCTGATAGTTTTGATTCTCGGGGAAGAATTCGATTTCCAGAAGGTGAAGGTGGTGTTCGAATCTTATCAGAAAATAATGGAATATTTGATGCAGATAATCTAGATGATAGAAAATCTCTTATAAGAAACATTGAACGTTTAATTTTTGCAATGTCCGTAGGTCTTGTTTTTCAAAGAGTTAAAACGATTGAGGAAATGCACAAAAAAGGTCCTGTAAACGTGGTACACGTCTCACAAAATGCTTCTGAACTGAGCCATCCATACGCAAGATAACATGGTAATAAAAGTTTATAAAACACACAAAATTACCGCAAAAGACACGGATATCTTAACCATTTTAGACACATATTTACCAAAACTTGAGGAAAATTCCATTGTGGTAATTACCTCTAAAATAGTCGCGCTTTGTGAGGGAAATTTTATCTCTACTGAAAAAGCTTCCAAGGATAATTTAGTAAAACAAGAAGCAGATTTATATTTACCAAAAGAGGAAAATAATTACGGTGTTTATATCACTATCAAGGGAAATATATTAGCCGCAACCGCAGGAATTGATGAATCTAACACTGACGGAAAAATAGTTTTTTGGCCAAAAAATCCACAAAAAAGTGCAAATAAAATTCGAGAGCATCTGAAAAAAAAGCATAATCTAAAAAACATCGGCGTTTTAATAACAGACAGTAAAACAACCCCACTCAGATGGGGCGTTACAGGAATTGGACTTTCTCATAGCGGCTTTAAAGCTATAAATGATTATGTTGGTACTGAAGATCTTTTTGGAAGAGAATTTAAAATGACAAAAGTCAACGTCATGGACGGTCTATCATCCGGAGCAGCAGTTGTTATGGGTGAAACAACAGAGCAAACCCCTCTTGGAGTAATCACCGATATTCCGTTTGTAATGTTTCAAGATCATAACCCCACAGAAAATGAACTCAAAAATTTGGCAATTCCCATAGATGATGATGTATATGGAGTATTTCTGAAATCCGCAAAATGGAAAAAAGGAAATGGTGGAAAAAATTTCTAAAAACCTCTACACTAAATAGGTGGGATTTATAAAAAATTTTGATGCGTTAAACACTTCACCTGAAAGAAAGATTGTTTTGGATTTGATTGAATCAGCGCTTACATCAATACAACCTGAAAAAATCATGCAGGAAACATGTAAAATTGAAGAGGGTAAACTTCAAATAGCAGATAAAACGTATGATTTAAGCCTGTATGAACGTATATTTCTTATTGGATTTGGAAAAGGAAGTGCCGGAATTTCAAAAAATATCGAGGAAAAATTAGAAAATAAGCTAACCGAGGGGCATGTTATTGACACAAACCCTGAAACATTTTCAAAAATTCATTTTACTCAAGGCTCCCATCCCCTACCATCCACTCTAAATCTTGCATTCACCCAAGCGCTTTTAAAAAGACTCGCTACACTTCAGCTTACAGAAAAAGATTTAGTGCTTGTGGTCATTTGCGGCGGAGGATCTGCCATGCTCGTTGCACCCTATTCCATACCGATTGAAAAACAAATTGAAGTAGGAAAAGCACTTTTAAAATCTGGTGCTGACATTAAAGAAATGAATACGGTAAGACAACATTTATCAGAAGTAAAAGGAGGTGGGCTTGCAGAAAGACTCTATCCTGCAACCGTGGCAAGTATGATTTTTTCAGATGTACCAGGAAATGACACAACATACATTGCATCTGGTCCAACAGCCCATATTCCAACAAGCATTTCAGATGCCAAAGCAATTCTTGAAAAATATAATTTAACTCAAGAACTTAATCTTTCCGATAATGCATTCCTGGAAAACCCACAGGATGAAAAATATTTTGAAAAAGTTTCAAACATAATTGTTCTGTCAAATAAAACAGCACTTTCTGCTATGCAAGAAAAGGCAAAAGAGCTTGGAATTTCTGCAACCATTTTCTCAGATCAGTTTGAAGGAAATGCAAATGAAGCGGGAAGTAAGCTAATCCAAGAAACACAACCAAACTCCATACTTCTTGCCGGTGGAGAGACTACCGTTCATGTGGAAGGCGAGGGCGGAAAAGGAGGTCGCAACCAAGAGGTAGTTTTAGCAGCACTTCCGAATATCGATGACAAAACAATTATCTGCTCTTTTGACTCTGATGGATGGGATAATACGGAATTTGCTGGAGCAATTGGAGACAGTACTGTTAAAAATAAAGCTTCCGAGTTATCACTTACTATCCCTGATTTTATAGATTCTCATGATTCTTTCCATTTCTTTGAACAGGTCCATGCAGGATTAGATACAGGAAGATTACCAAGTAACGTTTCAGATTTGTTTATTGTCTATAAGTATTAAATATATTACAGTAGTAAGGCATGATTCCAGATGTAACACCAGAAAAATTAAAAGAATTAGAACATATCGCACATGAGCTGCGGGAACTGTTAATTCCAACACTTCTTGAAGCAGGTTCCGGTCATTCTGCGGGACCGCTTGGAATGGCTGACATTTTTACGGCGTTTTATTTTCATATCTTAAAACAAAATCCACAAGAACCGCTCTGGGAAGATAGAGATAGGCTCGTATTATCAAACGGCCATATTTGCCCCATTCAGTACGTTGCTTTAGCACGTGCTGGCTACTTCCCCATAGAAGAACTAAAAACGCTGCGAAAGCTCAATACAAGACTACAAGGACATCCCCACAGAGGAACACTCCCCGGAATTGAAACAACATCAGGACCGCTTGGATCTGGCATATCTCAAGCAATCGGTATGGCACTTGCTGCAAAGCTAGACAAAAAAAACTATCACATTTACTGTCTCACCTCAGACGGGGAGCATCAGGAGGGAAACACATGGGAGGGAGTTATGCTTGCAGGAAAACTAAAACTTACCAACCTAACTGTTGTTATTGATAGAAATGATATTCAAATAGACGGGAATACAGAACATGTCATGCCACTTGAGCCATTTCGATTAAAATATGAATCATTTAATTGGAAAGTTTTTGAGGTAGATGGTCATAACATTGAAACATTTATTGAGACAATAAGAGCCGCAAAAAATGTCGGAGAACAACCAGTTGTCTTAATAGCTCACACAATTCCCGGACGCGGAGTAAGTTTTATGGAAAATGACTATACATGGCACGGAAAACCACCAAATAAAGAAGAGGCAGAAAAAGCACTTTTGGAGCTTAAAACACTCAAAGAAAGGATGGAAAACGAACATGCTTAATCCTGATTTAAAATTAAATACAAAGCTTTTTGACGCAGACGTTGAAAAGGATGCAACTCGTTCTGGTTATGGAACAGGACTCTTAAAACTTGGAGAGCTAAATCCAAATGTTGTTGCTCTTTGCGCTGACCTAACCGAGTCAACCAAGGTAGATGCGTTTGCGAAAAAGTTTCCTGAACGCTACTTTGAAATGGGAGTTGCAGAACAAAACATGGTAACCGTTGCAGCAGGGCTTGGTACATCTGGAAAAATTGCATTTACCTCATCTTATGCTACATTTTCACCAGGACGTAATTGGGAACAAATAAGAACTACCATTGCTTATAATAATTCGAATGTAAAAGTTGCGGGTCATCACGCAGGGCTTATGACAGGTCCTGATGGTGCAACACATCAGGCAACAGAAGATATTGCTCTCATGCGAGTATTACCCAACTTTCAAGTTTTTATTCCCTGTGACGCAATAGAAGGCGAAAAAACAACTGTTCTAGCAGGGGAAATTGACGGACCGGTGTACTTACGCTTTACCAGAGATAAAACCCCCATTATCACAACCCTTGAAACTCCGTTTGAGGCTGGAAAATCATATGCCTACTGGGTTTCAGAAAATCCAACATGTTCAATCTTCGCAACCGGTTATATGCTTTTCTACGCTTTAAAAGCAGCAAAAGAATTAGAAGAAGAAGGTATTCAGACTGAAGTAATAAATGTTGCAAGTATTAAACCACTTGATACGGAGGCAGTTATTAATTCTGCTAAAAAAACAGGCCATGCAGTAACAGTAGAGGATCACCAAGCTGCTGGAGGACTCGGAGGGCTTATCGCTGAAACACTTGCCCAAAACTATCCAACAAAAATGGAAATGATAGGACTCAAAGACACGTTTGGTGAATCTGGAAAACCAGAAGAGCTAATTGAAAAATATAATATGGGAACTAATGCAATAAAAGAGGCAGTTAAAAAACTTATTTCAAATCAGTAAAAACTCTAACGTCTTCCATCTCTCTAAGAATTCGTGCAGGTGTTTGTGCTAAATTTCCAGTGTCTGAAACTACCCTACCCCATGCTTCCTGTTTCCCTTCTCCAACAATATATGCGACTCCATGATGAATTCTTCTCATAAATTCGCAGGTAGTTGTTGCGCGCATTGGATACTGGTTTTTATTCCCCGCATCGTACCCCACTACTAATCTATAACCATCGTTAAATAATTTCTCAAACCTTGATTCATCTTCTGGAAATGGCATCATCCCAGAAGTGTGTCCATCAGAACCCATGCCAATGGTTGCAATAATTACACCTGTGGGGTTTTCAACCATCCACGTTCTAATCCATGATTCATACCATCCCGCAAACTCCTCCAAAGAATTCAACTCAGAAGCAGATGTATCTAAAATATGTTCGAACAATTTTTCTGATCTTTGAAAAAATGGAGTATTTTTCAATTGAGTAAAATTATTAATCGTAGGATCTAAGCTGTACCTCTCATCTAAAACTCCAACTGAAATATGAGAATCCTGAGGTATTTTAACATGATCAAGCAGATCAAAAGAAGATCCGCCGGAAGTTAAAAAAAGAATCGGACGAGCTATATTCTCTTGAAAAAGTTTATTTAGTGCTCGCGAAGCAGCAATTGGCAATTCTGATGCCTGTGCATTTTTCTCAATATTCATGCTTGTTGATTATACCAAATAAAAAGCAGAACACTTCCCCACCAACAAAGGAATGAAAATATAAAACTTATCTGAATTTTTGTTTGCCAAGAAGCAGGAAGTATCCTGGAAGACTCACCATTTTTCTCACGTTTTAAAAGATAAGGGCTCACCTTGAAGCTTAAAAATATCCCATTTAGTATCATAATAATTAATAAACCGTACTGAATCATGCCTATCTGCGATAATCCGTATGTGAAAATTGATCCTAATAAAATTAAAAATGTTCCGATCCAAATTAATGGCTTTGTGACCTTATGTGTACGAGTTGTAGCCTCAGTCCAATATGAAGATTTTCTTCCGAGAAAACCATGTAAATCAATCACCGTAACCGCACCAAGACCTATGATAAACCCTGAATTCAAAAGAAAAAGTGACAAAAAATCAAATAACATATGAAGTAATCATATCTATTTTTAAGATAATAATAAAGTATTACAAAAAAGGAAAAACCGCACACCTCATATTTGCGGTTTTTCCATTAGATTATATCGATATAAGACAAGTAAGCTTGTCCTTATGCTACTTTCCACCGGAAAGCTTCATCCAAAGCTTCCAAACACCGGCAGCTCCAACAAGCACGTATACCAATCCTTCAAGCATTGGCCATGAACCGAAGATCATATTCACCACATTCCAACCTTCTCCACCTAAAAGCATTCCAAGTCCTACGAGTCCCCAGTTTAAAGCTCCAATTATCAGCAACCAAACGGCGATCATTTTAACTGACTTCATAATTACTCACCTCCTTCCAGAAGGGTAACAAAAATCACTTCTTGTTTCATAGTAAGCTCGCATTCAGAAGTTGTCAAGTGTTTATGTCACAAAAGAGTTTTCACTATATCAGAAGAAGCATTTGGAGTAGAAATCTTTTTCGCGCTTACACTCATTTCCTTAATTTTATCTTTACTCAAAAGCACATTGTTTAACACCTCAGACAAATCTTCCACTTTTTTTACGATTTGAGAAGCGCCATGTTTTTCAGTAAATAAAGCGTTTCCTATTTCATGACCCGGAAAATTATTTACATAAATTGCAGGAAGCCCACATCTTAAACACTCAGCAACTGATACTCCCCCTGCTTTTGAAATAAAAAGGTCTGAGGCGCTCATAAAAATCTCTATTTCATTTGTATACGAAATGACTTTTCCAATAACGCCGTTTTGCTGCAATAAGTCTGCATATATTGGAACCTTCTCATCATTCCCTGAGAGAATCACCACTAAAACGTCTTGTCTATCCCTCACTACTGAAACTACTTTTGAAATAGGAACTGAACCAAATGATCCAGCAGAGACCAATAATACAATTTTATCATGAGGTAAACCCAACTTATTTCGAGCTTCTTTTTTGTCTAAAATCTTTTCAAACTGTTGCCGTAATGGGATGCCTGTCATAAAGATTTTTGAGCCATCTATTCCATGTTTTATTAGATATTGCCTTATATCTTCTGAGCCAACAAAATAATAATCCATATTTTTCCATACCCATAATGGATGCGCAACATAATCTGTTAAAACCGTTGCTATTTTTACATCTGGATGATCCTCTTTTAAGCCCGCAGGTAAAACCGAGGACTGCAAGCTCTGCTTATAAAGAGAAGCAATAACACTTGCCTGATCCATAGTTGAGATAATAATATCTGGGTTTATTTCTTCGATTTCTTTAAAAAACTTTTGGCGGTGTAAGGATTTATAAATCTTTCGTATAGAGTCACCTTTTCGAATCGGCATAATTTTCTCATGATAAAACTTCCAAACAAAATGCCCATGTTTCATTAAAAACTCATAAAACTTTTTTCCTATTTTTTCTGTCTTTTCTCCTGCTTCAACCAAATCAATAACTGTTGATTCAACACCACTTTTGCGAAATGCCTCATCCAATGCCTTTGCCACAATCACATGCCCCGTCCCATAAGAGGCAGTAAGAATTAGTACTCTAGGAGTCATTCTTGAAGTATAGCAAAATTAAAGAAACAAGTTTAATTTGCCGGTACAAAAATTCTTTCAAGTCTGCTATATTAGATACTTATGGAAGAGAAATGTCCTAAATGCGGATCCCCGGTAGTCATGGCAACCACTAACTCTGGCAAGAAAATGAAAAAATGTTCTACTAACACGTGGAATAAAGAACTGAAAAAAGCAGAAGGGTGTGACTTTATAGAATGGCAAAGCGGCAACACAGAGCCTCTTAATGAGGATTGTCCTACGTGCGGAAATAAATTAATACTGTACACTACCGCATCAGGAAAACAGCTGAAAAAATGCTCCACCAGCGGATGGGATAGCGCAAAACGAGAAGCAACGGGTTGTAAATATGTAGAATGGATGAAACCTGGACAAACCCCTCAGAACACTATTTCCACAGATGACCCATCCTTTCCCCCAGACCCTAACGCATAAATTTTCTCAAGTCATCAAATACAGTACCGTAAACTTTCCACAATAACAGTTTCTTATTGTGCTGGTAAAAAATCTAGTTATAATATATATATGGATAACAATCCTCCCTTACTATTTCAAATATTCTTCACTCTTATAATTAGCGTTATTGGAATAGTAGGAATCGTCTCATTTCTAAGCCCTAAGTTTCTAATAAAAAATCTTAAGATTAATAATGAGCTTCAAGGAGTGAAGACAAAGATTACACCTCGCACAATATTATTTGGAAGAATAGTATCTTTATTAACTTTCTTTGTAGCAATTTTAATGCTGTATATTTTCTACGGTATATTCTTCTAATTTTTACTCGAAAACTATAGCAATTAGTGTCGGGATGCCGTGAATAAGAACCCTTCACTACGCTCAGGAACCTTCCTTTTTGCTTCGCAAAAAGTAGCACCCGGACACCTTGTCGGGGTGGAGAGAATAACAACCATTCGCTTTGCTCAGAACGTTGATCTTCCACCCTCCCTCACTTTGTTCAGTCGGGGTGGAGAGAATCGAACTCTCTCCGCACGACCCCCAGCCGCGCATTCTACCGTTAAACTACACCCCGATATAATCATCAGATCAAATAGTTTAAGGGCAAGCTGTGCTTACCGTTAAACTACACCCCGATTGTATGAATTTTAGCAGACTTTAGCTTCATAATCACTATGTGTTCTATTTTGATGCAGTTGAAATTTATACGAAAAATGATACACTATTTTACGAATATTACCTATGGCAAAGACTTCAACCCCTAAAACAGTAAATACCCCTCTTAATGGCGCTTCTAACGCCTCTCAGAAAGCTGCAGCAATCAACATGGCAATGGAACAAATCCAACGTCAATATGGCAAAGGTTCTATTATGAAGTTTGGAGACTCAACAGAAAAAATGGCAATTGATGTTATTCCTACTGGGTCTTTAGCGCTTGATTTGGCACTTGGCGTAGGAGGGCTCCCAAAAGGAAGAATTGTAGAAATTTATGGTCCTGAAGCATCTGGAAAGACAACTATTTGTCTATCAGTTATAGCAGAAGCTCAAAAAAAGGGTGGAGTTGCCGCATTTATAGACGCAGAGCATGCACTGGATCCACTCTGGGCACAAACAATCGGTGTAAAGCTAGAAGATCTTATTATTTCCCAGCCAGACACCGGTGAACAAGCTCTTGAAATAACCGAACAGTTAATCCGGTCTGGTGGAGTAGATGTTATCGTGATAGATTCTGTTGCAGCACTTGTACCCAGAGCTGAGATAGAAGGAGAAATGGGAGATTCTGTCATGGGCATGCAAGCAAGACTCATGTCTCAAGCCTTAAGAAAACTTACTGCGGTTATTTCAAAGTCAAAAACTATTGTTATATTCACAAATCAGCTCAGGCAAAAAATAGGCGTTATGTTTGGAAACCCAGAAACTACCACTGGGGGTATGGCTTTAAAATTTTATGCATCAATAAGACTTGATGTAAGAAGAATTGAAACATTAAAAGACGGAGATAAAGTGATTGGAAATAGGGCAAGAGTAAAAATAGTTAAGAATAAAGTTTCTCCACCATTTCGAGTTGCAGAGTTTGATGTCATGGCAGGGGTTGGAATATCAAAAGAAGGAAATGTACTAGATGTAGGAATAGAAACAGGTGTAATTAGCAAATCTGGAGCATTTTTAAGATATGGCGACCTTATGCTGGGACAAGGACGTGAAGCTGCAAAAGCCTATCTCACAGAACACCAGGACATCAGTAAGAAAATTGTATCAGAAGTAATGGAAAAATCTGCAACCCAAAAACCCATGATAGAAGTAGGTGTTGAAGATAATGATGAAGAAGAGCCAGAAGTTTCCTAATCCCCATCCTGATGACCTTCAGTACGCATTCAATCGCGCAACTGCCCACCTTTCACTTCGGGCAAGAAGTGAAAAAGAGATTGAAGATTTTTTATTAAAAAAAGATTTTAATCCCACAATAATTCCTAAAGTAATAGAAAGGCTTAAAGATTTAAAATTTTTAAATGATAAAGAATATGCAAGAACCTTCACAAGGACACGTCAAGAATATAAGGGAAAGAGTAAATATTTTATAAAGTATGAACTGAAACAAAAAGGGGTATCAGAAAATTTAATTGACGAAGTCTCAAGTGAATCTCAGGATGATATAAAAACAGCAAAAGATTTTATAGCACGCAAAAAAAGAGTCCTCACACGGCTTGACAAAAAAGAGTTTAAAGAAAAAATGTTACGACTCCTTTCGAGTCGTGGATTCACATTTGATATAATAACTCGAGCACTAAAGGAATCACAAGAGACTAGTAACTAGTGACGAAAAAGTAGACAGAAATGCGCTAAGCTCTAAGCTCTAAGCTCTAAGCTCTAAGCTCTAAGCTCTATTTTATGAGACATATTCAAACATCTGTTAACAATTTCATCCACTGTGGAGATGAATATCTATTTGTTTTAAGGGATAAAAGTAAAAAAATAGATCCCGGAAGACTAAACTCTATTGGTGGAAAGGTTGAACCCGGGGAAAACTATCTTGATTCAGTGATTCGCGAAACTGAAGAAGAAATTGGAATAAACGTAACGCCGGAACAAGTGCAATTTTTGGGGGTTGTAAGGCTTGAGGGAGGATATGAAGAAGACTGGGTAATGTGTTTTTTTAAAACGGAAATACAAACAAAATACATAAAGCACGGGGTAAAAACATCTGAAGGAGAATTTTTGTGGATTCATAAAGATAAAGTCTTGAATTCCGGATACGAATTGGTTGATGACCTTTATTATTCGTTTGAAGATATAGTAAGCGGAAAAGAGATCTTCTTTGCAAATGCAGTTTTAAATGAAAAACAAAAAGTGGAAAAATATTCAGTAACTAAATTACCAAGGAGGTAGTTTAACGTTTTGGAGAACTCTTTTTTCTCCTCGCTTTTCCTGCATTTCCAACTTTACGTCTCTCACGAGTTCTTGGATCACGAGTTAAATATCCTTTTTCACGCATAAGTGAATGGTATTTTTCAGGATCCATTTTATCAAGCGCACGTGCAATTCCATGAATGATTGCATCCAACTGTCCAGCAAGTCCTCCACCAGTCACTCGTGCTGAAATAATGTATTTCCCATCAACACCTGCTTCTTCTAAAATCTTTTTATACTTTGGGGCAAAGGATGTAATTCTAAAATATTCAGCAATTGGTTTTTTATTTACGATAATATCTCCTCTTTTTCTTTCCTCACCAAATACTTCTGTTTTTGCAGATCCATCATATATTCTCACCCGAGCTACAGCTTCCCTTCTTCTGCCAACAGAAAGGACAAAATGCCCGCTTGCACTTTGTTTTTTTGGTTGTTTTACAGTTTCTTCAGCCATATTTATTTATTATTTTTTAGACCCACATCCCCGCTTAGTGGGGACAATGACCGCAAGTTTAGTTATTCTTGCTAAGCTTATCTGCATAAGGATGTTCTTCACCCTTAAACACAAACAAACGTTTTAACATCTGCTCTCTAAGTCTATTTTTTGGAAGCATTCCAGAAACTGCATGACGGATTATTTCTTCCGGTTTTTTGGCTCTCACCTCTTCAAGTCTTGCTGAATGAAGACCGCCAGGATATCCAGAATATCTTGTGTACACTTTTTGCATCTCCTTGTTTCCAGTAACTTTAACAGCCTGTGCATTTGTTACTATTACATAGTCACCACAATCCATATTTTTTGCAAAATATGGCTTTGCTTTTCCCATAAGAAGATTCGCAATAGAAGTTGCATTTCTTCCCAAGATTTCATTCTTAACATCTACATGATGCCAAGATCTTTGAATATTTGATGCTTTTGTTGGTTTTGTTAGTTTTTGCATGATATTATTTCTTTTTAGCTACCTTTGATTTTACCTCTTTTTTCTCAACTTTTTTAACAGCAGGTTTTACCTCTATTTTTTTCTCACGTTTCTTAGACACAACCACTGCCTCAACCTTTTCAACAAATTCTAAAATAACCATAGCTGCATCATCCTTTTTTCTATTACCGATTTTAATGATTCGTAGGTACCCACCTGGTCTATTCTTAAACAATGGCGCAATTTCCATAATCCGATTTGCGGTAGGAATATGGACATGCTTCTGAAGATATTGCATAGCATTCTCATTATTTTTTGCATAAGTAATAAGCTTCTCAACCTCACCTCTAATTGATTTTGCCTTTTGTTCAGTTGTCTGAATTCTTCCATGCAAAGTCAGCGCATTTGTAAGGGACTTAAAAAGCGCTTTTCTTTGATTTGTGGTTCTGCTTAATTTTCTTCCAAAAACTCTTTTCCTCATAATATATATTTATTTTTGACAGGAAAAATACAATTATGAAATTTTTTCTGTCACCCCGAGTCTTCCCGAGGGGCTACCTCTTTTTTTAAAAAATGCGTCGGTTAAGACGCATGGATATGTATCAAACCGCTAGTTGTTTTTTAGGCAGATATTATACGGTAAACTCAATATCTTTTTCCTTCAATGCTTCTGCAATAATGGAAAGGGATTTTGCTCCTAAGTTTCTATAATTCATAAGTTCTTTTTTAGGGGTTGTTAAAAGTTGTCCTACTGTTTCAATTCCAGCATTTCTTAAACTATTATAGATTCTTGTTGGAAGATCTAATTCATCAACCGTCATACGCATTAAGTCATCTGAAAGTTTTGGTCCTTCTACTGCACGCTCTACTTCTGCAACTTCATCCTGTTCATAAACACGCATAAAATATGAAACAAGGATTTTTCCTGCTTGTTCTACTGTTGCAGCTGGAGCAATAGTTCCATCTGTCCAAACTTCTAAAACCAATTTATCAAAGTTAGTTTGACGACCAACACGAGTTTGTTCAACTTTATAATTTACTTTTACAACTGGGGAAAAAATCGCATCAATTGGAATAACTCCGATAGTTGAGATTTTTCTTTCTTCAGCTAGAGAATATCCAAGTCCACGCTCTACCGTCATTTCCATTTGGATTTTTGATTTTTTATCAGCTAGGCTACCAAGATAAAGATCTTTATTTATAACTTCAAGTCCATCTGTAACTTCAATATCTGCTGCTGTTATTTCCTTTGGCCCTGTTACTTCAAGCTTCAATTTTCCTTCGTTTTTAGAGTCTGCCATTTCTACTCTGAGGGATTTAATGTTTAAAATAAGTTCAATAATATCTTCTTTAAGCCCTGTTAGCGTTGAAAACATATGCTCAACACCGTTTATCTTTACTGAGGTAACAGCTGAACCTTCAATCCCGGTTAAAAGAACACGGCGAAGTGCCACTCCCAACGTATTTCCAAAACCTGGCTCAAGTGGCTCAACCACAAATCGAGCGTAGTCATTTCTTGCATCTTCTTCAATTATTTTAAATGATGGTTTAGTCATAATTATTTATCTCTAAGACAACAATTAAAGCCTTCATATGGCACGTTTGCCATACATCAGGCTTATTACTCAGTATTGTACTACTATCTACTATAAAATTCAATAACTAATTGATAGTCTACTGGATTTGGCACCTCTTCACTTTTTGGCATATGAACTAGCTTTCCCGAGTTTTTCTCACGTAACACAAACGGAAGCGTCACATAATCTTCTTTTTCTTCAATAAATTTTATCATTTTTGAATCAAGTGTGATTTCGTCTCCTTCTTTTACGGCATATGAAGGAATATTTATTTTTTTTCCATTTACCAACGCGTGTCCGTGTGAAACAAGCTGACGAGCATGTGTACGTGATTTAGCAAGACCGGTTCTATAAACCATATTATCAAGCCTCGACTCCAATAGTTCTACTAATATATTCTCAGTATTTGCCTTTGATTTCTGTGCCTGAGAAACATACTTTCTAAATTGCTTTTCAAGCAAACCGTAAATTCTTTTTAATTTCTG
>CAZQSX010000004.1:13689-45287 GCA_964596415.1 uncultured Gammaproteobacteria bacterium
TTCAGAAACTTTTCTTCTTCCTCGTTTCCCATGAATTCCAGGTATGATATTTAGACGTCTTTCAAGCGAATTTGACGTCTTTTCAAGGATATTTACTCCTTCTAGTCTTGCGAGTCTATGTTTTGGTCCTGTATATCTAGCCATAATTTAATTCCTAACTACTAACTTTACTCCTAACTTATTAGTTGTTAGAAGTAAGAAGTTAGCTGTTAAACCCTTCTTTTTTTCTTTGGCCTTGTTCCGTTATGAGGAATAGGCGTAACATCTGCAATCATAGAAATAGAAAGTCCAGAATTTCTTACTGCACGAAGAGCAGCATCACGACCAGATCCTGGTCCTTTTATAAAGACTTCAACTGAATTAAGTCCTACCTCTTTTGCCTTCTGAAGTGCTTTATCTATTGCTTGAGTTGCTGCAAACGGAGTAGACTTACGAGTTCCTTTATATCCCATATTACCAGATGAACTCCATGAAATTGCGTCTCCACGTTCATTTGTAACGGTTACAAGCGTATTATTAAAAGTTGTTGAGACATACACACGACCAGAACCAGTTGTAACAACCTTTGGTTTTTTTGCTTTTACTGTTTTTGTTTTTACTGCTGCTTTTGCCATTTTTAAAATTCCTTTATTTATTTTATATCGCCTACTTTTTCAAGCCTGCGAGAAAAAGCAAGGTTCTGAGCTTGCTCAGGTTCTTACTTATTAAGCCCCATCTTCTCAGCCATTTCCTTCTTAATTGCGCCAATTGTCATTCTCTTCCCTCTTTTTGTACGAGCATTTGACCTGGTTCTTTGACCACGTGCTGGAAGATTTCTTGCGTGTCTTAAACCTCTGTATGAACCAATATTTCTTAGTCGCTTTATATCTTCAAAAAGTTCTCCCCTTAAATCTCCTTCAATTTTTATCGTAGCAAGTGCTTTTTGAATACGAGAAAGCTCATCTTCACTAAGCGTATGAGACCGTTTTTCAGGCTCAATTTTTGCTTCTTCTAATACTTTATTAACGTTTGTACGACCAATTCCGTATATATACGTTAAAGCAATATCAATTCTTTTATTATCTGGTATATTTACTCCTGCAACTCTCATAATAATTAGTGACTAGTGAATAGTTAATAGAGAATAGTTTGTTTTTTTACTAATTTCTAATCCCTAATTACTAATCTCTGTATTTTTAGTTTCTATGTCTAAAAGTAATTCTTCCTTTTGTTTTATCGTAAGGTGTCATTTCAACTCTTACTCTATCTCCAGGAAGTATTTTAATAAAATGGATTCTCATTTTTCCGGAAAGATGACATAAAACCATATGTCCACCTTCCACTTCTACTCTAAATAATGTATTAGGCAGAACCTCTTTTACCATTCCGTCAATCTCTATACTTCCTTGATGAGCCATTTTCTAAAACATTTTGTTTTCTAAAAAACTACCGAGAGTCTGTGGTCGAAGACCAAAAATTAACGGTATCTTAAACAAACAAAAACTACACTCGAATCATTCGAGTATAGATGTAGTGTATATTCTATCAGATAGCACAGCCGTAATCAAGGCTATAGTTGCTCTCCGGGAAAATATGTCAAAAGTTGTGGTCCAGATTCAGTAATTACAATTGTTCGCTCAAATACAGCAGATAAGGATCCGTCTTCTGAAACAATTGTCCAATCATCTGACCCTTCATACTCAACTCCTGGTTTCCCTTTGTTGTAAATAATTTCAATCGCGATAGTCATACCTTTCTCAAGAAGAGGAGTATCTTCTATTTTTTTATCCAAATACCCAGGAATTTGAGGGTCTTCATGGAGTTCTTTACCAACCCCATGCCCCACAAGCGGACGCACCACAGAATAGCCATTTTCGTGTTCAATTATCTGTTGCATTGCCTTTGAAATATCACCTACGTGATTTCCTGGAACAGCTGCTCGTATTCCTGCGTACATAGCTTCTTTTCCAGCACTTAAAAATGAGTACAGTTCACGATTTTTTGTCTTTCCTACCACAACTGTTTCTGCCATATCACTATGATATCCATCTAAAAATACGCCACAATCAACTGCAATAATATCCCCATCTTTTAAAACTCTTTTACTTGGAATTCCATGAACAACAACATCATTTGTTGCAACACAAAGTGTATGCTTATACCCATCAACCTTCTTAAATCCAGGAAAACCACCTTTTCCCAAAATCTGCGCCTCTGCATGGTGATCAAGCTCAAGCTCTGTAATTCCTGGTTTAATCATTTTTAATGTGCTTTGAAGCACTTCACCTAAGATCTTACCGGCTTTTGCCATAACTTCTATTTCTTCTGTTTTTTTTACATATTTACTCATGTTTATGCCTCCTCCAATATTCTTTGATGAACCTGCTCAACTGACTGCTCTCCATTTATCTCATGCAATAACCCTAAGTTCTTATAATGCTGAAGAACAGATTTTCTATCATTATCTTGAATTTGACGCCGCGCATGTACGTTCTCAAATGTATCATCTGCCCTCCCACGTTTTTCTTTTGCTATTTCAAATCGCTTCCTCATCTCATCTTCAGAAACAGTTAAAACAATAACTGATTTTATCTGAAGATTTTTTCCTTTTATGTAGTCTTCTAAATAAGTAACATCTTCAGCTGTTGCTGGAAAATTATCTAAAATAAACCCAGTCTGAAGCGCAGTATCCATCTTTGAAGCAAGAAGTGGAAATTTAATTTCATTTGGCAAATGCTTCCCTTGCATGCTGTACTGCTGATACGCTTTTTCAAAAACCTCATCTACATTTCTTGCCTCACGAATTAAATGACCCATAGAAAACCTAGGAATTCCACCAAGAGAATCTTCTAAAAGAGTTCCCTGTGTTTCCTTCCCTGAAAGCGGCGGACCTATAAGTATGTAAATGTTTTTTTTCTCCATTTATAATCCTTTCACTATCTTTTCAATTTTTTGAAACATCTCTTTTTCTGATTCATTATTTTCTATAAATATATCTGAGATCGCAACGCATACTGCAACCTGCAATCCAGCTTCTTTTTCTCCAATTCCCATGTCTCTATAGTCTAGTTTTTCAAATAATTCAGGCGTCAATTTTTCCCTACGTTTCAAATTTTTAAGTCGGTTATATCTTACATCCCTGTTTACAAATAGTCCAATCAGTTTAAAATTACCAAACCCTCTAAACTCCTCAACCTCTTTAATATTACGAAACCCCTCAACAACTACTTTTTCTATCTTTTTATCTTTTATATATTCAATTGCGCGCATTGCAAGAACACCTGCTCCGTGTTTTTCCCGCCATGTGTTTCCCAAATCCTGAAGCTTTTTTCTCGTAACCTCTTTCTCCCCTGAGTACACCAAAGCATCTTCAAGAAATTTGGAGAGTGAAATCTTTGCATACCCTTTTGTTTCAAGATAATCTGCTGCAGTACTTTTTCCACTTCCAAATGCTCCAGCAATTCCTATTATTTTAACTGATATGTTACTCATATTGATTCAGCGTATAATTTTTCTAGATATTTTTGCAACCTCAGAAAATTCTCTAACTCTAAACCTGTAAAAGAACTTTCTGCAAGTGTTTTTTGTAAGTTTTTTAAATAGGCAAGAATTGCTTCGGAACGCATTTTTCTTGGTAACGTTGTAATATCATGACCAATATCTGACATGTCTATTTCACCAAAATCAAGCATCTCTCTAGTTTCATTCTCAAGTAAAGCCTCACGATATGATCTTATCTGCGTTGAATCAACACCAAGTCTTTCAATAATTTCATTATTTACTTCCCTTATAGATCTTTCTCCTACAATTTTTCCCTGCTTATCTCTTAAAATAGTTGGAACAATTATTACGTGCTGACTAAATCCTTTTACAGTTTTAATTTTCTCAGCCAAATCCTTATAGTATTCATTTAAACGCGTTTCAATTTGTGAATCATCATCTCGTGCTTCCCTCCTCTGAAGCCGCACGTCAACACGACTTCTGGGCATATTTAAAAGCACAATATCTAAAGGTAATGATTTACCAGTTAATCCCTCAACAATCTCTTGAAATGCTTGAAATTGTTCTAGGGTTCTCGGAGCACCTTCTATAACAAAACCGTTCTTGTATGCATCTTTTTCTCGTAATCCCCATTGAAAAACCTCTCTGAACAGATCTACATCTGCGTATCCGCCTCTTTTTTGCAATTCTCGAGTCCTTTCCCCTAATTCTGAATTTTCATTTTGTGCACTCCGAAACATACTCCCCATACTTATAAGTGGGAGATTTGTTCTTTTTGAAAGAATTCCTCCTTGAGTGCTTTTACCAGAAAGCTCAGGACCAATAATAGCAATTATTTGAGGAGGGATAAGTGGTACTTCTCCACTCTTATGTATTTCTTCAGGAATTCTTCTGGGCGGTAATAACTCCATGATGCTATTTTTCTAAACTTGAGAGGATTTCAGCAGTAATTTCTTGAATATTTTTCTCTCCATCTATTTCAAGAAGTTTACCTTTCTGTTTATAATACTCAATAACAGGCTTTGTTTTATTATGAAATTCATCAATACGCTTCATGAGAGCTTTTAGCGTATTATCTTCTCGTACACCTTCCTCATCACGTCCTGCAAGCCTCCATAATGCTTCCTTATCTGAAACTCTTAAGTAAATAACTTTTTCAACTCCGTTTGGAAATGCTTCTGCCTGAGGAACCGTTCTTGGAAATCCATCTAAAATATATCCGGTCTCATATTCTGGGTGCCCCAAATACTCAACCACAATTTCAAGCGTCTTATCATCTGGTATTAAAAATCCTGCATTCATGGTTTCTTTAATATATCGTCCAAGAGGCGTTTTTTCTTTCGCCATTTCTCTAAAGATGTGACCTGATGAAAGATAAGGAATTCCTAGTTTTTCAGAAAGAATATTTCCTTGTGTAGATTTTCCGCTTCCTTGAATGCCTATAAGTATTAATTTCATTTTTTTTATTACGTTATTATAATTTCAAAAAACTATCTTAAGAACTTCTCATAATTTTTTGTAACCATCTGTGCATCCAATATTTTAACAGTTTCTATGACAACTGACACAACAATTAATATACTAGTGCCCCCAATGAGTAAATTCTGGTTTCCGGTAAATGCGTGTAAAATACTTGGTAAGACTGCAATAATACCCAAAAACACAGCACCTGCAAGAGTAATTCTTGTAACTATATAGTTAAGAAAAGATGCTGTTGCTTTTCCTGGTCTTACTCCAGGAATAAAACCACCATTTTTTTGAATGTCTTCTGAAATTTTTGTTGGATTAAAAATAACAGCTGTATAAAAATATGTAAATCCAACAACTAGCAAAAAGTACATTATGTTATATGCCCAACCATACGGATTAAAGTACAAGGATATGTTAGCTCCAAAACTTGAAAGTGCAGGATTGTTTGACGCAATAAAAAAATTCGCAAGAACAGATGGAAGTAAAACTAAAGATACTGCAAAAATAATCGGAATAACACCTGCTTGATTTAACTTGAGAGGAAGATGAGTAGATTGTCCTCCATACATCTTATTTCCTCTTACACGCTTTGCATAATATATGGGAACTTTTCTCATTGCTTCATTAATTCCAACAACTGCACCAATAACTACAATTCCCATTCCAATTAAAACTCCGTAATTTAAAAAGTCTTGAGCTGTCGCTGTTGTTGCAACCTGAGAAAGTAAAAGAGGCACCTGTCCTATAATTCCAGCAAAAATAAGAAGAGAGATACCATTTCCAATTCCCTGCTCTGAAATGAGTTCTCCAATCCACATAGCAATCATGGTACCTGCAGTAAGCGTTAAAACAAAAACAGCTACTCCTAAAGGATCAAGCGTTGCAACTAAATTCTGGCTCTTCAAAAGCGCATACATTCCAAAACCTTGGGCGATCGCAAGTGGAATGGTAAGATAACGAGTGTACTGATTTATTTTTTGTTTTCCGTATTCCCCTTCTTTTGCAAGCTCTTCAAGTTTTGGGAAAACAATTGTTAGAAGCTGCATAACAATTGAAGCGTAAATATAAGGACCAAGACCAATTGCTAAAATAGAAAAATTAGCAAGTGCACCTCCTGAGAATATATCTAAAATACCAAGGAGTTGATTTTGTTGAAAGATACTTTGAATTTGTGCAACGTTAACCCCAGAAACTGGAATATGTGCAAAAAATCTGAAGACTAAAAAAAGGGATAAGACAATAAGAATCTTGCGTCTAATCTCTTTGTCCTTCACGCTGTTTCGAAAGATTTGAAAAAAAGAGTTCATGAATTGTAACGCTACTAATCTGAAACCGTTCCACCAGCTTTTTCAATTTTCAATTTTGCTCCACTTGAAACAGAAAGCTTTACCGTTAATGAAACTTTCAATTCGCCGTCTCCTAATATTTTAACACCATATAAAGCTGCATCCTTGGAAACTAGTTTTTTCTCAATGAGAAAAGCAGTATCAACCACAGATTTTGCTGGAAGATTATTTAAGTCTTTCACGTTTATAATTACCTTATCAGATTTAAGACTAGGATTTCTTCCTTTTCCTTTTAGAAATGGCATACGTTTTATTAATGGAAGCGCTCCACCTTCAAAATGAAGCTTAATATCACGTCTTGCCTTTTGCCCTTTTGTACCACGACCTGAAGTTTTTACTCTTCCAGATCCATGTCCACGACCAACGCGTCTTGCTGCTTTTGTTGTTATTTTTGGTAATGTATGTAATTCCATATTTTTTATGCTCCTCCTTATGCAGTTTTGTCAGCTTCTATGTGAGATAACTGCGTTAATGCTTCAAATGTAGCTTGCGCATTTGCTGATTTATTAGATGATCCTAGAATTTTTGAAGAGATATTTCTTACCCCTGCCACCTCAACAACGCTTCTAATTGCTCCACCTGCAATAATTCCCGTACCTTTTGGCGCAGGCTTTAATAGAATCTTTGCTGCTCCTTTTTTAATAAAAATACTATGAGGAATAGATTCTTTATGAATTGGAACCGTAATCATTCTTCTTTTTGCATATAAAACTGCTTTCATAATTGCAGCAGAAACATCTCCTGATTTTCCCAAACCAAGCCCAACTTTTCCATTTTTATCTCCCACCACAACCAATGCGGCAAATCTTATTTTATTTCCTCCTTTGGTTTTTTTAGAAACACGGGAGATCTGTATCACTTTTTCTTCAAATTTTTCAAATGTATTATCCATATCCTAGAAACTAGAACTCTAGCCCTCCTTTACGTAATGCTTCTGCAAATGCTTTCACTTTTCCGTGATACTTATATCCACCTTTATCAAATACGACCTTTGTAACCTTTGCGCTTTTTGCTTTTTGAGCAAGTGCTACTCCCAACGCTTCGGCTTTTTCAGTAGGTGTTCCCTTCACGTCTTTTAGTTCTTTCATATGAGCTGAAACAAGCGTTACACCTTTTACGTCATCAATGATTTGAGCAGAAATATACATATTAGACCTAAATACAGATAGTCTTGGATGTACCCTCTGAGAAAGAAGTTTTTTTCTTGTTCTTAAAACTCTTCTCTTTGTTCTTTGTAATTTAATTCTTTGTTCTTTTGTTGCTTTCATAATAATCTCCCTTAGGTTCTTTAGGCGAAGCCGCAAGCTTTGCTTACTTTGCTCCTCCGACTGCTTTAGCTGCTTTTCCTACCTTTCTTCTAATATGCTCTCCTGCATATTTAATTCCTTTAGCCTTGTATGGATCTGGAACTCTTACGCTTCTAATTTTACTTGCTAAATCCCCGATAATCACTTTATTAAAACCTTTTACGCTGATTACGCTTTCTGCAACACCTATTTCCACGCCTTCAGGAGGTGTGATTCGTACTGCATTTGCATATCCCACATTTAGCACCAAATCTCTTCCTTCAATTTTTGCTCTATATCCAACTCCTGAAAGCTCCAAGTTTTTTGTAAATCCATCAGATACTCCTGTTACCATATTTGCAAGCAGTGCGCGTGTTAGTCCCACAAATTTTTCAAGATCGTCTCTGTCAAAATCTTTTTTTATTGTTGCAACATTTTCAACAATTTCAATTGATATATCCTTAGGTAGCTTCTCAAAAAGCGTTCCTTTTGGTCCTGTTACCATAATTTTGCCATTATCAACCTGAATGGTGACCCCTTCCTTAACTATAACTGGTTGTTTTCCTATATTACTTGCCATATATTTATCTTATTATGAAATTTCGCAAAGCAGCTCTCCACCTACTCCTTCTTTCAAAGCTTCACTTCCCGTCATAATTCCTTTACTTGTTGAAACTACTGTAATACCAAAATTTGCACCAAGTCTTTTAATACTGTTTTTTGAAACATATCTATGAACAGATGGTTTAGATATAAGCTTTACCCCTCTTAAAGCAGGTCTTTTATTTTTATATAACAACTCTGCTTTAATTTTTTTTCGTCCATTTTCATCCTCAACAATATCTACTTTTTTCATATAGCCTTCATCTGTTAAGATTTTAGCGATTGCCAAGGATGTTCTTGAATAAGGAAGAGAAATTTCTTTTCTTCCTGCCATATATCCATTTTTAATTTGTATTAAGAAATCACCTATTGTATACATATTATTTAATAAATCCTACCAAGAAGCTTTTTTTACTCCTGGTAACTCTCCTTTCAAAGCACGCTCTCTAAAACAAATCCTACAAAACCCAAATCTTCTTAAATACCCACGAGAACGTCCACATAGCGCACATCTGTTTACATCTCGCGTTTTATATTTTTGTTTATGTTCAAATTTTGTTATGTTACTTTTTTTAGCCATACCTTATTTTTACTTTTTTATCTTTGATCTTTAATTTTTTTTAAACGGCATTCCCATTGCCGTTAACAGTGCCTTTGCTTTCATGTTATCTCGTGCACTTGTAACAATTGTTATCTGTAAGCTTCGAATTTTATCAACTTTTCCGGGGTCAATTTCAGGAAATACTGTATTTTCTGCAAATCCTATACTTAAATTTCCCTGCCCGTCAAACCATTTTTCAGATACTCCTGCGAAATCACGCACGCGAGGAAAGACTATTTTAACAAGTTTCTCGTAAAAATCATACATTCTCTTTCCTCTCAATGTCACAACCAAACCTAATTTATCTCCCTCACGAAGCTTAAATGAAGCAACAGACACTTTTGCTTTCGCAATTTTAGCTTTCTGACCTGTAATTGTTGCCAAATCCTCTGCCGCCTTTTCCAGGTTTTTTTTATCTACTAAAAAGTCTTTGGTACTTGTGTTAACAACAATTTTAGTAATTTTAGGCACAGCCATAGGATTTTTAAGCTTTAACTCATCCATAAGCTTTTTTGTTGTTTCTTCTTTAAATGTTTTTTGTAAATCAGTCATAATTTCCTCTCTGGCTTTGTTTTAGGCGCGCAGTCCCGACAAGTCGGGACGAGCACCGCAAGCAGTGCTAGGCGCTAGCCCTGACGCTGCTTATGCTTAGGAATCTCACAGATTATATACAAGACTCCTCGTCTTTTAATAACCTTGCACTTTTTACATCTTTTTTTAACTGACGCTTGTACTTTCATTTTCTTTAAAAAATTCCTCTAAATATATCTAATCTTTTTCTTTTTTTTAAGGAAAATATTAAGAGTCTCTGGTAAGGAGCAAAGTCATATCTTTGCGATGCACCAAGAGTTATTGATATTTTTCCCTATATTTCCTTTTTGCATTTCTTACAAACTCTAACTTTACCTGTTTTCCCAGTTATATATCCAACTCTTGTCTGTTTTTTGCACTTTGGACAAATAAGTGCAACTTTTGCAACATCTAACGGTTTTGTAATGGTAACAATTTCCGATGCTTGACCTGATGCGTTTTTCTTTACGTGCTTTTTATATTCATTCACTCCTGATACCAAAACCATGCTACGCCTAGGATAAACCCTCTGAATATCTCCCTGTTTTCCTTTATCTTTTCCAATTGTTACTTTTACGTTATCTCCTTTTTTAAGTTTCATATTTTTATCTCTATTTAATCTTTATACAACGTGATTTGCTAAACTTCCTATTTTTGCAAATCCTTTTTCTTTAATCTCCCGAGCGATTGGTCCAAAAATTCTTGTTCCAATAGGATTTTTAGATTCCATATTTTCAATAATTACTCCAGCATTTTCAGAAAAACGTATATATGTTCCATCTGCTCTTTTTACTTCTTTTCTGCTTCTTACCAAAACCACCTTAACTTTATCTCCTTTTTTAAACTGCGTATTAGGAAGAGCTTTTTTAACAACACATCCTAATATTTCTCCAACATGTCCTACTCTTCTCTTTGAACCTCCATAGATATGAATAACCATCAAGTCTTTTGCTCCTGAATTATCTGCAACTACTAATTTTGATCTGTGTTGAACCATATCTTATTTCCCCTTCTCCTTCTCTACTACTTTAAAATACTTATCCCTGCTCATTGGTCTTGTTTCTTCAATAACAACCATATCTCCAACGTTATAAGTTCCACCATTTGTATCAGCTTTAAGCTTCGTGGTTGCTTTTAAAAGCTTTCCGTACCTCTTATGAGGAACCATTCTTTCTATTGCCACAACAACTGTATTAGTCATTTTGTTTGATACTATTTTTCCATTAAATCTTTTTGCTGACATATTTATTTTGCTCCCTTCATAAACGTTAAGATTCTCGCTTTATCTTTCATTTTTGTTCGTAATTCATTTAAATTTTTTATTTTTCCACTCGTCATTTCAGTTTTTATTTTTTTTAAATCCACTTCAAGATCAGATTTCATTTTTAAAAGTTCATCTCTTGTTTTTAATTTTAATTCTTCTAATTGTTTCTTTTTCATTTTTATTTCCTCAATCTATAAATACTTATCTTCTTGTCACAAAACTGCATTTAACAGACAGTTTCTGTGCTGCAAGTCTCATTGCCTCTTTTGCAATATCCTGTGGAACTCCACCCATTTCAAACATAATTCTTCCGGTTTGAACTGGTGCCACATATTCATGCAAATCTCCTTTTCCTCCACCCATTCGCGTTTCTGGTGGTTTTTTTGTAATTGGTCGATCCGGAAAAATTCTAATCCAAATTCTTCCCCCTCTTTTTGTAAAATGAGTCATCGCTTTTCTTCCAGCCTCTATTTGACGGCTTGAAATATTTCCTGACTGCATAGCTCTTAAACCAAATTCTCCAAAAGCAACATAATTTCCACCCCGAGCTGGTCCCTCTTTTGTTTTAGGTCGAAAACTTTTTCTAAATTTTAATCTTCTTGGTGTTAACATATATTTAAAATTATTGACCTTTGTCTATCCAAACTTTTACCCCAATATAGCCTGATTTTGTAAGACTAGGAACGCTTGCATAATCAATATTTTCACGAATTGTTGAAAGTGAAACTTTTCCAGTCTGAAGCCGCTCTCGTCTTCCTATCTCTGCTCCATTAATTCTTCCTGCAAGTACTATTCTTACTCCTTTTGCTCCACTTCCCATTACTTTTTCTATTGACTGTTTCATAATTCTTCTAAAAGGCATTCTTCTGATCAACTGATCTGAAATATTGCTTGCTACTAAATAAGCAGACATATTTGGATCCTTAACTGGCTCAACTTTTAATTCAACTTTTGGCACATTTTTTACTCCCTTCATGCCTAGTGTTAAAAGTTTTACAACCTCTTTTTTAATTTCTTCAAGTCCACTTCCTCCTCGTCCGATTACAATTCCAGGTCTTACAACATGAATTATAATTTTTACACTTGAAACTGAACGCTCTATCACAACTCTTCCCACACCTGCTTGTTTTAATTTCTTATATAACATTTCCCGAATTTTAATATCCTGAAGAGAAATTACGGGATACATTTTCTTTGAAAAGTATCCAATACTAGAAAAGTCATGATGACCACCTAGTCTTAATGCGATTGGATTAACTTTCTGTCCCATATGAGTAACTAGTCAAAATAGTTAAATGGTTTTAATAGCTATTTAGCTATTTGCCTATTCAACTATTTCTTCCTTCCCCCTTTCCTTTTTTAACTGATTTTTTCTTTTTCATTTCTTTTTCTTCAGATTTTACTGCCTCAGCCTTTGCGACTTTTACTTCCTCTTTTTCTTGTACTCCAAGTATCACTTTTAAATGACTTGTTTTTTTCTGATATGGTCTTATTCTTCCACGAGCTGCAAAATGATATCTTTTATATGCAACTCCTTCATTTACAAACATTTCAGAAATAAACAGATCATTTTTATCTACATTTCCATTGTGTACAGCGTTTGCAATAGCAGATTCTAGTGCCTTTTTTACTGGAATTCCAGCTCTTTTACTCGTTGCAGCAAGAACGGCAATTGCAGCATTTATCTTCATATCTTTAACTCCATCAACTACCAACCTCACTTTACGAGGTGATATTTTTAAATTTTTACTTTCAGCTTTAAATGTTTGCATATTATAATTACCCTAAGTTTTTGAAATTTCTCGTGCAACAATTCTTCCATGACCTTTAAAGATTCTGGTTGGTGCAAATTCTCCAAGTCGATGACCTACCATTGCTTCAACTACTTTTACTGTTACAAAATGTTTTCCTTGATGCACAAGAAATGTATGACCAACAAATTCAGGTGGAATCTGACAAGCCCTTGACCATGTTTTAATCGGATCAAGTGCACCTGATTGTTTTTGAAAAAGTACTTTTTTCATTACGCGCTCATCTACATATGGTCCTTTTTTTAAACTTCTTGACATATTTTTATAAATTTAATGAACTTTAGATCCGCAGTCCCGCTGAACGGGACGAGGACCGCAAATTTATCATTTACTCTTTTTTCTCTTGGAAATGATAAATTTATTCGAATATTTCTTGGGACGTCTTGTTTTTCCAACAGCTTTACGTCCTGCATACGTTTTTGGGCTACTCATACCTATTCCAGAACGACCTTCTCCTCCACCATGCGGATGTGAAGATGGGTTCATAGCAACTCCGCGAACGGTTGGGCGCTTCCCAAGGCGTATATTACGCCCAGCTTTCCCAATTACTCTATCTTTCCAATCTACATTTCCTACCTGGCCGATTGTAGCATAATTACGCCCTAAAATCTTTCTTACTTCCCCTGAAGGCATTTTTACATGCACATATTCACCTTCACGTGCAGTAACAGCTGATTGATCTCCAGCTGATCTTGCAATTTGTCCACCACGACCTAATGTTAATTCAATATTATGAACAAAAGTTCCAACCGGAATCTTTGCAAGCGGAAGTGCATTTCCTGGTTTTAAATCTGCATCATCTCCTGCTTCTATTGATGCGCCTATTTCAAGCCCAACAGGTCTTAAAATGTATCTTCTTTCTCCATCCGCATACTGAACGAGCGCAACATCTGCTGATCTGTTTGGATCATATTCAATACTTATCACCTCAGCTGTAATTCCTAATTTATTTCTTTTAAAATCAACAACTCTATACATCCTTTTTTGTCTGCCACCCTGATGCCTTACCATAACCTGACCTGACGCATCTCTGCCTGAATGTTTTTTAAGAATATGTTTTAATTTTCTTGACATAAGCTACTCCTTTTTTGCTCCTTTTTCTTCCTTTTTCTTTTCTTTTTTTCCTTCTTCAGGTATTTCAAACGCAGGGATCGATTGTCCTTTTTGAAGACTTACCCTTGCCTTTTTTGTTTTTTTATTCACGTTTTTACGTCCAAATTTTGTAGAAATCACCTTTGAACTTCTCATGTTTATAGTTGAAATACCAGTTACTTTTACACCGTATATATTTTCAATTTCTTTTTTAATTTCCGTTTTTGTTGCAGCAGTATCTACAAGAAAAGTAAATTTTCCATTATGCGCATCTTTCATAGATGTTTCAGTTATCACTGGTCTTAAAATTATAAATTTCATACTATTTTACGAGCTCCCAAGGATTTTAAAATTTAAGTCCTTGATCGAGAAAATACCGAAAGTCTCTGTAACTCTAAGCAGGTCTGCGAAGAGCACAAGAGTTAACGGTATTTAGCTCTTTCCTCCCTTCAAAAACGTCTCTTTAAGTCCTTCAATTGTAGGTTTTACAAAAAGAATACTATTGCTTTTTGAAACACCATACGCAGAAAGACTTGCAACATTTTCAACAGTAATATTTTTAATATTCCGAGAAGCTTTTCTCACATTTTCTAAATTTTTATCTACTACAACCATTACATGTTTTTTATCTTGTAATGTTAAATTTTTCAAGGCTGTTACTATTTCTTTAGTTTTTCCAGTTGCTTTCTCAAAATCAACAACCATTATTTTTTCTTGAGTTAGCTTATTTGAAAGTGCTGAAAAAAGCGCCTTTCTTTTCATCTTTTTTGGCATAGAAAGTGAAAGATCTCTTGGTTTTGGACCAAATGCAATTCCTCCCCCAACAAAAATGTGTGCCTTTTTTGCACCGTGCCTTGCTCTTCCAGTACCTTTCTGACGATATACTTTTTTTGTTGTGCCTGAAACTTCACCTCTTGTTTTTGTAGAAGAGGTTCCCATTCTCTGATTTGCTAAATAAACCCTTACAGCCTGAGCAACTAATCTAGGGTTTTCTTTTTCTGCAAAAATTTGTGATGGTAATGTGATCTTTCCAGATACTTTTCCATCCAAACCATATACAGAAACTGAAAGTCCTGTTTTTACTTCCACCTTAACAGGAGCTACTTTTTTTACCGCCTTCGGAGCCTCTTTTGCGCTCTTTTTAACTGTTGTTGTTTTTTTTGTTTTTAATTCAGCCATATATATTTTATCTACTTTTATTTAACTTCTTTTGCTTCTTCTGAGTCTTTAGCTTCGTCTGTTTTTATTTCTTCAGATGCTTGAGACTCTTCCGCTGCATTTTCTTCTAATACTTCTTCCTTTATTTCAACTGGATTTTCGTCCTGCGTTTTCTCAACTATTTCAGCTTGTGCTTCTGCAACTTCTTCAGGATTTTCAGGAAGTGTTTCAACAACTACCTCTTCAACTTTTGGCTCTTCTGTCACTTCTTCAACCTCTTTAAAAAGTGGAGTAAAATTCTTCTTAATTGCTTTTGTCATTTTATTGTCTTGTGATTTTGACACATACACAACTCCACCTTTTATTCCTGGAACTAGTCCTTTCACATATAGCACTCCCTCTTTGATGTCTATAACCACTAAATTCTTTATCGTAACAGTTTCATTTCCCATTCTCCCAGACATTCTCTTTCCTTTATAAACACGGCCTGGAGTAGTTGTTTGTCCAATTGATCCAGGAGCACGTTCACGATCAGATTGTCCATGAGTTCTTGGACCCCCCTTAAAATGATGTCTTTTTACAACCCCAGCATATCCTTTTCCTTTTGAAGTTCCAGTTACGTTTATAACATCTCCCAACTCAAACATCTCAGAAGCATTAAGTGCGGATCCAAGCTCAATTCCTGACGCATCATCCATTCTCAATTCATGAAAAAAGCGAGGTGTTTTTTCTACCCCCGCTTTCTTACTATGTCCAACTGCTGCCTTATTTGCTCTTTTTTTCTCTCCGAATCCAATTTGAACCGCAGAATAAAGATCTTTCTCCATGGTTTTAATTTGAGTAACCACATTTCCAGATATGGCAATTAAAGAGAGTGGAACACGCTTCCCATTCTCTAAAAACGCTTGTGACTGATCCATTTTGCGACCAATTAAACCATTTATCATATTCTTTTAAACCACAAAAAAAGCGACTACATACAGTCGCTTCTTACTCAAAAAATGCAGCTAAGCTCTTATGTAGTGAACTTTTTAGTTTGGGTAGTAAACCTAAACATTCGTAAAAGTTATTATATATCGTTCGAGGTGAAATTGCAAGCACAAACTGAAGCTAATTAAGACTACATCTTAATCTCTAAATCTACACCTGCAGGAAGGTCTAGATGAATGAGGGATTCAATGGTGTTATCAGTAGGTGAAATAATGTCAATAAGTCTTTTGTGAGTCTTTATTTGGAAATGTTCACGAGCATCTTTATCAATAAATGCAGATTTATTTACCGCAAACATAGAGCGCTGCGTAGGAAGTGGGATAGGACCCACAACTTTTGCACCGGTTCTTATAGCAGTATCTAGTATTTGCTGACACGTAGAATCTATAATACGTGGATCAAAACTTTTTAATTTAACTCTAATTCTTCCTTTAGTAGCCATAATTATTTAATTACCTTAATCTATAAACTTATTCAGAAATATGCTTTAAATTCATTTTAAAGCTTCCTCTCTCATCCCCAAGCTCGCACTCAACAGAACCATCAGAAATAGTTGCCTTAAATCCATGCATGGCTCCTCTGTCTACCTGAGCTGAAAACCCTTTCAATCCAGAACCTGCAATCTCCGAAGTAATACGCTCTGCTCTCCATCTCCTGTGTTTTTCCCAAGGATTAAAAACAACTTTAATTTCTGCAATTGGACCATTATCAATAACTTCTACGCTACATGGATAAATCTCATATTTACGAGATTCATGTTTTGGTACATGAACATCATAATAACCATCTACCCCACCTTTGTCATAAGATCCCTCAATAGTCATATTTACAAAAAAACCTCGCGAGAAGCGAGGTTCATATTACCAAACTATCAAAAATCAAATGTAAAATGTGCTAAATCAAAGCCTTAAGCTGTGATCTTGGTAACTACTCCTGCTCCAACTGTTCTTCCACCTTCTCTTATTGCAAATCTCATTCCTTCTTCCATAGCAACTGGAACGATAAGTTCTGCGTTCATTTTTGCATTATCTCCAGGCATAACCATTTCTACACCTTCTTGTAATTTAATTTCTCCAGTTACGTCTGTGGTTCTAATATAAAATTGTGGTCTATATCCAGAGAAGAATGGTGTATGACGTCCGCCTTCTTCTTTTGTTAAGATATAAACTTCAGCTTCAAATTTAGTATGTGGGGTAATAGAACCTGGCTTTGCAACAACCTGTCCACGCTCTACATCTTCTTTTTCAATTCCTCGAAGCAAAAGTCCTACATTGTCACCTGCTTGTCCTTCATCAAGCTGTTTTCTGAACATCTCAACTCCGGTTACAACAACTTCTTTTGTAGGTCTAATTCCGATTATTGCAACAGTATCATTAACTTTTACAATTCCACGCTCAATTCTTCCAGTTACAACTGTTCCACGTCCTTTAATTGAAAAAACGTCTTCAACAGGCATAAGAAGTGGTTTATCTGTTGGTCTTTCTGGGGTTGGAACATATTCATCAACTTTTGCCATAAGTTCCTCAATTTGCTTTTCTGCTTCTGCATCTCCCTGAACTGCTTTTAGAGCTGATCCTTTAACAATCGGTACTTCATCTCCTGGGTATTGATATTTTGAAAGTAATTCTCTTACTTCCATTTCAACCAAATCAATAAGCTCTGGGTCTGAAACCATATCAACTTTATTAAGAAATACTACAAGTGCTGGAACTCCAACTTGACGAGCAAGAAGAATATGTTCTCTTGTCTGAGGCATTGGTCCATCAGCAGCTGACACAACGAGTATTGCTCCATCCATTTGAGCAGCTCCCGTAATCATGTTTTTAATGTAATCAGCATGACCTGGAGCATCAATATGAGCATAATGTCTTTTTTCTGTTTCGTATTCTTGGTGAGAAATATTAATCGTAACACCTCTTGCTCTTTCTTCAGGAGCATTATCAATATCTTCATATTTTCTTGCTTCTGCCATTCCTTTTTTAGCAAGGACGGTGGTTATTGCTGCAGTAAGTGTGGTTTTTCCATGGTCAACGTGACCAATAGTTCCAATGTTTACGTGCGGTTTTGTTCTTTGAAATGTTGCCATATATTTTTTATAAAGTTCTTTTTACTTTTTGCAAAAAGAAAACACCTTTTGAAGGTGTAGAAAGTATGATACTACATAGGAAAAAAAACGTCAAGAGGGAAATTTAAAAAGGTTTACCCACCCGAAACGAATCACCCATCTTCCTTCCACTCTGCATTGCAGCTTTATATGCTTCTAATCTTCCCCTTATTGAGCCAGTTGAAGAGCTGAAATGCGGAAGCGGCTTATCAGTATTCGCATCTGAAGCTGGAATATCTAATACAAATTTTTTTTCTGGAAGTTTTTGCTCTACCATGCCTGAATAATACTCTTTACTATAAATCTTTTCAAGTAAGAATTTTCTAACACTCTTGATTCTATATGCTTCAACCAGCTATAGTTGAAGTATGCTAAAAAGGATAGTCCTTGGTGTATTATTTGTGCTTCTCTTTTCAGGAAACGCATTTGCTATGCTTCCCCCAAATGCTAATATCCAATCAATCCAGTCAGAAAAAGAATCTGAACCTCAAGTGCTTATTTCTTATAATAATGGTTTTTCTCCGGATGAACTTGAGAAAAAGTTTTTAACAGCAAGTAAAAAAGAACATACACTCTTTGGACTTATTAATACTGCCATTCTTAAACTCTTTGGAAGAGCCACAGAATCTGAACTAACACGCCTACAATTAACACTCATTTCTGATAAATACTCTCAAGCACACGTAACAGATTCTCAAAAAATGGATACCATTGATAAGATAAGCCCAAACACATATCTTCTTACTTTAAAAAGCGGTTCAGATATAAATTCCTCAATTGCAACGCTTGAAAAAATCCCAGGAGTAAAAAGCGTCACCCCAAATATAAGATTTCAAGCCCAAGAAGCAACCATTCAATCAGAAGAACCATCAAGCATGCCCATTCAATTTATTGTGAAATATAAAAAGGGTCAAGCCCCTGAACAATTAGCAAATTCTGTGGAAAACGCACAAGCATCTGTTTTTGGAAAAGTGTCACGAATTGCAGAAGATGTATTCACAGGTCAAATTGGTGAAAATTCGCCAGAAAAAAAACTAGAGAGACTACAAACTTTTTGGGACAAGAATAACTACAGATACTCACAATACGTGTATAAAAACAGACCAACAACCGGACCGCTTGCAAACACCCAAGTGATTACGTTCTCAAATGCTAACAACTATGAAGAAATTCTCTCAGAGTACAGAAATCTTCCAGAGGTTGAATCAGTAATTCCAAATTTTACCGTGTATATGACTACTGAACCTGATGACACCTATTATCCAGACCTTTGGGCTATGCCGAAAATTAGCGCACCCACAGCATGGAATACAACAACAGGCTCAAATAGCATAACTGTTGCTGTTATTGATTCAGGTGTGGACTATAATCACCCTGATCTTTCAGGAAGAGTTACAAAAGGAAAAGACCTATCAACCTGTGATGACTCAGCTGAAGAATCACTTGGTCTTCCCCCCGGAGCTTGCAATAATCCTAAACAACAGGACAACGATCCCATGGATGACTCAGGGCATGGAACGCATGTGGCAGGAACAATAGGAGCTATTGGAAATAACGCTGTTGGTATTACAGGTATTAATTGGAACGTAAATATTCTCGCTATAAAAGTACTGGGAAGCGGTGGAGGAGGACCATTTTCAAACGTATTAGAAGGTATCCAATACGCAGCTGATAATGGGGCAAAGGTTATTAATATGAGTCTTGGGGGGGCGCATAATGCCGGAAGTTGTACATCTGCTCAAAACAGAGTTGCCCAAGACGCCATAGACTATGCTGTTGGAAAAGGAGTAACCGTTGTTGTTGCTGCAGGAAATGATGGAGGTGATGTAAGTAGTGATATTTTTGGATCATGCAATAATGCAATAGTAGTTGGTGCAACTACACAAAATGATACAAGACCTAGCTGGTCAAATTATGGTAGTAATGTAGCTATCGCAGCTCCTGGCGTACAGATTCTCTCAACGATCCCATCAGTTCTTTCACCTGAACTTGCTCAGGGGTGTCCAGCTTTTCCCCAGAGTAATCTTTATAGATACTGTCAAGGAACTTCTATGGCTACCCCACATGTTGCTGGCGCCGCAGGAGTTCTTCTTTCTCTAAAACCTGATCTTACACCAGATCAAGTGAAAAATTATTTAGTGTCATCAGCAGATCAAATAACAACTGATAGACCCATTGGACCACGACTTAATCTCGCAAAAGCAGTTGATTTAGTTTCCGGACCAAATCCAACTGTTGAACCTACAGGTATCAGTCCAAATCCAAGCGGACCAACTGAAACACAACCTACCGGAACAAGTCCTAACCCTACAAATCCAAACCCTACGAGCCCAACTGAAACACAACCCACAAGCGGACCAGAAGGCACGTTAACAATTTCAGTCAAGCTTCCAGGGATTGGCACAGAAAATTCAGAAAATAATGACCCCAAAAAAGGAGAGCGCAAGGTAACAGCAGTGTTAACAAGTACATCATCTGAAAAAATAGTAAGCGGTAATCTTGCATATAGCAATGGCGTATACTCAGGATCAATCTCTGCTCCCGCAGGAACTTATCAAGTGGCAGTTAAACTTGACAACACGCTGTATAAAAGGATTCCTGGACTCTATAAAGTTTCTGGATCAAACACAAATACTCAGACAGTAACGCTTGTTCCGGGAGATCTTAACGATGATGGAATTTTAGATATTTTTGATTATAATCTCATGATTACCTGCGTCACGATTGGATGCGAAAACAAAGGAAATATTGCAGACCTTAATGATGATGGACTCATAAATCCTGCAGACTTAAATATCCTACTTCGACAATTCGCTAACAGAACAGGTGATTAATTATGCGCATTACGTATCTTTTTGGAATATTTCTTATTCTTGCTACTGGTGTAGTTTTATTTCTTTCATACGTCTCTCCTCTAAAAAAACCTTCTTTTTTTACATTTGACACATCTTCCCCCAATGCAAAATTATATTTTTTAAATGATACACTTTTCCCTGATCAAAAAAATAGCATAACAACAGAAATTATGCTTTCATCAACAGTACCTGTTTCAGAAGTTCAAATAGATGTTTCCTATGATCCAAATGTCATTACTAATTTCTCATTCTCTCCATCACAAAACAATTTTTTTGGAAATACTACTCACTTTGAAGTGACGCTTAATGAAGTAAGACATGAAATTGGAAGAGCAACCTTTGCCATAAAACTCCTTCCTTTTGTGTCTGAAAAAAAGGGGGAAGCGGCGATTGCACATATTTCTTTTCAAATAAACCCTTACGCAAGAGGAAACACAAAAATTGAGTTTTTAAATAAAAGCACAGTTATAACAAGAGAAGAAAGAGAATCAATTCTCTCAGAAACAGTTCCCCTTTCTGTTTTTTTTAAAAATACGAATATGCCCACCATCCAACCGATTCAAGTCCCTGAGACTTCAGATAAGTAATTTTTTTATCTGTTGAGTGTGAGGTTTCAAACCATGCTACATGTGCCTCACCGTCTTTCTGATATGTTACTTTCGTTTCTTGAGATAATAAATCAAGCAAAACTCTACATGTTTTTTCAGTCACACACCCAGTAATCATACGTTCCATCTGAAGCGTAGTCTTGGCAACGGCAGATCCTTTACTTTTCCCATTCGTATCTACTTCCCAATCATATCCAAACATTCCAAAAACAAATGTCAACTTAGATACAGGAACTTCTTTTTTAAAATCCGTTACCATAGTTTTAAAATCATATCCATATGCGTCTCTTCCTTCTAAAGGAAAATTTGGACCAGGATTTCCATTAGACTTTGAAAAATCATAACTCATCACAAATATTCTATCAGTGTAAACGCTAATTTTTTTAACATCATACGGTCTAATTCTATAATAAACATCTCCATATATAAGCGTACTAAATGACAAGCCTTCTTTTTCTGAAACGTCGTTAAAGCTTTTATTAAAATCCGTAATCCTATTTATGAGCGAATCAAATGGTAACCCTTTCATCTCTAAGTCAAGAACAATTCCTGAAAAACCGTACTGTTTTGCCAAGGCGGTTGATTCAGAAATAATCTTACCCTGAACTTTTTTATTTTTTAAAATATCCGAATTCTCTTCGAAATCTAACATTCTAACGGTAAGAAGTGTTTTTTTTCTTCCTGAAAATTCACGAAACATATGTAATTTTTTATACCCATCCTCAGATGTATTTACGCCATTTACAGATGCATCTATTCCAAAATAAATTAAAGTATTAAAAGGTGCATCTTCTATTCCATTGTCAACAGCCCAGTAGGGAATAAAGATATAACTTTCTTTTGAAGAAACTGACGTGTCCACAACTTCCTGTATGGATGTTTTTGAGAAATTTTGCACCCCATCAATCCGCAGTCTGTACATAATCGCTGCAAAAATAATAACTGCAAATATAAGAAACAAAAAACCTAGTTTTCGCATGCAGTAATTTTACCATGTGAAGAAAATAGAAGCGAATTACCCAAAAGTAAACGCAAATGCCTCAATCCCAGGAGTAAATTCTAACCTCAACAAATGAGCTTCATAATCAGAAAGCTGTATAAGCTCATATAGTTTATCAGCATCTACAGATATTAAGCTTACTTCTTTTCCATCTAATATAACCCTCACCTTACCTGAACTTTTACCTGGACGCATTACTAAAAATACATTTTTTGCAAAGAATTTATATTCTAATACTGCGTTTTCCACACTCTTTGCGTACTCATTCTGAATATCCCATACGCCTCCAAAGGTAAAACTGTTTTCTGAAATATTTTTTGCAATTGTAAAATTTTGTTCTCCTTCTTTCGTGCTACCGTTCGGATATAGATATTCCATACGAGAATTTCCTAAATATGTTTCTGTAGAAACTCTCTGGGTTGGAGTCATATCAGGCATTGTATCTATTTTTTTAGTTACTGCTTTCCCATTTTCTTGAAGTAGTAATTGAATCGCTCGTTCAGTTTCATCATATTTGCCTTCTCCAAAATGGTAATACCGAATATTTCCATTTTTATCTATCAAATATTTCGCTGGCCAATACCGGTTGGAAAACGCCCGCCAAGTTCCAAAATCATTATCTTGAGCTACGGGATACGTTATACCAAATTGCTCAATTGCACCCTGAACGTTATCTGTATTTTTTTCAAACTCAAATTCCGGAGTATGCACACCTATAATAACAAGTCCGTCTTCCTTGTACTTTTCATACCAAGAAGTAACATGGGGAAGCGTTCTAATACAATTAATGCAAGTGTAGGTCCAGAAATCTATTAAAACAACTTTTCCTTTCAATGATTCAAGAGTTAAGGGTTCAGAATTTAACCAATTACTAATTCCCGTAATCTCAGGCGCTGGAACATTTGCGTTAAAGATGCTATTTTCTTGTGAGTTCATAGGGTTAAAAGCTTTCCCTGACATATCTTCCTCTTTTCCGCCAATCCTATCAAGCGCTTCTGTTACCGTATCATTACTTTCTAAATCTACTACAAATTGTGAATATGCGGGGAATGCATCCAGCAATTTTGCCTGAAGTACTTTATCATAATTGGTGAGAATTAGAAGAGCTGTGAGAATTATTATTACCCCAAAAACTTTTTGGATATTTCCCGTATATTTATTCAAAAATCTGCTTTTTGCAATAAATTTTTGCCCAGCATATGCGAATAAAAATAACGGGATTCCAACTCCAATAAGATATACAACGGTAACAAGTATAATTTCCAGATTAACAGTTCTTGTGGCGGCAAGTGTTGCAATTGTTGCAAGAATTGGACCTGCACAAGGAGTCCAAACAACGCCAAGCGATAACCCTGTTATAAAACCTGGCAAAAAACCGCTGGAAGGAATCTCTCCAGGCTTTGCCGCCAACTTTCCAACAAATCGGGAAACAAACGATTCAACAATTCGTGTGAGAGGGGGAATCACCATGGTTGCACCCAGAAATAAAAGAATAAAAACAGCAAAGTACCGTAAAATATTCGGATCAAATTTAAAAAATGATACCAGATATGAAATGGTAAGCGTTAAAATTCCAAAACTTACTAAAATACCTATGGTAATACCAAGTGGTCTTTTATGACCTGTTCCAATTACTGAAGATGAAAGGATAATGGGCAAAAGCGGCCAAATACAAGGCGCTGCAATGGTAACCAGTCCTGATAGAAACGCAAAAAAAAGTAATGTTGTCATAAATTATAAAGTTATAATAAGCTCAACTCCGGAAACATTTCACTGCATCCGGAATTTAACCTGTTCTAACTATAGTACCCGTTGCATCGCCGAATCAAAGTCTTCTTTTTTCCACTGGTCAGTTGATCTGAAAACCTCTTTCCCATCCACTAAAATTACCTTTGTGTGCTGGTATGGAATTTTAAGCTCAGAAGCAAGCGCTTTTTCATCTGCATCCGTTTCTGGGTCATTAAAGTTAACCCGAAAACCAATCACCTGGTCAGATGTCAAACCATTAAATCCTGAGTCAATTATTGGTGCTTCTGCACGGCAAATTGGACACCAGTTAGCATAAAAATCTAAAAAAACAATTTTTCCATCACTTATCGCTTTATCATATCCTGCTTTTGTAAACTCCACAAAAGGAGATGATTTCCCGGATATTACTTTTCCATAATCCCCCTCCTCCATCATGGCTTCTTCTTCCATTTTTTCTTCCTCCATCATGGATTCATTTTTCATCATCTTATCATCCGTTGCTACATCTGTCTTAGATGAAGAAATCATTCCATATCCAATCCAACCAATAATAATTACACCTACTATTCCAAGAATTATGAGTATGTTTTTATTCATAAGCTTCACCTCCAATCATTTATTTTTTTCTCTTTATATACATAAAACCAAAAAGCTTTCCAATAATAATTGCAGCAAGAGCATAAATTAGAAAAGGATCAAGTCTGTGAGCAAAAAGCCCCTGAATAATTCCAAGAATAAGAACACTACTGCCTAGGATAAGTGACACACGGGAAGCAAACATCCGATGATAGCCTTCTCTTTCATCACGTGGATTCTCACGCCAAAAAAGAAGAATAATAATTCCAAAAACAACAAGCGCTACGACAACAAGCATATGGAGCGTAGAGGGTGGCATCACTAAATCAAACACGTTTAAAAAGAGGGCAAGAAGAATAAGGGCGATTGCAGAAAGTATAATTTCAGATTTCATAATTAACAACTAAATATTTGCTCGACAGGAAGTTTTAACACCTTCGCAATCTTAAGTGCCAATAAAACTGATGGTGTGTAATTTCCTTTTTCAATAGCAATAATTGTTTGCCTGGTAACATCTACCTTTTTACCAAGATCTTCCTGGGTTAAATTTGCTTTGATTCGATATTCTTGAAGACAATTTGAAACTGATTCCTTCATACATAAAACTAGAATAGCAAAGAGGAAAAAGAATGTCAAGTCTACTTTACATCAAAAGAAGTCAGAAAGCTCACCATATCTTTCTCTAATCTCCTTTAATACTTCTCTTGCTACCAAGCTCAATTTGAATCTTGAAGCCTCTTCAATACTGAACCAACCCACATCTTCACATTTATCTGGTTCTGTAATTTTTAACTTACCTGAAGTTAATTGACATATATAAGGAACTGCGATCCAATGCTGCTTTTCTTTTTTAATGATGTGGTTAATTGGCGTAAGAAGCTTAAGTGGTTTTATGTTAATTAAGAGTTCTTCTTTTACTTCTCGCTTAATTGTTTCTGCAATAGTCTCTCCGAATTCAACTGCTCCACCTGGAAAACCCCAAAGACCAATCTCATTTTTTGATGCCTTACCCCTCTTTAGCAACAAAAACTCTCCCTGTTTATTAAAAATAACTGCACCAACACCAACCCCAATATAATCTTTTCCTTTTTTATATTTCATATATTCTATTTCTAACGCCTCGTTTCTTGTTTCTAATGGACTATCTCCACCTCAGGCTCCGGCATAAATCCAAATTCATCCTGATACGTTTCTTGGATTTTTGTAATTATCGAAAATACGTCTTGAAAACTCGCTCCACCCAAATTCACAATAAAATTACTGTGCTTATTTGAAATTTGCGCATTTCCTATTTTTAAACCTGATAAATCAAGCCTTTTATTTAAGTATCCTACGCTTACTTTCCCGTGCCATTTAATTTGGATTTCTTTTTCTAGATCTGGAAATGCAGCAAGTACTTTTTTTACATTTTCAGGCTCACTTATATTTTTAAACGCAGAACCAGTAGAGGGGAACTCAAGTGGATGCTTATTTTTCCGATATTCAATATTTGAAAAATAGGTAGTCTTTGCTCTACCAAGCGTTGCATCATCCACCTTTTTTAACTTAAACTGGACAGAAACAACAATTAAACTTGAATTCTTCTTAATTGTAGAATTCCGATAAGAGAATTTTATATCTCTTCGATTTAACATCCTCGTTTCTAGTTTTTTGTTCCTCGCATCTAATATCTTCGCGCTTGAAAACGATTTGGAGATTTCTCCTCCAAATGCTCCCACGTTTCCTCTTACAGCTGCACCAACTGTTCCAGGTAGCCCTCCTACCCACTCAAGGCCAATTAAATTATTCTGAAACGCGAACTGAATCACCGCATCAAGCTCTACTCCAGCAAAAGCTTCCACGGTATCTTTTCCAACAAGCTGAATTGAATCTTTTTGACCTGACGCAATTCTTATAACTGCCCCGTCAAAATATTTATCTGTGAACAAAAGATTTGAGCCTAGTCCTGCCACAAAAATCTTAGAAACTTTTTCCTTTTTTATAAACTGTAATGCAGAAATAACATCATCTTCAGATGAACATTCAAGGAGATATTTTGCAGTTCCACCAATTCTATACCACAAAATTTCAGATAAAGATGCATCTTTCACGACTCTCATGTGAATATTGTAGGCTATTGAGGCTAGAGAAGCAAGAAATTACAACACGCTTTCAAAAAATTGGTAAAAAATTACAAGACCAACTAACATAATGCTGTAAAAAATAATTCCCTTTGCGCACGTTTCAATAAATCCTTTAGGTTTTAATCGCTCTAAATACTGATAGGCAAAAAATCCACCAATAAATGGTGAAATAATGGTTACAAAAATATTTTGCAGTGTTGCACCATTCGGAGTTACCAAAAACATCAAATAACTACTCCCAAATAAAAGGTATTGCAAAACACCAATAACAAAAATGATAGAGGGGATGAGAATAAAAAATTCTAGAATTAAAAAAAGAGTAGGGGAGAGAACTTTTTTTTGAGACATAAAATTAACCTCATTTTGAAAGCTCGATCTTAAACCAATCAACCCACGGATTAACCGCCGGATTCTGCTCATACAAAAGCCCTAAGTATAAGGTTGTGTATGATCCAAGAGCTAAAATCTCTCCTTTTTTTAATCTTTGGCGTGTAATTATTGGATTGATAGAGTAAAAATTTCAAATTTGTAGGAACAGGAAATTGTAATCCCTCCATAAGATGGTGATTTAAGTCTGGCACTAAATAAAATGCAGAAAATGTCTTTGCTGTTTCATTAAACTGATTACGAAGTATCTGAGCATTCCCGGATAAATGTTCTGCAGTTATTACAATTGGTGTTTTTTCAACTAATGCATAAGCGTCATGCATAGCACGTTCTTTTATAAAATCAGTATTCTTTTTAATATGCTCAACAGCTCCTAAAAGTTTTTGCTCATCTAGTTGAATTATTCCTGCTTTATGCAAAAGCCCCATAAGACCAATTATTGTATACCCATTTCCAAGCCTAGGAACCCCTGCCGGGTTAAGCTTCCCATCAAAAATATACGCTGGAATGCTATTTGAAGTTGCAAATTCACCCAATTTCCCTCCTTTTGTTAACACAAGCATCTTTGCTCCTTTTTCTTTCCCTTCCTCTGCACATGATAAAACCTCTTCTGTTGATCCAGAGTAGCTTGTCAAAACTACAAGCGTATTTGAGCCTACATATTTTGGCAAATGATAATCTGAAACCATTTCTACGGGAAACGGAAATTCAGAACCAAAAATAGACTTAACTACTAAAGCACCATATATAGAAGCTCCCATTCCACAAAAAACGATACTTGTAACATCTTTATATTCCTCAGGCACCTCAATCATTTTTACCTCATCCCAAGCGACAAGGAGCTGTTCAGGAAGTTTTTCCGTGGATGAAAGTGTATCTGCAGGATCTAATCTTTTAATCTCTTCAATGTTTTTCAAATCTATCATTACGCTTCTCCCCTTTCTGCTTTTCTTTGATCTTCTGTCTCATGAGGTCTTGCATAGTCATCTTCAAGTCTCCATGTGGTACCCGCTTCAGGAGTTGAAGCCTCAACTATATCACAGTCAGTTATTCCGCAAAGTCTATGCTTCTGACCAATTAGCGTTGAGAAGCCTTTTTCATTTTCAAGCTCTGTTTCTATGAGCTCTCCTTTTTCATTTTCCCAAATTAACTTTGCTCTCCCCTTTATTACTAAATATGTTTCTTGTTTTGTATCATGAATTTGAAGAGACATTCTATGCCCTGCATTTACATGCATAATTTTAAACATGTATGGTAAATTTTCAGGAACTAAATGCAATTCATACCCCCAAGGTTTCTCTACGCGCTTCACATAAGAATCGTTTGAAAAGTTTGAAGGGTCAAATTGTGGAGGAGTATCAGACATATTCTGGAATATGAATCATGATAGCATGTCGAAATTCTTGATGCAACTGGATTAATTATTTAACTATTTGAATTTGAAAATACGGCGTAGTAGATACTCTCAAAACTCCATGTTTCTCAAGCTCAAACTCTGTTAACCCAAGCTCATCTCTTGAAAAAATTTTTATGCCACCACCTACAACATCTATTTGTAAAATATTTGACAACGAAACAGTAAATCCACCAATGCCAGAATCAAATAGCGCCAAAGGAAACATTCCATCTGGACAAAGTGGATTAGGAGAAATTTTTAGAAACGGTGGAGTTTCTTGAAGCCTGCTTTGCATTGGAGTATTAAGATTAAACGTCCAATCAAACGTTTTATCACTAAATGAAAAGTCCGCATCAAGTGCTGCAGCTATTCCTTCAATATTCCATCTTGCATAAAGAGAGTCCTGAAAAGGATCAACTTTTTCCAAAGGAGGAACAATATGTAAAAAACTCCTACGTTCCGGTTGTTTCATAAAGGAGAATTATAGCAAGTTATAGCGCAATTTTCATCATGTCTTCTGCAATAATTACCTCTACATCATGAATCGAACGAATTGTCTGTATCATCTCATCTTCCCGACCATGGCATGGAGGATACAAATGGGTTAGTGCTACTTTTTTAAAATTTCCAAGTCTTGAAAGTTTTCCAATGTCTTCCGGACATAGATGACTCCATTTTAATGTTTTTCTGTCAGGATATGAGCACTCAAGAATTGCCAAATCCGCATTCTTTCCGAAATTCGAGATGGTTTCATCATAAATCATGTCCCCTGAATAGACTATGGTTTTACCATTTGCTTCAAGTTTATAGCAGACTGAATCTTCAAAGTGCTTAATTGGGGAGGAAGAAACCTTGAATTCTTTATTCTCAAATACAACGCCCTCTTTTGCTTCTTTCAAGTCCAATAGTTGGGAGATATCAAGTTCATTTTTAAATGCACTCCAAGAATCCACACTATAAAACACTTGGTCTATAAATTTCTGAAGCCCAGAAGGACCACCGAGGATCATTTGCTGGAGTTTTTGCTCATTTGCGTTATAAACGCCACGAGACTGCATTAATGCAATTAGATCTGAACAGTGATCAGGGTGAAAATGGGTGATAAATGTATGAGTAGGACGTCTTAAAATATCTTTGTTATCAAGTAACATTTTGTGAATCACCCCTGCACCAATATCAAATAATAATGATGATTCTCCAATTTCTGTATACCAACCGGTATATGATCTGAAAGGAACATTCGAGGATGAAGGTAATGGCGTACATGACCCCGCCCCATAAAACACAATCTGCATGAAATTATTATATCAGAAGCACTATTCGCAGTTTTTGTAACATGCAGCTACTTTCCCAACTATATTTTCTGCTGGTAAAAACCCCCAAATTCTTGAATCTGAACTATTTTCTCTTCTATCTCCCATTACAACATACTCTCCCTCTGGAATAACTACTTCTACATTTTCCTGCAAAAATCTTCCCGCGCCTGTAATAACGGAGGTAGTTATGTATGACTCCACTAGTTCTTCCCCGTTAATGTATACTCTTCCATTAAATACCTTTATTACTTCTCCTGGTAATCCAATAATTCGCTTTGCTGACTCGCTATTTGAGTTACTGATATCTTTATAAACAACAACATCAGATCTCTGAGGACTATTTTGCAAGTAATAATTTTTGTCAAGAATATAATATTGTCCATTTTTGTAGTTTGGATCCATAGCAACCCCAACAATTTCAACAGTTAATAATTTACCTTCCCGTACGTCATCAAGATTATTACTAATTAATGGGATATTATAAGGTGCTAAAAAATTTGCGATTTGTGCTCCAACAAAAATATTTAAAGCAATAATCAAAACGAGAAGTAAAATCCCCGCGATTACTATTTTTTTAGCCATAATTGAATTTAATAACAAACAATAAACGAAATCAATAAGGAAGTTACTGAGCGCTGACTCTTCCTGTAAACGTGGATTTGGCAAGCATTGCTTGCACTATGTTTTGAGGTACTTCTTCATAATGACTTGGCTCCATATAATATGTTGCACGACCTTGTGACATAGAACGAATAACTGTTGCATATCCTGAAAGCTCAGCAAGAGGTACTGATGCATGAATAATTCTGGCATTTCCACGCTCTTCAGATCCGGTGATTTGCGCTCTTCTAGATGAAAGATCTCCAATAACATCTCCCATGAACTCTTCAGGTGTTGTAACCTCAACCTTCATGATCGGCTCAAGAAGCGCGAGTTTTCCTTTTTTAGCTGCATCTTGAAGCGCCATAGAACCTGCAATTTTAAACGCCATATCAGAAGAATCAACATCATGATATGATCCGTCATAAAGCGTAATTTTCAAATCCACTACTGGGTAGCCAAGTAAAAGTCCATTTTCAAGTGTTTCTTTAACCCCTTTTTCAATAGAAGTGCAAAACTCTGCAGGAATTGCTCCTCCCTTAATCGCATTCACAAACTCAAATCCTTCACCTCGACCCTTTGGCTCAACCCGGATAAGACAATGTCCATATTGACCTTTTCCTCCAGTTTGTCTGATGTATTTTCCTTCACCTTTAATTTCTGCGCCTTCAAATGTTTCTTTATATGCAACTTGTGGTGCTCCTACGTTTGCTTCTACGTTAAATTCTCGTTTCATTCTGTCCACCATAATCTCAAGCTGTAATTCTCCAACTCCGCTCATAATAGTCTGACCCGTTTCATGGTTCATTTTAACGGTAAAGGTAGGATCTTCTTCCATGAGACGTTTGAGTGCCATTCCCATTTTTTCTTGATCTGATTTAGTTTTTGGTTCAACCGCAAGTGAGATAACAGGATCAGGGAAAGAGATTTTTTCAAGAACTAGTGGTTTTGATTCATCACAAAGCGTATCTCCGGTTACTGTATCTTTAAGTCCAACAACCGCTACTATTTCTCCCGCAACTGCTTCTTTAATTTCTTCCCGTTGATTTGAGTGCATAAGAAGAAGCCTTCCTACCCGTTCTTTCACATCCTTTGAAGAATTATATGCATACGATCCGGACACTAATTTACCTGAATAAACACGCCCATAGGTAATTTTTCCAACGTGTGGATCGATTTGGATTTTAAATGCAATTCATGCAAATGGCGCATC
>CAZQSX010000005.1:0-42658 GCA_964596415.1 uncultured Gammaproteobacteria bacterium
AAGAATGGGTCAGTATATTTTGATATTCATTCGTTTAAAACGTATGGTGCGTTATCTAAATATACGAATGAGCAAATGCTTTTTATTTCCAGAGAAAGAGGAAATAATCCGGATGATCCAAATAAAAAAAGTCCATTAGACTTTGTTTTATGGTTTGGAGATGAGAAAAATCCAAATTGGGAAAGTCCGTGGGGAAGAGGAAGACCTGGTTGGCACATAGAGTGCAGTACCATGATTGACTCAATTCTTGGATCAAGAATAGATATTCATGGTGGAGGGAGAGATCTTATATACCCTCATCATGAGAGTGAGATTGCTCAGAGCGAGTCAGCAAGCGGAAAGTCTCCCTTTGTTAATGTGTGGATGCATACCTCAATGGTTCTTTGTGAGGGTGAAAAAATGAGTAAATCACTAGGGAATTTAGTTTTAGTTTCAGATCTTCTAAAGAAATATTCACCTTTTGCAATTCGATATTTGCTTTTGTCTCATCATTATAGAAACCCTTGGGAATTCGAAGAATTTGATTTGAACCAAATTGAAATGAAAGTTACTAGGATAAAAAATCAGCTTAAGAATACTGACAACAATACACAAGATGAAATTAATGTGCGAAAATTTGAAGAGATAATGGAAGATGATTTGAATACCCCTTTTGTTTTAGGGTTTATTGATGAGTTGATTTCAGAGGAGAAACTGGGTGATACACGGAAGATCTTTGAATTGTTAGGGTTTAGCTTTGATTAAGTCTTTCACGAACGAAACCACTTACCAGGGAGCTGTCTGCTTTCCCTTTCACTTTTGGCATAAGCACTCCCATAACTTTCCCCATTTCCTGTATTGAGCTTGCTCCAGTTTGATCGATGGCTTCTGAAACAAGTTTTCTAACCTCATCTTCGCTCATTTGTTCTGGAAGATAGCTTTGAAGGATTTTCATTTCCTGTTTTTCTTTTTCAGCAAGTTCTGGTCTTCCACCTTTTTCATATAAGTCTATTGCCTCACGTCTTTTCTTCACTTCTTTTGAGATAACATCTAAAATTTCTTCATCTGTCGCGCTATAACCAGCTCCACCTTTTTGGATTTCAAAATATTGAATTGCAGATTTTAACATTCTGATAACGGATAATTTTTGCTCATCATGAGCAATCATTGCCGCTTTTAAGTCTTCTTGTAATTTTTCTTGTAGCATGTCTATATTATAACGCAGTTATATGGATTCTCCAACTTCTTTTATATGTTTCAAAAGATATTCCCGGTCGTTAAGTTCTAGATTCTCATCAACTTCTTCGAAAAGTTTTTGTAAAACCTTTCCAACCTTTGGTCCTGGTTTGATTTGTAAAATTTCCATGACATCTGTTCCGCTTACTTTTAAATCATTGATTGAAAACGGTGGATTTAGTTCTGAAACCATTCTTTCCTTAAACTTTTTAAGCCTCCATGATTCGGCTGTCTGAGTTCCTCCCCCGAGCCTATCCCCAATTCTTAAATCCATCATGTCTTTTACGTTCTCAACTCCTACTCGTCTTATGAACCTTCTAATTGCACTGTCAGTAATATGTTCATCAACAGTAAACATGTGCCAGCGAATTAATGTTACAATTCTATCTCTATCTTTTTTCGACAGTCGTAGCCTGTCTGCTATCTGTCTTGCAATTTTTGCTCCTGCAACTTCATGATTATAAAAAATTACGTACCCTTCTTCATCTTTATTCATAACATTTGGTTTCCCAACGTCATGGAGAAGTGTTGCAAGCCTTACGATTGGGTCAGTTGTTGGCGTGTGTTTTAATGAAAGCATATTATGGGTAAAAACATCAGTTGTGTGATGTCTTCCTGGACGCTGCTGTGACACTCCTTTTCCGCTCGATAATTCTGGAAGAATGATATCTAAAATTCCAGTTGCGTCAAGCAACATGATGCCCTCATATGGATTATCAGATGCAAGTATTTTTATAAGCTCATCTCTAATTCTTTCACCGGAAACATGAGATATAAGACTTGCATCTTCTACTATTGCTTTCATAGTTTCTTTTTCAATAGAAAAGGAAAGCTGAGTTGCAAATCTTATAGCACGCATAAGCCTAAGTGCATCCTCTTTAAATCGTTCATTAGGATTTCCAACGGCTTTTATAATTTTTTTTGATAAATCCTTTTGTCCTTCAAATGGATCAATAAAAACAAGTTCATTTTCTATTTTTAATGCGATGGCGTTAATAGTAAAATCCCGTCTTTCTAAATCTTCATGAATTGTTTTTCCCCAAGAGACAGACTCAGGTCTTCTATGGTCTTTATAGGAGGACTCTGTTCTGTATGTGGTAATTTCTACAACGTCTTTATGTTCTGTTTCTTCAACTCCTTTAAGGGGAATACCAACTGTTCCAAAAGAGTTATCATAAAAAGAATCAGGAAAGACTGCTTGAATTTCTTCAGGGGTAGCGCTTGTTGTGAGATCCCAATCTTTTGGCTCAATTCCTAGAAGTAGGTTTCTTACACAACCCCCCACTAGAAACACTTCAAACCCTGCATTTTCTAATCTTTTATAAATTTCTAAAACCTGAGGCTTTATTTTTTCTTTCATATGGTATTATTGAGTATAATTTCTAATTACCAATTTACAATTTTCATTTTCTCAATTAATAAGAGTATAGCATGAAGATCTTTAAAATATTAAACAAAGAAAGACCAGACACAACAAAAAGAATATTTAATATCCTTCTTGAAAATAGGGGAATTAAAACAAAAAAAGAGGTGGATGAATTTTTAGATCCTCAAATTGAAAAAGTAACTGTTAAAAATGTCGGGATTGATGTTTCAGAAATAAAAAAAGCGCTCGAATTAATAAAAAAAACTATTCAAGAAAATAAAGCGATAATAATTTTTGGAGATTATGACGTAGATGGAATAACTGGCACGGCAATTCTTTGGGAGACAATTTTTTCATTTTATAAAAACGTACATCCTTATATACCTCATAGAATGGATGAGGGATACGGTCTTTCAATAAAAGGCATAAAGAATCTGCAAGCAATTGTTAAAGATATTGGATTAATTATTACGGTGGATAATGGAATTGTAGCCGGCAAAGCAGTAGAGTATGCTAAGTCGAATGGGATACAAGTGGTAATTACAGATCATCATACCCCTGGGGATATACTTCCTGATGCGGATGCAATTATTCACACAACTAGTCTTTGTGGTGCAGGAGTGGGCTATTTATTTTCAACAACTATTCGATCAGCGTTTCAGCTCTCAGAAGATGTTTCACGTATAGAACTTGTTGCTTTGGCAACTGTTGCAGATTTGGTTCCCTTAAATGCCTATAATCGAACATTATTAAAATTTGGTCTTGAGAAACTTCGAAATACAAATCGTGTGGGACTTCTTGCACTGTTTGAGGAAGCTAGGATCAATAAATTAGACATAGATACGTATCACATTGGGCATATGATTGCTCCCCGGCTTAACGCAAGCGGTAGGATATCTCACGCAATGGACGGTTTACGACTAATTTGCACTACAAACAAAGTTAGGGCAAAAAAACTTGCAATGATTCTTGAAGGGATTAATAAAGAAAGGCAGGCTCTTACATTTTCATCAGCAGAAGACGCAAAACAACACGTAAAAGATATAGGAAATATTGTTATTGCAGAAAGCTCTGAATATGAGCAAGGGGTCGTGGGACTTATTGCATCAAGGTTGGTTGAGGAGTTTTATAGACCATCACTTGCGATTTCAATTGGGCAAGAAATCTCAAAAGGATCTGCTAGGTCTATACCAGGAGTAAATATAATTGAGTTGATCCGGTCCTGTCCCGATTATTTAATAGAAGCAGGTGGTCATCCTATGGCTGCAGGATTTAGTATGAAAACAATAAATCTTGATTCTTTTAAAAAAGCAATTGTAAAAGCTTCAGAAAAAATAGAAAAAAAATTGTTTGTGAAAGAGTTAAAAATTGATCTTGAAATTGAATTTGGGCAGATAACATTAGAGTTATATGATTTGGTAAAAAAACTTGCACCATTTGGAATGGGAAATCCAGTTCCTGTTTTTATGACTAAAAAAGTGCAGGTATTAAGTCTAAAAAAGGTTGGTAAGCAAGAAGATCACTTGCAAATGTTTCTTGGGAAAGATGGAGTTGAGTTTAAAGGAATTCTTTTTAATCATATAAAAAAACAAACACTTTCAGTAGGAGATATAATTGATGTGATTTATACTATTGAACAAAACATTTGGAAAGATAAAAAAACAATCGAATTAAAAGTAAAGGATTTTAAAAATAATTTACTTTCCTGAGCCTTTTCTTAAATCTGATATTTTCGTGCCAAAAGGAACAGAATGTCCGTTTACTTTAGGCTCTAATCCGCTAGGTGTTTCAACTAATTCTGCTTTTACTCCTGGCGCAATGTTTGCCGCGTGGACAACATTAGGTTTTTTTCTCACCTCACTAGGGGGTAGTCCTGCTTCTTTGGCTAAGTTTCTTGCGATTTTGTTTGAAGGATCAATGACATACTTTATTTGGTTTCCTACTGGCGCTGCGATTACGCGTTTTCCTGTGCTAGTCGACATTCCTGCAACGCTATCAATAATTTCTTGTGCTTTTTCTGAAGCTCTTATTCTTGATTCTTCATTCATGTTTTTTTCTCCATTCATAAAATAAAAAACTCCCATTTCTGGGAGTTTTGAAAACACTGTTTTCAAACCCCCTATATAGGGAGGGTCACAAACTTATTAATAGAAATTGCACGTACCATAAAGTAAATAATACAGAAGTAGGCGCTACTTGTCAAGCGAGTGAGATCAGGATAGAATACACATATGGAAGAAAAACCAATAATTAGTGTAAATGAATGCTTGCTGCACGTGGGGGAAGAAGTTATTTTGCAGTGTTGGGTGCAGGTTTTAAGAGTTCATGGAAAAATTGCCTTTATGGATTTGCGGGATGGAAGTGGAATTATTCAAGTCGGTGCATTTACTCCAGAGCTTGCTGATGTTTTTGCAGGATTTTCTGTTCAAGATGTCGTTGAGATAAAAGGACTTGTTAAAAAACGTGAAGAAAGATATATCAATAAAAAGCTTCCACTTGGAGAAATTGAAATAGAAGCAAAAGAGGCAAAGCTTATTACAAAATCTGATGAAATGCCATTTGACATGGCGGGCAAAGACTTGGTTTTAGAACTTCCAACATTACTTGATTATAGGAGTTTAACACTCAGACACCCAAAGGTTTTTTCTATTTTTAAAGTTCAGGAAGTGGTAGTTGATTCTTTTAGGAATTATTTTAAAGAAAAAGGTTTTACTGAATTTCAATCACCGGTTATTATTCCCCAAGCAGCAGAAGGAGGAGCAGAGGTTTTTGAGGTTGATTATTTTGGTCATAAGGCATTTCTTTCACAAAGTCCTCAGTTTTATAAACAGATATTAGTTGGAGTTTTTGGGAAAGTTTTTTCAGTGAATAAAACACTTCGGGCTGAACCATCTATTACCACAAGACATTTGGCTGAAGTTACAACGCTTGATACGGAATTTGGATTCATTCAGTCTTGGACGGACGTTTTAGATGTTGCAGAAAACGCAATTAAGAAAATAACTGAAGAAGTAGAAGAAAAGTGCCCATACGAATTGTCTTTATTTAAGGTTTCACCGCTGGAGATACAGAATAAAATTCCTAGATTGAAATTGAGGGAAGCACAGCAAATTATTTTTGACAGAACAGGTAGGGATAATAGAAATGAGCCCGACTTGACACCTGAGGATGAGCGCGAGATAGGAAGGTGGGCGAAGGAAGATAAAGGTTCAGATTTTATTTTCATAACACACTATCCTGTTGAAAAACGTCCTTTTTATACTTATGAAGATCCTGAAGATCCAGGATACACATTAAGTGCGGATCTTCTTTTCAGGGGGATAGAAATTATGACTGGTGGTCAAAGGATTCATGACTTGAAGATTTTAGAGCAAAATGCTAAAAAAAGAGGAATAGATCTTAAGAAGAGTGAGTTGTATTTTCAAGCCTTTAAGTATGCATTGCCACCAGAGGGTGGATTTTCATTTGGATCAGAACGAATTGTTATGCAACTTTTGAACCTACAAAATATAAGAGAAGCTTCATTATTTCCAAGAGATATGGAACGTGTAGATGCACGCTTTGCTGTCATTGAAAAAACAAATACAAAAGATTAAAAGTGCCTCTTTTTTAAAGAAAAAATCTTTACTACTTACAATAGGAATATTTTTTGTTATCTTAAATTGTATTCTTTTTGCTGTTTTTCTCTATTTAATTTCTGCAATTAATTCTCAAAAACTTGCAAAGATTCCTGGGATTTCTGAAAATATCTCATTTTCCTATTTCAAAAAAAGACCAGATTTACTTTCAACCTCCAAAGCGCTTGTGATTTATGACGCAACCCACAATAATGTACTACTTTCTAAAAATGAAAATCTTCGTTTTTCTCCGGCTTCAACAGCAAAGATAATGGCAGCACTTGTTGCGCTTGAACATTACAAAGATGAGGATGTTTTAATATACACAACCCAGCTTGTGAATGCAGATAGTTCAAGAATGGGTTTATACATTGGAGAACGTATGACGTTTAAAAATCTTCTTTATGGGATGATGCTTCCATCTGGAAATGATGCAGCAATGTTGCTTGCTGTAAGTTATCCGGGTGGAGAAAGCGCATTTGTTAAGCGTATGAATGAGAAAGGAAAAGAAATAGGGCTAAAAAATACTCAATTTGTAGATCCTGCTGGGTATGCTGATGAAAATTATTCTTCAGGGTATGATTTAGCGCTTCTTGGTGCGTATGCTCTCAGAAATAATGAGTTGGCAAATGTTGTAAAAACAAAAGAGATAACTGTTTTTGATGCTAGCGGAAACATACCACATACTTTAAAAAATCTTAACGAATTACTTCTTATACCAGGTGTGAATGGGGTAAAAACAGGATTCACCAATGAAGCAGAGGGAGTTTTAGTGAGCGCATTTTTACATAATGGTACGCAATATGTGATTGTAGTTCTGAGAAGTAAAGATAGGTTTTTAGACACACGGGATCTTATCACAGGAATTATAGATGATTTAAAAGATGAATCTTTTTCATTTTAGATTTACTGAGGAATAGCTTGAATATACGCTTCAAAATCATTTTTTCCTTTGAATACGAATATTGGCATAAGATATTTTTGTTCAGATGAATTATCTATATAATATCCAAGACTAATATCTGTAATATCAACGATCTCATCCGTAGTTGGGTTTACTATAAATCCTTTTCCACTTTTTAATTCTTCATATGCTTGATTTGTTGATTTTAAAGGATATGTTGATGATTCATTAAGATTTGGAACTTTATGAATATAAGAAGCATCAATAACTTCTACTTTGCCATTTATAAACGAAAGATAAAAATAAAGTGTTGAGTCTTGAAAAACTGGATAATAAATAGGAAGCTTATCAACCGGGTTTTGTTTTAGGATTACTTTTGTTGATTGTTTAGGTTGGAAAGAATCTCCTGGTAAAAATGCTCCGTTTACTATGGAATAATCTATTGTTGAGATGTTTTCAGGACTAATATCATCTGAGTTTGCTCCGAGCGTATCAATAATACTTAAAGTATTTTCAATTGCATTTGCTGGAGTAAGCGTTTGACCAGTTGAAAAAATTGGATCTCCCGAAAGATTAGATGAGATTGTAAAATCATGAGAAATGATATTCATTTTAAGAATGCTTTGTGTACTAAAATGCGTCCATGAGTAAGTTGACGTCGTTTCAGCTTTTTGGTTTTCGGAAAAACCTGCATTAAACGCGTTGTCACGAGCAGTTTTTAGCGCAGTTATGCTTGCATCATTTTGAATAATAGGATATACGCGAATTCTGTCTGAAAACGTAGGGAGTTGACCTGAAATAGTATTTATTCTGTACTCAGGTGTAGGTGATGACGTTTCTGGAAATGCAATTTCTGTAAGTTCTCCAAACTTTTGCTCAGGAGGCGGTGGAGGAGTTGGGAAGAATACTTTTTGTATAAATGCTCCTCCTTGAAAAAAGAGAAAAATAATTATTCCTACTACCAGTAAAGCACCAATTATTTTAGAACTGAGCCTAATTTCTTTTGTTATTTGGGCAAGTGACATGGATAATATTGAGTATAGGTTAAAATTTGGGTAAAATGCAAGGTATGGTTAAAGTTAGATTTGCTCCAAGTCCCACGGGAATACCCCATGTCGGAAATATTCGGACTGCATTGTTTGATTATTTTTTTGCCAAAGCAAATAATGGAGAATTCATTTTAAGAATTGAGGATACAGATCAGGCAAGGAAAATGGAAGGAGCAATAGAAAAAATTGAAGACTCACTTTTATGGCTTGGTGCTTCTTGGCATGAAAAAGTTATTCAATCTGAACGACTTTCTGAATATAAAAAATATGCAGAGCAGTTGGTGGATGCTGGTCAAGCAAGAGAAGAAGATGGTGCAATAAGATTTATAGCTCTGAAGACTGGCATAACGTCATGGACAGATTTAGTTGGTGATAAAACGGTTACGTTTGAAAATAAAGATATTGAGGATTTTATAATTCTCAAAAAAGATGGATATCCCACTTATCATTTAGCAAATGTGGTTGATGATTATTTGACGCATGTAACCCATGTTATACGAGGTGAAGATTGGATTCCTTCAACACCAAAACATATTATGCTTTATGAAGCGTTTGGATGGGATCATCCTGAGTTTGCCCATGTTCCAAATGTGTTAGGAATTGATGGAAAAAAACTTTCAAAAAGAAAGGGTGCAAAATCTGTATTGGATTATAAATCAGAAGGGATTCTTCCAGAGGCATTACTCAATTATCTTATGCTTTTGGGTTGGTCGCCTAAAAATGACCGGGAAATTTTATCTAAAGAAGAGATTGAAAAAGAATTTAATTTTAAAAATGTACATTCTGCCCCTGCGGTATTTGATGAGAAAAAATTATTATGGATGAATGGGGAATATATAAGAAGTCTAAGTAGGGAGGTTTTAGCAGAAAAGCTTATTGAGTTTGATCCAAAACTTTCTCAGATTCCAAATTTTGAAAAATACGTACCACTGGCACAAACAAGAATAAAGACACTTACCGAATTTAAGGAGCTCATTAGTGACAATATGAACGTTTCATATTCTGAAGATCAAAAAAAACTAGCAAAACGGCTAATTTCAGATTTTCAAACTATCTCCTCTTGGGATAAAGAACAAATAGCAGAAGTGACGCTTTTAGCAAGAGATGATTTAGGATTTAAGACAAAAGATGTATTTGTGGTTCTTTCTGGAAAACCTCAAGGTATGCCTTTTCAGGAGAAATTAATAATTGATGGAAAAGAGAAGACGCTAGAATTTTTGAAGTCGCACTTATGATAAATCTTGCTGCCCAGATTATTTCAATTATATTTCATCCCGCAGTTTTATCTGTTGTTACCCCAGCGCTTCTCATTATATATATCCCACGGGACGTTCCGTATTCACTATATTGGATTTTTTATCCATTATTTTTTGTTGTGGTTGTTACAGTATTTACCCTTTATGGGATAAAAATGAAATTATTTTCAGATTTTGATGTTACAAAAAGAAAAGAGCGCGGTCCGTTTTACGCGTTTGTAATTATTTTAACTGTTATTTATATTTCTCTCTTACTTTTATTAAATGGTCCAAAATCTTTAGTTATTTTAGGATTGGGCGTATTAATTGGCGCAATTATTTTAGAGGTTATTAATAAAAGACTTAAGGCAAGCGTTCATGTTGCCGCAGTAGCTGCATTTATGTGTACACTAGCGCTTTTATTTGGGGGATTGTTTTTACTTCTTCCGATTCTTATCCCAATTGTTGCATGGTCACGAATTCATATGAATCGTCACACGCTTTCTGAGGCAGTGATAGGAGGAATTATAGGAACATCAATTACGTTAATTTTATTTCTTGTGATAGAATACATACTATATCTATATGGTTGAACATAGAACTCTTTTACAGTCATTTAAATACGCAGTAGATGGCGTGAAGTTTGCAGTAAAAGATAATCAGAATCTTCGTATTCATTTAGTTGCCGCAATAATTGTTGTTATTTTAAGCATTTTTTACAAAGTGGGTGCGTATGAAATGGGAATTCTAGGAGTAATGATTTTACTTGTAATCTCAACAGAAATGATAAACACGTCTATTGAAGAAATGACGAATCTTATTACAAAAGAACACAGGCAAGAAGCAAAGATTGCAAAAGATGTTGCAGCTGGTATGGTTCTTTTGACAAGTATTGGATCAGTTATAGTTGGAGTTTTAATTTTTCTTCCGTATATTCTTAAATCCCTTTAGTTTATTTGTAATTTTCCTTAATAATTTTATAGCATTTTTGATCCAGGTTTTACTTGTGTTTCAGGTTGAAGAAGTACTGGTTTATCATCATTCTGTGCAGCAAGAAGCATTCCTTGGCTTTCTATTCCCATGATCAAGCGTGGCTCTAAATTAATGATAAAAAGAGCTTGTTTTCCAATTAACTCATCTGGGGTAAAAAATTTCTGAATGCCTGATAAGATTTGCCGTTCTCCTATTTCTTCACCAAAGTCTACAATTTCTTTATAGAGTTTTTCAGATCCATCAACTGGCTCAACGGATTTAAACGTGCCTATACGAATATCTAATTTTTGTAGATCATCTATTGTTGCCATTATGTTGTTATTCTATCACATGAACTTCTTTTTTTGATATTTGCTATAATAACTATATGGAAATGGTTGAGCGTGATCTGAAAAGTTATTTTCTTAAAAATCAGATAATTGCTGCTCTTATTATTGTAGTTATTGGTTGGTTTTTAATTCAGATAAGGGAAATATTAGTTTTATTCTTTATTTCCTATATTCTTATGGCAGCACTTGCTCCATATGTTAGGATTCTTCAAAGACATAGGTTTCCACGTCCGATAGCTGCAGGAGTTGTTTATTCAATTACGTTACTCTTAATAGTTCTTCTTATTGGACCAATTATTCCATTTTTTGTATCTCAGATGCAATCATTGTTTAATAATTTGCCTCGTTTTATAGATAATGTTGCGCATATTTTTGGAATGTCTTTTCAGCAATCATATTTTCAAGATTATGCAACTTCCCAGTTGGGAAATATTGGAATTGGTGCACTTGCGGTTACAACAACTGCGTTTTCAATTATTTTTGCGCTTGTTTTTGTATTTGTTCTTTCGTTTTACCTAACTATTGATCAGGCAAGAGTGAGACGTGAATTGATTGATTTTATTTCTGAAAGATACAAAAAGAAAACGGAAAAAACATTAGATTTAGCAGAAGATAAATTAGGTGCATGGTTTCGTGGACAGTTAACTCTAGGAGTTTTTATTGGATTTATCACATGGATAGTATTAACAATTATTGGTCTTCCATTTGCGCTGCCGCTTGCGCTTCTCGCAGGAATACTTGAGATTATTCCTACTCTTGGTCCAATACTCTCATCAATTCCTGCGATTATTGTGGCGGTTACTATTTCGCCGCTTACTGCAATTATTGTAGTTATTGCATATATTGCTATACAAATGCTTGAGAATAATTTGCTTGTTCCCAAGGTTATGCAAAAAGCAGTTGGGTTAAATCCTATTGTAATTATTTTAGGAATCACCGTGGGGGCGAATTTATTAGGGGTGTTAGGTGCGCTTCTTTCAATCCCCTTTATTGCAATGGTTATGATTATTTTTAGAACCGTTACGGAAAAGACTCCTACCTCTTGATTCTTTTTGATACATTGTATATACTTCAGACGGAAATTAAAGATTGTTATTATGGCAGGAAATTTTCTTACTATTGATAGAACTTCTCGCTCTGTTATTGTTAATGGTCGAAGGATTCGTTTATCCCCAAAAGAATACAGCCTACTTGAGTATTTCCTTCAGAATAAAAATAGTGTAGTAAAAAGAAAAAAACTTCTTGAGAATATTTGGAAATATGCACCAGATATTGATTCAAGAGTTGTAGATGTATATGTTGGATATCTTCGGAAAAAGATTGAACAAGGACCCACAAAAAAAATTATTCACTCCGTAAGAGGTCTTGGCTACATGTTTAAAGATTAACCCACAAAAAAACGAGCAAGTCATAGACTCGCTCGTTTTTGATTGCGCAACTTAAAGTTGCGCGCTTTTGCTTGCAAAAGTGCGAAACCAGAAAAAATTACATTCCAGGTTGTGGTGTTTGTTCACCACCTGCTGGCTGTTCTCCTCCTTCAGCTGGTGCTTCAGGTGCTGGAGTTGGCATTCCTCCTCCCATGTCACCTCCTGCTGGATGTTCTTCTCCTGCTGGTGCTTCAGGTGCTGGTGTAGGTTCAGGAGTTGTAGGCTCTGCTGGAGGAGTTGATGGTTGACCCATTCCGCCTCCCATATCGCCACCGCCCATTCCTGGTTGTTGACCGTTATTATTCATTGGATCCATAATATATTTTCACCTCCAATCAAATTTTCGTCTTCACGAAAAAGGATAAAAAAATTTGATTGATCCTGAGACCCGAGGGTCGAAGAGCAATCATAATTTATTCATACCATTGTTGCATAATTTTAAAAATGAAGCAACCCTTTTTGTATCAATAATTTAATATTCTTACGATTTGTTATACTTATAAAATGAATCCTCAAGAAGATGTTACGCAAGCGCTAGAATCAATTGAGCAACCCAAAATACTATCTACTCCCTTTTTTAAAAAGAGAAATTTTATTATTTTATTTATACTATTTTTAAGTTTAGTCACTATATTTGGAGTTTTTGTTATTATTCAAAATTCAACTTCACCTAAAAAAATAATTACAACTATCACTCCAACTCCAGTTCAATATGCAGAAGCGCAAAAGACCTGGCAAGTTAATATTTTATACTCCCCTTCATCAGAATCTTTTTTTCTTCAAGAACTTTCACTGAATGAACAAGGATTTAAGCAGAATTATACTGATGTCAATTCTCCTTATATTTTTACTGTTTATGATAGGGATGAAAAAATTCTTTATTTTGCAAACGTGCCAATTGCTACAAGTATAGTTATCCCAGATGAATTTATTGATACCCCATTTGAAGACTCATTAAAAACTAAACAGCTTGAGAGTTCATTTCAAATTCCTTATTTTGAAAAAGGCGTTACGTTTAAAATCTTTCGTAATGACACTGTTTTAATTCAAGGTGAATTTCCAGAAAGTGAAATAAGTTCAATACAGGAAGAAAATGAAAATCAGCTAAGTACTAAAATTGCGCAAAGTGAAACTCTGTGGTCACTTTCTGCAACATCTATTTGTGAAGACGGGAAGGTATTTATTAAATATGATTTTAACACTACAACTCCTGCTGTTATTTTTACACAAGATGTAGAGGATAAAAATGATCCTGCACAAGTGACTATTTATGGCTCCATGGATGATAACAGTTGGGAGTCTGGAGGCGCACCATTAAAGCTAACGGGGGGTAGAGGTAGCTACGTGGCAAAAGCAAATTTAATCAACTGGGATCCTGTCAAATCAAATTATCAGCTTAGTTACAATGGTCCAGTAGGTTTTTTAAAAGGCAGAACGTATCTTGGAACAATTCAAACATCTGGGGATTGGACAGATGAATGTGTGGATGTGGGATGCGTAGATGGTAATCCGCCAGAGAGCGGTTATGCAGAAACAACCGTTACGACAATGTCCGTGGCAGAGTGTCCTGATAAGGATGTAACTTCTGATCCTATTGAAGAAGGAGAAGCGCCGAATCAAATTTGTAAGCCTGATGCGCTTTGTTCAAGTGGCTCAAGCACACTTCAAATCTGCACATTCACCTGTGAATAAGTGCTGCTGTGCAGGGATTCGAATCCCAAACGGGCGGTGCTCGTCCCGCCAAGTCGGGACTGCGCGCCTAAAACTGATCCAGATTAGGGGTTTTGCTGGGAGTCAGGGATTTGAACCCCAATAAACAGGTCCAGAACCTGTTGTCCTACCATTAGACGAACTCCCAGCAAAACCACTAAATTATCTTGTTGTCCTACTTTTGAGCTTGCGAAAAAGCAAGCTCGGCTTACCATGAGACGACACAGCATCGTTTGTTGTAATTAGTCTCATGGCAAGCTCGGCTTACCATGAGACGACACAGCAATGGTGTAGGTATTTTACTAAATACAAGACATATATTCCACTTGACGATGATATTTTAAGTTATATAAACTATTAACATGAAAGAATTTTCTAAGTTTCTTTCCGGTCTTATTCTTGGAGATTTTCTAGTTGGTCTTTGGCTTTCAACTGCAGGTGACTTGCCTATGTCATTTTTAGGTTTTCGTATTTCAGTGAGTTTTATACCTTTTTGGCTAGGATTTGATGCGGTGCTTTTTGCATTCTTGGTATGGTACGGTTGGGGGAGAAGAAAAAAGAAAAAAAAGTAACTTGCCTTTCTTAGAAAATCGTATTAAAATCATTCACAGTGAATAAAAAGTTTATCATAGGACTTGTGGTAGTTGGCGTAGTACTTGCTGGGGCATTCTTCTTTTTAATTCCTAAATCCTCTCAGCTTTCAGATAATGGAGATTCTACAACTGGAAAAGATCAAGACGCCATGGAGGTTGCTGATTTGTTTACAAAAGCATTTACCGGAAATGAATCAATCAAGTGTACGTTTAGCGACAATGGTTCTACCGGAACTGCATACATAAAGCAAGGAAAAATCCGTTTTGATTCTGCAGGTGTTGATGGTGCGCAGTATGGAAATGCAATCGTAAATGGAAGTGTGGTTTATGTATGGCAAACAGGAAATAATGAAGGAATTATGATAGATACTTCAAAATATCAATCCGCGAACGGAGGGCTACCAGATCAGGTTATGGACGCGGAAAAAATTAAACAAGAAGTTGAGAAAAATAAACCAAATTGTGTTAAGGAAAATATAGATGATAGTGTGTTTACTCCGCCATCAACTGTGAAATTTACAGATTATTCCTCTTTTATGAATCAACAAACTCAACCAACAGGCGCTATGACTCAAGAGCAGTTAGAAAACCTCATGCAGCAGTACCAACAGTAGTCATGCTGGGATAGCAATTTCTGCTGCAGTTTTCCAGAAAAAAAACGTTCTCAGTTTTGCCGGGTCTTTCATAATATGAAGAATAGGATTTGTATTTTCTTGTGCAACTTTTAATGTCTCTTTCCAAAGCTCCCTGAGTCTCATACTAGTTTCAGTAAGTGTTTCAGGAGGTGCCATCAATCCATTTCTGGTAAACCTAAAATCCAAATAATTCCCATCAGTATCCTGAAGTGTAACGGTTGCATATTTATGAATTGCACCCATGGTAATAAGTGAAAAACGCAGTGCCTCTAATTCTTCGTCATCTGTTACGGTAGGTCCACCATCCACTGCCTGTGCAATTCTAAGATCTCCAGGTGTTGCAAGACCAAGCCTGTCTACCTCACCCGGGTTATTAGCTAGCCCAGTTCTCGCGTTATGGATAAATGCTAAGCTATTCCCTAATATTCTGCTTGTTACTTCAGGGCTGCTTGGTCTTCCCTGAAAATAGTTGGTTAATACCTGGGAAGTTGATTGAGCGATTCCATACACAGCTAAATCAGGATTAGAGTATGTTATTTCTGGTTGAAGACCGCTTGGGAGCGGATGATATTCTGGGTGTGCCATATGATGTTTAGATTCTAAAATCAATCAAAACTATTGTCAATACTCTATTTAAAATAGAATTTGCAAATTATTTTTGGAGTATTATAATTTCCCTATGGCGATACGCGTAGAACTATTTGTTCCTGAAACAAAAGACTGGTGTGAGGTAGAAATGGTTCGTGAAAACAGGTTATATAAAATGAGTCATTACCCACCTGTTTTAAAAGGTGAACATCCAGATTATCTGGTAGAATTTAGAGCTCTTGTTGAGGACGGGGCAAATAAGATTAAAAGATATGAGCGGTTAGATCCTCGGATTTCTGGACCGGTAAATGTTAGAACTTGTGAAGAAAAAGTATTGCATGCTGAAAATAGACCATACTTTGCCCTTATCAGAAGTGAAAGATACGGAAGAAGAAGGTTGTATAAATTTTCAGCGGCATAACCCGGTCTTAAAACCTTCGCAATCGAGTATAATAAGGAGTAAAATACCAACATATGGATAAAAAACTTTATAAACTATCACCTTCCGACTTTGGGTACTTATGGGTTGAGTGTAAGCATTGCTATTACCAAAAAGTAAAAAACGGAATTTATGCTCCCGGAATTTTTCCTTCTATGTTTGGCAGAATTAACAAACTCTTGCAGGATTCTATCATGGGGAAAAACCTCAATGAGATTCACCCCAGTCTTCCATCTGGCATTATAGAGATTCAGGAAGGGTTTTTAAAATCAATCCCAGTTCCTGGTGCTACCTCTTGTTTTATCCAGGGAAGATTTGATATTTTGACTAAATTAGATGATGGATCTTATACCATCATAGATTTTAAAATAACATCTCCAGATGATGATAGAATTCAAAAATATGCTTCACAGCTGCACGCATATAAATTTGCATTAGAAAATCCACATTCCGGCGAACCCGTTAAAATTTCAAAAATGGGAATCGTAAGTGTTAACCCAGAAGAGATGAAGCTTGTGAATGGAAAAATTGAATTTACCGCTGTTCCCAGATTTCATGAGGTTGTAGAGGATATGGATAGTTTTTTTGCGCTTATTAAAGATGTGGAAAATGTGCTCCTTGGTGAGCTGCCCTCTCCAGTTGAAGCGTGTGGATTATGTAAGTACAGATCTTATTTTAGTACTACTGTACCAAAAATTGATGATATACCTTTTTAAAGCTAATTATCGTACGTAGAGATAGATATTATTCTTCATTTTTTTATATTTCCAATTCGGAAATTTGTAATAGTTTGTGAGTACTTTTATTTTTGGCTTGAGTTCAGTGAGTAGTTTTATTTCAAGCAAATCCATAATATCTGGCATAGGATAGATACAGACAATATCAAAGCTGTTTAAGTTTACATTCCAAAAATTTTTCTTTTGAATAGTAATATTATTTTCAAGAGATAAGCTATCTATTAACTTTTCTGATTTTTCTATGAACCCATCATCCAGTTCAAATCCGGTGACTTGTGCTCCTTTTTGCCCAAACGCAATAGAAATTCTTCCGTCTCCTGATCCCAGATCAGCAACTCGATCATTTTTATTTACTTGGGAGAGTTCAATCATAGTTGAAACTTTATATCTTGAGGTTTCAAAGTAGGGGATACGCGTAATCATTATGTTTTGGTAAGATTCATCATGTGCTTTAAAAGAAACAAAACTTTATTTTCATAAGCACTAAGACCCTTCACATTTTTATGAAGTCTTTTCTTTATTTTACTACGCACATTTGAAAGTACTAATCCTTTTGTATACCCTTCTATAATATATGGATGAATGTAGTATTTTCTGCATGTATCAGGCTTATTTCTTAAGTGAGAGGCGACTTTTATGACTGTTTCAGTAACTGTTTTTTTAACTTTTTCTTCATCAGTTTCAATATTGTTTTTATCAAGGATTGTAGCTGCAAGAAGCGTTCCGCCCCAGGTTCTAAAATCCTTAGCAGTGACCTCGCTTCCTGTTATTTCTTGGAGGTATATATTTACGTCTTGAGAAGAGATCGTTTGAATTTGTTTTTCTTCATCATAATATCTAAATAAATCTTGTCCAGGAATCTCTCTACATCTTCTTACAATATTTGCCACTTTCTTATTTCTAATGGAAACTGAATGAACTATTCCGCTTTTTCCGACAAACTGAAACATGATTCTGTATTTTTTGCCTATTTTTGCATGTCTATTCTTAAGCGTTGTAAGTCCGTAGGATTTATTATCCTGGGCATATTCTTCATTTCCAATCCTAATCAATGTGTTTTCCAAAAGCCAAACAACCGCAGCGATAACTTTTTGACGCGGCATGCCAGATGCTTTTAGGTGCGTTTTTGTAGAGGTTCTGATTTTTGGTAGATGAGATGCAAATTCTATGATGTGACTGAATTTTTCTTCAGATGTGATTTTATTCCATAACGCATGATATCTGTATTGTTTTCTTTTGCGACTGTCAAATCCTGTTGCTTGCATATGACCATTTGCATTTGGATTGATCCAAACATTGGTGTATGCCGGTGGAATTGCAAGTTTATTAATTCTGTTAATAATTGCCGTATCAATAATTTTTTTACCATTCGTATCAAAGTATTGAAATGATTTTCCTATTCTTTTCCTTGTGTAGCCAGGCTTATCATCCGTTGAGTATCTTAGTTTTACAGCTTCTAACAATTCAATTGCACTCATATTTCTACTATGACATATTCTTTGTGCGTAGTACAATAAGAATATGAGGTTTTTATTTTTAGTAACAATATCACTTTTTGCATTTTTTTTTACACCAAAAGTTTTGGCGCAAGACACTGGGTGGATAATTAATTCTTATGAATCACAGATGCATGTTTTAGAAAGTGGTTCGGTTGAGGTAGAGGAGCACATAGCAGTAGACTACAACACATTGCAAAAGCATGGAATTTTTAAAGATATTCCTTATGTGTATGATTTGAATGGCGAGAAATATTATACAACGGTTCAAGTGGATGAGGTAATTCGTGATGGAGAAGATGAAAATTACACTTCATATAAAAGTGGAAATAATATTCAGGTAAAGATAGGGGATCCTGACAAGACAATTTCTGGTAAACATAATTACTCGATCAAATATATTGTTCAAGGAGTTATTTTACCATATGCTCAATTCGATGAATTTTATTGGAATGTAACAGGCGAATGGCCTGTTCCTATAGAGAATGTGCATGCTTTCGTAAATCTTCCGAAGGATTCAATTCTTCAGACTTCTTGCTATGTAGGTTATTCAGGATCAACAGAAACATGTAAATCGGACATATCTTCAAAAAGCGCTTTTTTCTCAACAACACAATTAGAGCCCAATGAGCAAATGACTGTGGCGGTGGGATTTGAGAAAGGAACAGTTCCCATTATTGTAATACCCAAACCTAAAACGGTTCTCGAGCAAATAATGGAACCATTTAATATTGGATTATTTTTATTCCCGATTTTAGGTGGATTTGCATTTATCTTGCATCACTGGTATAGAAATGGACGGGATCTTTGGAGCAGAGGCAAGCATCTATTTGATCCTCATGCAAAAGAGGAAGTTAAGCCAATTGGATCTCATGATCAGATTGTGGTGGAGTATACGCCCCCTGATAAGCTCAGACCAGCAGAGCTTGGGGTTTTAATGGATGAACAGGCAGACACACTGGATGTTACAGCAACTATTATTGACCTTGCTGCGCGTGGATACTTTACCATAGTTGAGATTCCAAAAAAGTGGATATTTGGAAATGTAGATTATCAGTTGAATAAGAAAAAGGATGCAGATTCTCAGCTTCTTTCTTACGAAAAAACACTTATGAATAAAATATTTGGTGATTTAAAAATGATTAAAACATCAGAGCTAAAAAATAAATTTTATACAGATCTTTCAAGGGTAAAAAAAGAACTGTACTCTCACGTTGTAGAAAACAAACTATTTCCCTCTGATCCTGAGAAAGTGAGAGGAAAGTATTTACTTATTGGTATAGTTCTTCTGATAGGAAGTCTTTTGGGAATTATTTTCATCCAGATAATTTCCTTGCAAATGTTTTTGGCAGGGAATATTATTTTTTCTTTGTTTGTTGTTATTTTTTCAAGGAGTATGCCAAGACGAACTGCTTATGGACAGGAGCTGTACAGAAGGGCAAAAGGATACTATGAATTTATATCTCATGTTGAAAAATATAGACAGCAGTTTTTTGAACGAAAAAATATGCTAAACGAAGTACTTCCTTACGCAATAGTATTTGGATTGACGGGAAAATTTGCACAAGCCTTAAAGGATATGGGGATAAAACCTGAACAACCATCGTGGTATGTGGGACATACCGCTTTTAGCTTGACAAGTTTTGAAAAAAATGTGAATACGTTCTCCTCTTCTTTATCTTCTGCTATTTCATCTGCCCCAAGATCGAGCGGTTCATCTGGTGGTGGATTTTCAGGTGGGGGTTTTGGTGGTGGGGGTGGTGGAAGCTGGTAGGAAAAAGCTTTATTTTTCTTTTTTTACCTCTTGGAAGAAGTAAGCTGCAATAATGGTAGTAATTGGTACAGCGAGAATAAGTCCTATTGATCCAACAAGCATTTTTACAATTTCCGAAGCGATAATTTCATAATTGATAACCTCTGAAAATGATTTGTTTGAATAGGTAAAGAGTAAAAGAAGCGGAAGACTTGCGCCTGTATATACTAAAACAAGCGTGTTTATAACTGAAGCTATATGGTCTCGTCCTACATTCATCCCTCTTTTAAAAAGGTCTTTAAACATAAGTTTTTCATTGGCGCGTTTTAATTCTTGAACGAGGCTTGCTTGAGCAATGGTTACATCATCCAAAACACCAAGGGACGCTATGATAATGCCTGCAAGTAAAATTCCTTGGAGGTTGATATTTTTCCCAATTTCAGCAACTAAGAATGTTGATTCCTCAGATGCTGTTCCGCTTAAGCTTGAAAAATGAACAAATACATATGATAGAATTCCAGTTATAATAAGGGCAGTGATTGTTGAAATTATTGAATTGATTGTTTTTGCGTTCAAGCCGTGAGACAGGATAAATGTGATAGGAATGATGATTGTTGCACCAATAATTGCAGTAAGTACCGGATTTTGCCCCATAATAATCTGCGGCAGTATATAGGTAAAAATAACAAGAAATGATGCCGCCATTGCCAGAAGTGAAAGTGCACCTTGTTTTCTTCCCATAACAAGTGCGAGTAAAATAAAAAGTCCAAATAATATGTATAGTGATGGTCTTCTGATCTTATCTGCTATATAGTAAAACTCTTTTCCCAAAGCATCTTTTGTGCTTATGATGAGAAGCTCATCTCCTGCTTTATAGCTTTCTTTTTTTGACTGTTCTAATACTTGCGAATCTATCTTTATAGTTTTTCCTTTTATTTCTCCTTTTGTAATAATAACTTCAATTCTTTGTACATTTTCATCTTCTTTTTGTACGGCAACTACTTTTCCCTCAAGTGTTTCCTGGATGGGTGGGGTTTGGGCGAAGGTGGGAGAAGAGAATAGAAAATAGAGAATAGGAATAAGAAAAAGACTGAAGAACAATTTTTTCATGCATACTATTTTATCAGATAACTTGCCTTGTGACCTACCCTTTTGTATAGTTAATATATATGAAAATTCCTGGTAGAGTAACGATTCTTTCAATTGTATTACTTCTTTTTGCGTTCACTTTTCTAAAACCGTTTGATAAGGCTTCAGACATTCAAAAAGAAGATGGTAATGTTCAGGGAGTTTCAACTGAAAATATTCAGGCAGATCAGGTAAAAGAAGTTATTGACGGAGATACATTTACTTTAGGAAATGGTCAAAAAGTGAGACTTATTGGGATAAATACCCCTGAGCGTGGACAGCCCTATTATGATGAAGCAAAATCTCACCTAGAATCAATCCTTTCATCAAGAATCGTTAAGCTTATGACAGATGCAAAGGTACAAGATGAATACGGAAGAATTCTCGCCTATGCGTATTCCGATTCTGACTTAGATATAAATTTAGATATGATAAAAAAAGGACTTGCTGTAGCTGAAACTATTTCGCCAAATGTTTCACGTTCGGATATTTTTTCAAAAGCCCAAATTGAAGCAAGAAATAACTGTTTAGGTATATGGGAGGGTTTATGTGGTGATGAAGGGCTTTGTGTTCAAATTTCAGAAATTCACGCAAAGTCTAATGATCATACAAAAAATGGTGAATGGATTGAGCTATCTAACACATGCGCATCAGATATCAATCTAAATGGATATTTACTCAAAGATAATAGTGCTTCAAATTCATACACTTTTAAAAGTAGAATACTAGGTTCTAAAAAATCACTGAGATTATTCACTGGATGCGGAGTAGATAATGAAGACTTTTCATATTGGACTTGTCCTGAGCAGCAGAATTTTATCTGGAATGATACGGGCGATAGGGCATATCTTTACAACTCAAATAGTACGCTTGTTTCTGAACTTGGATACTGAATTTTAGAAGAAACCTTGAAATGCTTTACTATAAGTTATTGACAGTTAGCACATAATTTGCTAGACTGCTAAAAACAAAATGACTGACCCTAAAATTACCGAAAAACTCATCCCAGTAATACCTATAAGAGACGGAATTGTGTTTCCCCATACAGAATCAATTCTTACCTTTGGTAGACCAAAAAGCCTAGCCGCTTTAGAATCCTCATTTGCAGGAGAGCGAATTGTTTGTTTTGTGCTTCAGAAAAACCCCAGACAAAATGATCCTGACGTAGAGGATTTATATACAACCGGAACAGTTGCTCATATTCAGAAAATGATTAGAGCAGAAGGTGAGCTAAACGCTTTAGTAAAAGGAATAACTCGGGCAAAAATACTTGAATACCAAGATCATGGTAATTATTTTCTTGCAAAAATTGAAGAAATAGAAGAAGAACCAGTTGAGACAGCAGAAGTGAAAGCACTTACAAATCACTTAACCACAGAGTTTAAAAAAGCACTAGGACTTGGAAAACAGGCAGACTTTTTAGTGTTTATGAATATTATGAGTCCGATTGCAGCAACAGAACTTGCAGATCAAATAGCTTCTACATTAGATATTAAAGGTTCAGAGCGACAAGAGATTCTGGAGATGGTTGATGTAAAGAAACGTTTAGAGCTTGTTTCAAGTTTTTTATCAAGAGAAGTAAAAGTTTTAGAGCTTGAAAAAAAGATTGCGAATAAAACACAGGAAACATTTGAAAAAAGTGCAAAAGAGGCACTTTTAAGAGAACGACTTAAAACAATTCAAAAAGAATTAGATGATACTGATGAGGGGGGTGAGTTTAAGGAGCTTGCAGATAAGATAAAGGTTGCTGGTATGCCAAAAGAAGTTGAAGAAAAAGCAAAAAAAGAGCTTAAAAAACTCCAACAAACAACTCCTTATAACCCAGAAGCAGGATATATAAGAAACTACTTAGAAACATTAGTTTCACTTCCATGGAATAAAAAAACAAAAACAACGATAGATCTAAAAGCAGCTGAGAAGATTTTAGATCAAGAACATTATGGACTTAAAAAAGCTAAAGAGCGTGTTATTGAATACCTTGCGGTTCATAAATTATCTGGAAAAATGAAGGGACCAATTCTTTGTTTCTCAGGACCTCCAGGGGTTGGTAAAACATCAATAGGCAAGTCAATTGCAAAAGCGTTAGGGCGAAAGTTTGTGAAGGTTTCACTTGGAGGAATTCGTGATGAAGCAGAAATCAGAGGTCATAGAAGAACTTATGTAGGCGCACTTCCTGGAAGAATTATTCAAGGGATTAAAGATGCAGATTCAAAAAACCCAGTATTTATGATTGATGAAATAGATAAAGTGGGCGCGGATTACAGAGGTGATCCATCAGCGGCACTTCTTGAAGCGCTTGATCCAGAGCAGAATAATGCTTTTTCTGACCATTACTTAGATGCTCCATTTGACTTGTCTGACGTTATGTTTATTACAACAGCAAACGTTTTAGATACAATTCCTCCAGCATTAAGAGATAGGCTTGAAATCATTCATTTTTCAGGATACACAGAGCATGAGAAATTTGAGATTGGGAAAGAGTTTTTAATTAAAAAACTTCTTGAATCTCATGGGCTGAAAAAAGAAAATGTAGAGCTTGAAGATGGCTCACTTAAATACGTTATCAGACGTTATACAAGAGAAGCAGGAGTTAGATCTCTTGAGCGTGAACTTTCATCAGTTCTTCGAAAAGTTGCAAAAACAGTTGCTGAAGGTAAAAAAGATAAAACTACTATTCGTGCAAAAGATGTGCAGAAGCTTTTAGGACCCGAAAAATATTCAGATACCATTGCAGAGAAAAAAGATGAGGTGGGAATGAGCACAGGTCTTGCATGGACGTCTGTGGGGGGAGACATACTGTTTATAGAAGTTGCGCTTATGGCAGGAAAAGGAACACTCACTTTAACAGGACAATTAGGTGATGTTATGAAGGAATCTATGCAAGCTGCCATGTCATATATTAGATCAAGAGCAACGAAACTTGGATTAAGAGATAATTTCTTTAAAAATATAGATGTACATATTCATGTTCCAGAAGGCGGTGTTCCAAAAGATGGACCATCTGCGGGTGCTGCAATTACAACAGCGCTCGTTTCTGCATTTACAAAAATTCCGGTAAATCATTTGGTGGGAATGACGGGTGAAGTAACGCTTAGAGGTAGAGTTCTTGAAATAGGAGGAGTAAAAGAAAAAGTTATTGCTGCTCACAGGGCAGGTCTTAGAACGGTACTGCTTCCTAAGGAAAATAGAAAAGACTTAGAAGATGTGCCAAAAGAAGTAATGCATGATATGAGGTTCATATTTGTATCACATATGGATGAAGTGTTAAAGGTTGCACTCACTAAAAAACTTCCAGGATTCGTAGAGGTGAAAGGTGAAAAAGAAGTACGGGATAATTTAACACCACTTACCCCAACCCCTGCAGAGTAATTAATGAGAGATTAGTTATTAGAGAATAGTGAGTAGAAATAAAAAAGAGATTTGCTTCGATTTCCTTGTGAGTTAAAGTCATTTTTAGTAAAATATACAAGTTCAATTTTTAATTTTAAATTTAAAATTGAGTCTTGGCCCCATCGTCCAGTGGTTAGGACACCAGATTCTCATTCTGGGAACCGGGATTCGACTTCCCGTGGGGTCACTATCTTTCGCTAAAGCTACAGATAGCAAGCTATGTACTATACGTACATCCTCAGAAACAGTAAAACCAACCGATATTATATCGGCTATACTCCAGATTTGAAAAATCGAATTAACATGCACCTCTCGGGAAAGGTCTTTTCAACAAAATCAAACCTTAATTATAAACTAGAATGGTACTGTGCGTTTCAAACTCGCGAGCAAGCTCTAGCTTTTGAAAAGTACCTAAAGAGTGGCTCTGGGGTAGCTTTCATGAAGAAGAGATTTTTCAAAGATAATGTAGCTTTAGTGAAGGATAATAATCTTAGCGGGATTCTTGCTGCTCGAAGCTCTAAAAAGAGCGAAGTGTAGTCCCGTGGGGTCACTTGAAGCTAATATATTTTATTCTTTAAAATTCATCAATTTTCTGAGGCTAAATAATTCGAATACCTTAAACTGTTTTGGGATTTTGATATAATCAAGCCCATGACAGGTGAGATACCACATTTTTCAGAGGGATTTTATCAGCCACTCCAATCATTTCCTGATGCACGGAATAAAATTGGACAATTACTAGCTAAACCACCAGGAACAATTACTGATGCTGAGCTTTTTGAAGGAATTGGAGATACCCATATGACAGTGGCAACTATGCAGGTTATGTTAAGGGTAGAAGGGGTCCATGGACCGCAAACGCTCGATGATATAAAATGTCTAGATTTTAAAACTCCAAATGGATTGATAGGTACAGGTTTCTTTGTAAGAGATGGGGAACAGTACGCATACATTGATTTAGATGACTACACTCTCCACTTTTTCCGAGATAGAGGTGGTAGAGTATCCGTGCTGCACACTGACGATGAACAGGATGATGACCCTGGTCATAATATAGCACTTGACGCCGCCGAAAGAAGAAGAATTATGGAAGAACTTATGAATTGTCTAGAATTTAGAAGCATATCTAGGATTGCCTAGAGATAGACTCATCATCCAGAGAGTTCTAATACCATAAAGGGGAGGATTACGCAGAAAGATATAGCCTCGAGGTTTGCTCACCAAACATTTGGTACATCTTAATAAGTTCAGGGATTACTTTATTCCGTGCCGTCACACGTTGGGTCACTAAGTTCAAATTCGGTTACCCAAACCGCATAAGCTCGGAACTAAGACTACTTATTAAAGAAGGTAACTGCTTGTCTTGCTAAATCTTGCGAGGCAGCTGTAATCACGGGAACATGTTCTTCTACTCCAAATTTTAAATAATATTCGTCATCCAAAGGTTTTCCGTCTAGACCTACCATTACGCCGCCTGCTTCAGTAATTAAGGGATATGCAGTTGCAATCTCTAAACTTCCCTTTCTCGTGCATTCAAGCGTTAAGTCTGCAGCACCCATTGAGGTATCAGTATAGTGAAAAGATGAACATAGCTTGTAATCCATAACATTATATCCACTTAATTTGCTTGTAAAAACTTCATTATTTTTATCCCAATATTCATCAATATGAATTCTTGTTGTTGCAGTTAAGTCATTTTCGCCAGAGGTGTGAATTCTTTTTTTGTCTCCTGTTTTCAAATCTATAACCCACGCTCCTTCACCTTTTACACCATAAAATAATCTTTTTGTAGCATGTTCCATTATTCCACCGAAAACATAATCTTTGTATTGTGGATTGACACCTTCATAAATGCCAAGCATTGTTCCATATCTTCCAACACCCCATTCACTTCTATACCAACTAGAACCATCTATTCCATCTAAAACTCCTAATAAGTTTGGTTCTTCTGTTATTTTAACTTCTCCATGTTCCTCCGAGTGGATAACCGCAGGTAAATTATATTCTTTTAAAACCTTCAAAACTGCCTCTTCAGCTTCATAGTCACCTCTCATAGCTATATCACCAAATTGATTCTTTTGTAGGTCTTCTTTTCCACCTTCACCTAGAGAATTGTGAATTTCAAAAGATGCTTGAAGTGCTTCAATACCTATTCTTTCAATATTCATAGTCAGATTATATCACTGTAACAATTCTATTACCTACTGGGGGAAAGATTAGGTTTGAAATCCTAGCCCTGAGACATCTTTGGAAAATAAACGATATAAGTTTACAAGCTCAGGTATAACCAAATTCCGTGCCGTCGCACGATGGCTCACAGTAATTTGACACGTCCCGTAATGCGTGAAATACTAGATAGGTGGAAGAAAATAGTCAGAATCTAAACCAACCTCAGGTTCAAAACCCAATTCAAGAACCATCTCCAATTTCTCCACCAAATCCCGCTTCTAATAAATCCAGGTTAAAACTACCGATTATAATCGCAGGGATTGTTATTTTTTTGATTATCATTGGCACAGCATCTGCCGCTCTTTTCCTTCCTAAATCAAACACGAGTACACCAATAGAAACAGAGGTAATAGTATCACCTCAACCGACAGTAGTAGAAATAATCGCTACTTCAGCACCCTTATTGAGCTCCACGCCTACCTCACCCGTACCGACTTTTGATCCCACTTCAAGTTGGAAAATATATACATCACCAAAATTTAGTTTTAAGTATCCTCCCACGCTTTATATTCAGGAACCTGACAAAGACTTTTTCGTTTTAACAAAAGCTGCGAATACACCAGCAAATCTTGCAGAGTTCTCAGTTGATGCCCGTTTATCTGGTAACTATTCAAGCTACACCACTGCTGTAGAAAAAACAAAAGAAGGATTAACTAATATAACTACAGAAGCACTTCCGTACGGTATTAAGATTAAGGGGAAAGTGGGTCCAGGATATGGGGAGGGTACGTCAATTATAATTGCACTTCTGAAATATAACCAAAGTGCAATATCCTTTGAAACTAGTACAAATCCATTACAGGAGTCCCTCTTTAACCAAATCCTTTCTACCTTCAAAATAAACTGATTCTAATTCCTAATGGTAGTTAGTCAATAGATTGAACTGAGGTCAGGTTGTAATATCTGCTCCCATTGTTCCAAAAAGCTTCGAATCTGGTTCTGCCACAAGGGCACTACCCATTGCATGGGGTCGTTTTCAAAAACATTCGAGTTGCAGTTCTTTTGTCAGGGTTTTGTCCATAAAAAATCAAGCGTCTCATTCTCTTTCACCTTATACTAATTTTCTTATGACAAGCGTAGAGATGAGTAACTCTTCAGATTTAAGGATTGTAACTAAAAGTTGCTTGCAAGAAGAATTACTAAATATGCCGCATTTACCTGAAGGATCAAAGGGTATGATGACAGCTCTTTTTAATGGAAAAACTCAAGCAACTGATGGAGATACCTTTGTTACGTTTAAAGATCCAAGCGGAGGTTTTTTTACGGTAGATGTTAATGGGGGAGGAGACTTGCTTGTTGCGTGGCATGAGAAAAACGCAATGGAAAAAGGTTCTGTAGAGGCAATATCTGTCGGGGTAAAAGGACATGCACTATACAGAAGACACGCTGGAGAAAATGATGGAAGAGCATTTGACACTTTTAAAATAGGAGAAGAGGCAATCCCTCTTATTAATTCATTTCGGGATAGAAGATTACATCATACATAAGCGAGTTTTTTAAAAAACATGATATGATATGCGTATGTTTCTTCTTCGACTTTTGAGAAATAAAACGTTTCTTATTCTGGGTTTTTTAATTTTCTTAGGATTTATTCTCAGATTATACTCTTTTTCTTCAATAACATTTGGGTATGACCAAGCACGGGATTTGTTTATTGCAGAAAGTATTTGGCAAGGAGATCTGAAGATACTTGGTCCAAATTCTGACATTCACGGACTCTCTCACGGTGTTTTATACTGGTATCTTATTTCTCCTTTTTACTATTTTTCAGCTGGGAATATTTTTGCTGTAAAGCTATTTCTAGTTATTCTTGGATTGTCTGCTATCCCACTAACATATATTCTAACTCAAAAAATATTTTCTAATAAAACAATTTCATACACTTCTGCATTTTTAGTTGCTGTTTCATTTGAAGCAATTCAGTATAGCCATTGGTTATCAAATCCAACACCAGCGTTTATAACAATTCTTCTATCATTTTTGTTTTTATGGATGTATGTGAAAGAAAATTTCAGATATGGTCTCTTTTTAACCGCATTTTTTTGGGGACTTTCAGTGCAATTTGAAATTTTTCTTCTCTATCAAGCCGCAGTATTTTTTATCATTTTAATTGTCTTCAAAAAAACTAAAATAAAAGATATAGTTGTTTCTGGTCTTATTTTTTTCTTCACAATTTCACCTCTGATTCTTGCTGAAGTTAAATTCGGCTTTCATGGTACTCGGGGGATTTTGTCATTTTTTACTGGGTACGCAGGGGAGCGAGGGCAAACTTTTTCTGAGATGTTCACAAGGGCAAAGGAAAAATTATTTATCATTCCATTTTATAATTTGATTTCAAGCTCAGGTTTTGCGTTTGTATTAATGAGCATTTTTTTAATGGCTTCTTTCATTTATGCTTTTGTTTTAAGAGATAAAAGAGTATTATTTTTGTTTCTTTGGTTTATATTTCCAGTACTTTTATTTTTTGCCGGTGGAACAAATATTTATTTTGTATTTATTGGTTGTGCAATTCCATTTCTTATTTTAAGTGCATTTTATTTAGATCACATTTTAGTGAAACCAAAAGCTTATCTAGCATTTGCTGTTTTAATTACTGTTTTTTTTGGTTCCAATATGTTTTTGCTAAATGAAAATGCAGGGAAAGGAGAAATACTTTTTTCAGTCCAAAAAGATATGGTATATGACACTCAAACAAAGATTGTTGATTGGATATACCAGGAATCTTATGGAAAACCATTTCGGATAAATACCATTACAAATCCATTGTTTGTAAATACGACCTGGAGTTTTCTGTTTGACACATATGCAAGAAGAACCTATGGATATATGCCGTTTTATTGGGGGTATCCCCAAGATGGTCAGTTTGGAGAAGAGGTTTTATATAGCAAAGATTTCAAAAATTCAAATAAGCTTATTTTTTTAATTCATGAGCCAAGCGGAGGAATTCCTGATTTTTATAAAAATGGAATTATTAAGTTTGAAGATAGTAGGTCGAAGGTTGTAAAGTCTCAAAAATTCGGCGAATTTTTAGTTGAAAAACGTTTAATAACTGCTGATAAACCATTTCTTAAGCAGGAAATAGATGAGAGCATTAAAACGCTGGATTTGCGGGATGTGAAGCTTGAGGGTTTAGATGAGAAGACATCTTTTTAAGCATTCTTGGAACTTGGATTGTTTCATAATTTTTTCTGCATTCTTCACTACAAAACGCGAATCCAGTGTCTTTATCTTTGCAATTCTCACAACAGATATAATGAAGATGGCACTGATCAAATTCGCAGTTCACATATGAATCACAAGATGCGCTGCAATGCATACATACCCCAACAACTTCATCTTTCCCAAACCCAACAGTGAGTCTATTATCAAATACATATAATTTTCCTTTAAAATAAGTGTTGGGATAGTTTTCCATATATGTTTGGATGCCATCTTTTAATTGGTAAACATCTGTGAATCCATTTTCAACCAGTACCCCTGACGCCTTTTCGCATCTCACACCCCCAGTACAAACGGTTACAACAGTTTTATTTTTTAAATGTGCAAGTTTTGGGAGCACATCTTTTAGGTCATAAAAATTTCTAAGTCCAGATGGTATAAACCCTTCAAAAAACCCTGATGTATATTCATAGTCATTTCTCATATCTACTATGTAAAATTCACGTTTTTTCTCAAACCAATTATGTAATTCGTCTGATGATAAATATTTTCCTGTGATTTTTTGGGGATTTAAGTCAGGAAAGCCTGAGGTAACAATCTCTGGTCTTACTTTTACTTTTAATTTAGGAAAAGCCGAACCATTTCCTTCACTTTTTTTATAAGAAATATCCTGAAAGAGTTTTGTTTTTTGCATTTCCTGAATATATTTTTCTGTATTTTCAAATGTTCCCTCAAGTGTTCCATTGATTCCTTCGTTTGCAAGTATGATTCTGCCTTTTAACTGAAGCTTTTCGCAAAGTTTTTTCTGAAGGTTCATTTCTGCTTTTGGATTTGGAACAATCACGTACTTATAATATAGTAGGATTTGATGCGTTTTATTCATAGATCATATTATATCATGAAGCAATCAATCTTTTAAAAAACATTGAATTGATATACAATAACTGTATGATGTTATCTGTTGTCATCCCTTCCTATAATGAAATGGCAAACCTGAGAAAAGGTACTTTGGATCGTGTTCAGAAATATTTAGATAAGAAAAAATTTGAATATGAAGTGATAGTAGTTGATGATGGTTCAAATGATGGGAGTCTTGAATTTGTCAAAAATTTTATTAAAGAATCAAAAGAGTTTAAGTTGATTCAGAATTCTCATACGGGAAAAGCTGGTGCAGTTACCGCGGGTATGTTAGGAAGTAAAGGAGACTATGTATTATTTATGGATATGGATCAAGCCACACCGATTGAGGAAATAGGAAAGCTTCTTCCTTATGCAAAAGATTTTGATATCGTGATTGGCTCAAGAAACACCACCAGAAAAGGAGCTCCATTTACTCGTAAGATTATGGGAACCGGAATGATTGTTTTGAGAACTTTTTTAGTCGGGCTTCCCAGTATTAAAGATACTCAATGTGGATTTAAGTTATTTTCTAAAAAATCTTCGAAAAAAATATTTTCTCAAATTAAAGAAATTCATCATGGTTTTAAGTCAATAACTCGCTCATCAGTTACTGCAGGGTTTGATGTGGAGCTGTTATACCTTGCTGCAAAGGATGGTTTTCAGATTAAAGAAGTTCCTGTTGATTGGTTATATGTTGAAACAAGAAGGGTAAGTCCGATAAAGGATTCAATAGATGGTTTACTTGATTTGATGCGTATTAGAAAAAATATTATGCGTGGTGTTTATTCAAAACATGCTTAAAAATATCATCACCTTTCTTTGGATACTTATTTTTGGATTCCTATTTTTATATTCATTTACTCAAGTTGATCTTGGGCTTACCTTGAATAGATCTTCTATTATTACTGAAGTTCAAAAGTCCTTTCAATATATCGGATATTTTAATAGACCTCTTTCAGCACTTTTAGCATCAAGTATTTTTATACTTCTTTTTACCATGTATTGCTTAACATTGTGGCTTGTTTTGAATAAGAAAATAACATTAAAACCCGTGTGCTTTATTATTTTCTTTGGTGCATTCGTTTTACTTTTTTCATACAACGCGTTTTCATACGACTTTTTTAATTATATGTTTGATGCAAAAATAGTTACAGAGTATGGGCAGAACCCTTATCTAAAAAAAGCGTTGGATTTTCCTGGTGATCCATATCTTGGTTTTATGCACTGGACACATAGGACGTATCCGTATGGCCCAGTTTGGCTTGGTATTACGGTTCCGTTGTCTCTTATAGGATCTCAAGTTTTTATTATTACCTATTATCTTTTTAAGGCGCTGATGGTGGGAGCGTATCTTTTGTGCTCATTTTTAGTATATAAAATAGCAAAAAAAACAAAAATAACTGATCCTCTTTTTGCCTTGACATTCTTTGCTCTAAATCCACTTGTTGTTATTGAAGGTTTGGTTTCAGCGCATCATGATTTAACAATGATGGCTCTTGCCCTTGCCGCAATGTACCTATTGATTACCAAGAAGAATATTTCATCATGGGTAGTTTTTCTTCTTTCTGTAGGAATTAAATTTGCAACCATTGTGCTATTGCCTCTTTTTCTTTGGTATCCTTTTTCAAAGCGGAAAAATAAAGATGAGATATTATTTATGGGAAGTGTAATGCTCATGATAGTTGCAGTTGTTTTAGCATCTTTCAGGACTACATTTCAGCCATGGTATTTATTATTTGTTCTACCTTTTGCAGCGCTTATTTCTAAAAAAGCTTTTGTTTTTATTCCAAGCGTAGTTATTTCTTTTCTTGTGTTGTTTCAGTACGTTCCATTTCTTTACACGGGTAATTTTGATCTACCCATACCACTTTTAATGCAGGAGATGCTTATAGTTTCTGTTTCCTCCGGGATTATTCTTGCGATTGGTTTTCAAATCTTAAAAAAAGTGCACAAAACATGAAAACAATTAAGAAATATTTGCTTCCCATTCTTTTTTCCCTTTTTATATTTCATATTGTTGTTCGTATTTTTATATATCTTCCAGAATACACAACACCTTTTGATGAATTGTACTGGGAGGATAGATATAACGCTTCTCAGTGGGTTATACCAGAGTCAAAAAATTCTATTGGCGATGATGGTCTGTACGCTTATGCGGGATGGGTTTATATTCATGGTGCAGATCCAACATTGTTAAACGCAGAAATACCTCCGCTTTCAAAATACATAATTGGAGCAGGAGAGGTTATTTTTGATAATCAAAACGTTTTAATACTTATCATTGGGCTTTTGTGCCTTCTGATGTTTTATGCGTTAAATTTAAAAATTTTTAAGTCCAAGCTTTTAGCATTTATTCCTGTATTTTTGTTTTCATTTGATCCTCTTTTTTATTCGCAGCTTCGGGCGCCATACTTAGATACTATATATCTTCTTTTTTTGCTCCTCACGCTATATTTTGCGTTGGCTAAGAAATATTTTTTTGCAACTTTTTTTCTTGGATGTTTTGCATCTACCAAATTTCCTGCGGGTTCTTTATTCTTAGCTTTTTCAGTTTTTGCTTGGGTATACGCGTCTGACAGGGAGAATATTAAAAAGTTTTTAGTTGCATTGATTCTTTGGCCAGCTGTCTTTTTGTTTTCATATGCTGCATATTTCCTGCATGGTGGAAGCGTTTTTGGTTTTCTTGGTGTCCAAAAGTGGATTATTCATTTCTACGCGACTGGAGTTAATAGTGTTCCTGGTATAGTATATCCGCTTATATTATTTGCAGCGTGGAACACTTGGTTTCAGGGTTTTCAAAAAGTTACGGAGTGGACAGTTCTTTGGCCAGCTACATTTATTCTTTCAATTTTTTCAGCAGTTTTAATTATAAAAACGTATGTAAAAGGGGAAAGAAAAGAGATTGCGCCTATTTTGCTCATACTTTTGTGGTCGGTTTCCTATTTGGTGTTTCTTTCGTTTACTCCAGTATTTCCTCGTTATCTGTTGCTTTTGCTTCCATTCATGTATAATTTAACTGTATGGTTTTTAAAAACATTCCTCTTAAAGGACTTTTAATCCTTTCTCTTTTATCTCTGGTTTATTTCTATACGAGAATGACAAATATCATGTCATTGCCTCTTTTTACAGATGAAGCTATATATGTGAGGTGGGCGCAAATAGCTCGATTTGATGCAGCTTGGAGATTTATTTCTCTTACCGATGGTAAACAGCCTTCATACATTTGGATGGTAATGAACTCTATGAGAGTTTTTGATGACCCTCTTTTTGCCAGCAGAATAGTTTCAGTTTTTACAGGATTTATCACACTTATTGGAGTGATGATGGTTTCATGGGAGATTTTTAAAAAGAAACTAGGGGGTAGTATTTTGCATCAGATGTTTGGGCATTTAAAAAAACCAGAAAGCATTGGGTATATTTCAGGGATTCTTTTTGTGCTGTATCCTTTCGCGCTTGTATATGATCGGATGGCACTCTACGACTCTACGGTTGCTGCGACCATGATATGGGTTTTATATGCCATAATACTACTTGTTCGATATATTCGACTTGATCTTGGTATGATTTTTGGGATAGCTGCAGGAGCTGCAATGCTCACAAAAACTTCTGGTTTTTTTAGTATCTATCTTCTTCCATTTTCACTTCTTTTATTTGACTGGAAACAAAAAAATAGACTAACAAAGCTTTTTGAACTATCTGTTTTTGCTGTTGTTGGTGTAATTATTGCCTTCGTAATGTATTCTGTTCTTAGACTATCCCCCTTTTTCTATATTATTGATGAGAAGAATGGAATTTTTGTATGGACTATTTCCGAATGGATTAAAAGAAACCAGATTGAGATTTTTATAAGCAATTTTAATGGATTATTTGGTTGGTTTATTACATATGTCTCACTGCCTGTAGTTGCTCTTGCAGTATTTGCATTGGTACTTCCAGGTAAAAGGCTTGAGAAATTATTTCTTTTCATATGGTTTGCAGCTCCTTTTTTTGGGTTGACTGTTTTTGGTAAAACGATCTATCCAAGGTTTATATATTTTATGACTCCCGTTGTTATTATCCTTGCATCTTATACACTTTCATTTTTGCTTAATAAAATTAGACTTAAGATAATCTTTTATGCATTATTCCTGGTAGTTCTTGGTATATATTTACGAGCAGATTATTATATTATGTACGATTTTGCTCATGCGCCAATCCCGCAAGCTGATTTAGGTCAATATATAAATTCTTGGCCTGCTGGAGGAGGTATTAAAGAAATGGTTGCCTTTTTTGAAGAGGAGGCCAAACAAAAAGGAAGGATATATGTAGCAACCCAAGGAACGTTTGGTAGTTTACCAACATATGCTATGGAAATATACCTAGGATTAAATAATAACATTGAGACGCGTGGTATTTATCCGTTGCCAACTCTTATTCCAGAAGATTTAAAAGAGAGGTCTAAGTCAATGCCTGTATATATTGTTTTAAATGATACAGAAATTCCCCCGAGTGAATGGCCAGTTACCCTGGTTGAAAAGTATCAAAAAGGAGTAGGGGATAGATATCTTTCAATTTTCAGAGTTAACCCTTAGGTATGCATGTATTTATTAAAAAAAATTTTTCAGTTTTCATAATACTTTTTATTGCATTTTTATTCTTTTATAAGTTTTTTCTTCATGGTTTAATACCATTCCCCGGAGATTTATTAGTTGGAAATTATGAGCCGTATAAATCTCAAATATATGGAGTTCCCCATAAAGGTCAAGGGGCGGATGTGGTTCGTGAATTATACCCTTGGAAGCACTTTTCTATTCAGGAAATAGCACGTGGAGCATTTCCGTTATGGAATCCATATACTTTTTCTGGAAATCCTCACTTTGCGAATCTTCAGTCTGGCACTTTATATCCTGTAAATATTTTATTTTTTATAATGCCTTTTATTCCGGCATGGGGAATATATATAGTACTTCAATATGTAGGGATGATGATTTTTATGTATATATACTTACGGCAGATAAAGCTTGGAAAAATTCCTAGTATTTTTGGGTCTGTTTCATTTGCGTTTTCAAACTTTATGATTGTATGGGGATGGTATGGAAATCTAGGACATGCGCTTATGTTTCTTCCGCTCGTTTTATTCTCCATGGAAAAGCTGTATCAGAGAAGTGAGATGAGATATTTTCTTCTTCTTACATTTTCATTTGTGCTTTCTATTTTTGCAGGATATATACAATTCACTATATACATGTATATGTTAGGGTTTCTATATGCGATTTTTAGATTTTTTAGCTTTGGCAAAGAGAAAAATATAAAAACCTTTTTTCTTATTCTTTCATCTTTTCTTTTGAGTGTTATTCTTTCAGGCATTCAGTTAATTCCACTATTTGAAATACTTAAAGAATCACTACGTTCTACTTATTCATATAATGTACTTCTTGAAAGACTTATGCCACCTGAGGCAGCAATTACGCTTTTGATTCCTGATTTTTTTGGAAACCCAGCCACAATGAACTACTTTTTAAGAGGTGGATCTAGTCTTGAGAGAGCTTCTTCCATCGGTGTTTGGTCATTAATTTTTGCAGTTTTCGTGCTCTTTACAAAACGTACTTTTTTTAAAATTTTCTTTTTAAGCTTTGCAGTTTTATCATTTATTTCAACATTCTCAATTCCTCCAATTGCAGCATTTCATAGTATGGGTATACCATTTCTGTCCACAGGTATTCCTACGAGAATTCTTTCAGTATTTTGTTTTTGTCTTTCTGTACTGGCTGCCATAGGAATTGATAGTTACATAAGAAATGGTATTTTTAGAAAAAAAATAATTAAGATGATTATATTTTTTATGGTCATCTTTATCTTACTTTTTGCAGCAACGTTTTATCTGGACAACCCAAATTTTGAAATTTCAAGACGAAACATGATAATTCCATTTGGCATTTTTGTAGTCGGAGCTTTTATGATTTTTCTAAAAATTCCTAAAAAAATCTTTGCATCATTTATTATAATTCTTACAGTTTTTGAGTTGTTTTATTCATTTCAAAAGTTCAATTCGTTTACCCCTGCAACATACGTATATCCTGATACGGAAATAATAAAACAAATTCAAAAAATCCAGGGAATAGATCGCTATTGGGGATATGGCTCTGCAAATATAGACGCGAATTTCCAGTTAGTTGACAAAACGTATACTACGTCAGGTTATGATGCGCTTTATATAAAACGCTATGGTGAATTTATCGCATCTTCAAAAGATGGAAGTTTGCCTACTGATATACCTCGTTCGGTTGCGGATATTGCACCAGGGTATGGACCATCTGAGTTAAAAGAAAATCCGTATAGACAGAGGGCGTTAGATTTGACCGGTGTTAAGTATGTTTTAAATAAAAAAGATGAAGTTGGGATTGACAGTGCGTTTGATGAGTCAATTTACTTGTTAATTTATCAAAAAGATGGGTGGCAAATTTATGAGAATAAACAAGTGTTACCTAGGATTTCATCTTTTGGGAGATATCAAGTAATTTCAAAAAACGAAGATAATATACAGAAATTATACGCAAAAGATTTTGATTACAAAAATATTCTTGTCTTGGAAGAAGATGTTCCTTCAAAGTACTCTATCGGATTTGATCCAAAGGCAAAAATATCAAGTATTTTATATACGCCAAAGAATATATCCTTTACCATGGATTCTAATCAGGATCAATTAGCATTTCTTTCAGACAATTACTTTCCTGGATGGCGTGCATACGTAGATGGTAAAGAGACTAAAATATTACGAGCAAATTATACATATCGAGCCATTCCCGTTGAAAGTGGAAAACATGACATAAAGCTTATCTACAATCCTTTATCATTTGCATTAGGTATAATTACTACGGGGGCAGGATATATTTGTTTGCTAATTATTTTAATTATTGCAAAAATGAAAGGGGTCAATGGGAAAAAAATTTAGTTTAATACTGTTTGGAGTAATTATAGTTATCGCAGCAATTGTAAGATTGTATAATCTTGGGAATTATCCAGTTGGATTTCAAATAGATGAAGCATCGCTTGGGTATAATGCATATTCATTGCTGCAAACTGGTAAATCTGACGAAGGAAAATTTCTGCCGTTATATGTAGATATTTTTGGAGATAATAGGCCTTCTGGTTATCATTACTTAACAATAATTCCTGTTGTTATGTTTGGTCTTTCAGAATTTTCCACAAGATTTCCCGGTGCTTTGTTTGGTATTATAACCATCATACCCGTATATCTTTTGTCATTTTTTCTTTTTAAAGATAAGAGGATAGCTGTATTATCTGCTTTTTTTATTGCTGTGGCTCCTTGGCATGTCGTTTTATCTCGGGCAAGCGCGGAAACAATAGTTGCGCTTTTTCTAATTCTTTTTGGTTTTTATGTTCTTTTAAAAAGTATAAAAAATCACTCAAAAGAACAGTTAATCCTATCAATATTATTTCTCGCTTTGTCATATTTTTTCTACCACACTCCTCGTGTTTTTGTTCCACTTATGGTGATTGGTACTATTTCTCTTTTTTATAAAGAAATCTTAGATAAAAAATATAAAGACTTTAAATTTTACTTCGGTGGCCTTGTTTTTCTTTTATTCTTTTTATCTTTTGCATTAGTATTTTTAATACCAGGGGGATCAGGTCGTTTTTCTCAGGTAAATGTTTTTTCACACCCTGAGACTACGCTTGTTCTTGCAGAACAGCATAGGGAGGATGGCACCTATGGCGTTAAAACGCTTGAAGCTCGATTTTTTCACAATAAATTGGTAAATTTTAGTTTTGATTATGTTTCTAATTATCTAGAATACTTTTCTGGTAACTTTCTTTTTATTGGTGGAGGATTGCCTGCTTGGTATGACGTAGATCGCATGGGGCTTTTATATATATTTCAACTCCCTTTTTTGCTTTTTGGTATATTTCTTTGTTTGAAAAAGCGCTCAAGAATTACGCTTTTTCCTATACTTTGGATTTTGCTCTCTCCAGTAACCGCTGCGGTGACAGTTGATGATATTCCTAATCTTCAGCGTGCTATTGTGCTTTTCCCTATGCTTGATGTGGTTACCGCATATGGGGTAGTTGAGGCAGTTCTCATTTTAAGAAAAAAATGGAAACTTGCTGCAAAGATTCTTTTGGGTATTGTTCTTATCTATAGTGTATTGTATTTTCTCCATCAGTATTTTGTGCATGGATATACTCATCGACCATGGATTAGAAATAATGGTTTTGCCAAGATGATGCAGGAAGTAAATAATAGATATAGCATGTCTGATAAAGTAATTATGACAAAAACAGGAGGAGGATATCCGCTTGTTCTTTTCTATTCAAAGTATGATCCAGCTGCATATATTAATGAAGGTTCGCCAAAAGATGCAGACTATAAAGGCTTTGGAAAATTTATTTTTGTGCCTCAAGAGTGCCCAAGTCTTCAATCGGGTATAGACATAAAACCTTCAGATAACGTCACGTATGTGGATAGGGGAAGTTGTGAGATTAATAAGGGGCTGTTCAATAGGGTGGATGTACCTCGCGAAGATGGAAGTATGGGTTTTAGAGTTTATTACCGTAAAGGAGTAGAAATAGGTAAATGAAATTTAGTCCAAAGATTGTACTTTTTTTAATTTTTTTATTGGGAGTTTTTTTGAGATTTTTTATGTTGGGACAAAACCCTCCAAGTCTTAATTGGGATGAAGTATCTACTGGATATAATGCGTATTCGATTCTTAAAACAGGAAGAGATGAATACGGAAATTTTTTACCACTTTCTATTCGGTCTTTTGATGATTATAAACCAGCACTCTATACATATCTTACGGTTCCCTCTGTTGCGGCATTCGGTCTTACGGGATTTGCGGTGAGGTTTCCGTCTGCGTTTTTAGGTTCGCTTTCCGTTCTGATTGTTTACTTTTTGACAAAAGAAATACTTATTGGTAAAAAATATCATAATGCTACCATAGAGCAAGTCTCTTTAGCCTCCTCATTTTTCTTTGCAATTTCACCATGGAGCCTGCAATTTTCAAGAGCAGCATATGAAGGAAATATAGGCCTTTTCTTTTTGCTTGGAGGGGTTTTATTCTTATTCAAATTTTTAGAGAAACCTAAGTATTTATTTGCATCAGTTTTGTTTTTTATCCTTTGTTTGTATTCTTATCATAGTTTTCGGCTGATTGTTCCGTTGTTTCTTTTTGGATTTGGTGTTTTATATTTCAAAAATCTATGGAAAAACAAATTAATTGTTTTAACATCACTTCTTATTCTTATTCTTATCTCACTTCCAATATATTCATCATTTTTGTTTTCAAACTCTGGAACAGGAAGTAGATTGTCTATGGTAACAATTTTTGGAGATACCCCAGAGCTTCAAAAATCAATTACTCGATTAGAATATGATAAAAAAATTGGAAATCCGCTTGGATATGTTTTTGAAAACAGAAGATTTGTTTACGCACTTGCAGTTACTGCTGGTTACTTGAAGCATTATGATCCTGATTTTCTATTTCTTCACGGAGATGGGGGTGTTCAGCATCATGCAGTAGATTTTGGGATGTTATATCTTTTTTCTTTTCCTTTCATAATTTTAGGATTTTACTTTTTAGCCCAGAACTTTTCAAAAAGAATTGGAGTTCTTTTGTTGCTTTTAGCCTTAGCGCCACTTGCTTCTGCTATTTCATCCGGTGCGCCGCATCCAGTACGAGCGATTGTCATGGCTCCAATTTTAGATATTACAGCAGCGGTAGGTTTAATCATGTTACTTCATTACCTATTTAAAATGAAGCATAAAAGATTAGCGTTTGGCTTATTTGTAGTTTTAATAGGTATTTTTTCTTTTAATCTTTTATATTATTTCAATCAATACTATGTACATACACCTCGTGAATATGGTTATTTTTGGCAATCTGGAGCAAAAGAAGCTGTTGAATATGCGCACCGTAATAAGGAAAAATATAACAAGATTATTATGACATATAAATATGATCAGCCATACGCGTTTTATTTGTATCACAATAGGATTGATCCAGCTTGGTATCAAAGGGTATGGAATTTTACAGGCAATGGAATTATGCCTCGGTTTGAAAGGAAGATAGGTAACGTTGAGTTTAAAAATATTAATTATGGTGAAGATAGTAAATTAAAAAACACTCTGCTTATTGGTACCCCAGAGGAAGTACCAATGAATGCTAACGTATTACTGGAAATTGAGTTTCCCGATGGTTCAACTGCCTATAGAATTTCGCAAACAAATTAAATGTCAGAAAAGGTACAACATTTTCTTTTTATTTTTTTATTAAGTATAGTATTTTCACTACCTATTATTATTCCATTTTTTAAATCTGGATATTTTCCTACTCATGATGGACAGTGGGCAGTAGTTAGGGCGGCAGAGATGTTTCGGGAAATACGGGACTTACAATTCCCCCCAAGATTTTCCCAGGCTCTTAATTTCGGATATGGATACCCGTTGTTTAACTTTGCATATCCAGGTCCTTATTACATAACTACCATTATTCATGGAGTTGGATTTAGTTTTATTGAATCAGTTAAAATACTTTTTGCCCTTACTGTTCCTCTTTCATTTTTGGGTATGTATATATTTTCATTTTCTGTATTTAAGAAAAAAATTGCAGGGTTTATTTCTGCCATATTGTATTTATATCTTCCTTACAGAATGGTAGATTTGTATGTTCGAGGCAATATTGGTGAGGCGGTTGCCTTTGCATTGTTTCCTTTTATTTTTGTATGTTTATATTATGTAGCGGTTAGTAGGAAAAAAATGTTTTTTGTTCTCTCATCTTCTTTTCTTTCAGCGCTTTTTATAGTTTCGCATAATATTATGACGGTATATCTTGGTGTCATTGTACTTTTTTTTGTAATAGCATTGCTTATAGCTCATAAACATAAAGAGGCATTGTACATACTAGGTTCTGTGCTTTGGGGGATTTTACTTTCAGCTTTTTTTACCATTCCAGCGCTTTTGGAGAAAAAAAACATTAAACTTTCAACTGTCCCAATAGCAGATCGTAACCTATACTTTGTTAGTATCCAAAAGTTATTGTTTTCCCCATTTCATTATGGAACGCCAACGGATAGAGATCCGTTCACATATCAATTAGGTTTGCCACAGATAATAGGTTCATTTTTTTCACTTTCTATTATTCGTAGAAAATACTCATTTGAAAAGGTTCTCGTGTTATCCTTCGCAGTTCTTATTTGTGTTTTTATACTTATGATGTTTCCAGTCATGTCTTTTGTGTGGAAGATTCCGTTATTTTCTGAAATCAACTACCCCTGGACCCTTTTGTTGCCAATTGGTTTCTTAATGTCTTTTGTTTCCGGAGCGGTAGTGTATATTAAAAAAGGAATGATTATGGGGATTGTTCTTTGTGTTGCTGCCGTTGTATTGACATATCAAAATGCGAAGCCTAATAGTTTTATAAATAATACTGATGAATATTACATTACAAATGAGGCAACAACCACTTCTTCGCAAGAACTAATGCCTCTATGGGTGCGTAAGTTACCTACAGAAAGATTTCAGCAGAAGATTGTGGCAAGTGGTTCAAGTTATGCAACAAACATTTATTATGACTCAAAAAAAATATCTTTCAACGCGGAAATGAAGAGTCCTGGTGTAATAACAGTTAATACTATTTATTATCCGGGTTGGAAAGCACATGTGGGAGGTTCTTTGGTACCGATTGATTATCAAAATGCCTCTGGTCTCATTCAGCTTTCTCTTCCTCAAGGATCTCATAATGTTGCGCTCTATTTCACTGAGAC
>CAZQSX010000006.1:0-5208 GCA_964596415.1 uncultured Gammaproteobacteria bacterium
TTTGAAAAACCTAGGTGACTCTATTAAATTGTCTCCCCAATAACATCTTCTTTCTAAGTTTTTTGCATTCGCCCAAGCTCCTTCGCCAAACGAATCCTCTGGTAAAATTAAAGCGTCATACTTCTCTTGACACAATCTTACTGCTTCTTCGATCAACGTTGGAGAAAGTTCCATGTCTGCATCTACATAATATACATACTCACCTTTTGATTTTTTAACCCCGTAATTCCTTCTATATGGCGCGTCAAAAGTTCCTTTTGGAAGATTTGTTTTGAGCTGGAAAACTATTGCTTTGTATCTCTTAGCAAGAATAAGAGTGTTATCTCTTGATTGTCCGTCTACAACAATCGTTTCAACGTTTTTGTATGTTTGACTCTTTATACTCTTAAAAGTATTCTCTAAAAATAAACCGGAATTAACAGTTGGAATAACAATAGATACAAGTGGAATTTTCATTTTTTTTGTGCAAGAATTGCAGTGCCTAAACCGTTTTTATTAGGTAGTAACACATCAAGACTTGCGAGTAAAAACAACAGTGGATACACAAATCCAGCAATCAGAAATCCCTTCCTAAATGAAAGGTGATTAAGCTCCCATCCTACCTTTCCAAAAAATCCAAAAGTCTGCTTCATAGATATAATTTTAAAGTTTAGATTTTTTAATTCTTCTTCAAGATCTTCTGGAGTATATCCTTCATGCACGTGATCTTCATGATGCCATTTTTTGAGTGTATTAAATATTCTCTTTTGATCGGGCTGAGGAGTATGTATATACAAATATCCTCCTTTCGACAACATTAGTCTAAAATTTGCTAATACTTTCTTGTAGTTTTCAATATGCTCTAAAACGTCAATATTCACAATTAAATCATACGCATCTTTTTTTTGAGAAAGTCTAGTTATGTCAAAAAATGTGTAATCTACATTATTTATATGTAAACCCTTAATAAACTTTCTAGCAAATTCAAGCTTGTTTTTATCTATTTCTCCTCCTGTAATTTTCGCCTTGGGATATGTTTTAGCAAGCTTTAGTGTATAAAATCCTATTCCGCTTCCAGCATCCAACACGGTACGTATTTTTTTTCTTTTTATTTTTTTTATTGAATCATGAAAGTACATGCTTCTTATTTGAAATCCTATTTCTGGAATTCCAAATATTTTAATATACAAAGATTCAAAAAAATGTAACAGACCACCTTTAAATCTTTTCACTTTTTTGTAAGACTTATTCATCTCTGTAAAAGACTCAAGAAGTATTGCTGGATTATTTGAATATTCTCTTCCGTACATATTATTGCTCATTATACGTCATTATAGCCCAAATATTTATCAAAAAATAAATTAGTAACCATGAATAACCAACCAGTCTCGCCATCTTTACTGTTTTTGAATTATTAAAATACAATGGGATAAGCACTAGTCCCCAGCTTATAATCATGAGTCTAAAAATAGCATATGAAAACCCAAACATAACTTCCCATGTGAGCTGAAAAAGACTTGTCCCAATAAAAACTAAAAAGATAAATGAGAGCGCAAAGTTTTTAACAAAATACTCTTTTATAAATAGAGCTATGGAAATGATTAAAAAAGGATAAAACGGATATCTGTACCATCCATGACCTGCTTCATCAGGAATACCTGCTAAATAAATGAGAAAATATGCAAAAAGCGGGGTGACAATAAATATATACTTTCTCAAGTCCTTTGCAAGAAGCAGTATAAATGCAAACCAGCCAAAATAAATCCACCCATCTGTATAATAACGGTCAACAAGAAAAGGTTTTTGAAATAAGGCATAAATAGAATTAAACGCAATGTCGTATCTGTTCGCTTGCAGTTTCCAAAGATTGACAAATAAATCCCAATCATAGTAGTATCCATAAGCTGTAAAGAGAAACAAAGCAAATATAACACCAAATAAAATAAGTAATGCGTCTTTGTATTTTTTATAGAATATGAATATTCCAAATATAGAAATACCCGCAGCTATCCAAGGTATTTTTGCAAGAACAAGCAGTGAGCAAAGAATGATTACCAGATTTCTAAATATTTTTCTTTTACCTTTTATATATTTAGCTGTTAAATATAGCACACAAAGCCAAACGGGAATAAAAAAATTCTCATTTTGAACAATTCTTGAACCGATAACAATTGTTGGAATAGTGGCATATAAAAGGGCCGAAAGAAGTCCAATCCTTATACTGTAAAGCTCTTTTGTTAGCAGGAATATTAAGAATATACTAATTACTCCAAGGATTAATGCGAGGGGTCTTATTTTTACTATACTAACATCATACATATCGCTTACACCATTTAGAATTGCGAAACTTCCCGCAACTAATCCAAATACTGGAGGGTGCTCAAGGAACGGTTGGACTATTCTAAAATGAGTTTTTTGGTAAATAATAGAATTGGCATTCTCATATTGCGGATGCGGCGACCATGACTTAGGAATTCCTGTTTGAAGAAGATTCATCCCTTGCCATGTCCATGCATACTCATCAAATGTTGCACCAACTCTTGGCCATGTATGAAGATTATGGAAGCGCAGTAAAAAACCTAGAAGAATAATTCCTAAGAATACAAAAATAGAATATCTTTTTATAAACATACATTATTTGGTCACTTTTTTTAGTATTTTGTATGACTCGTTTGCAGCCTTATCCCAATCAAATTTCTTTGCCCACACTAAAGAGTTAGCACTTAACTTTTCACGTAATTTCTTATTCTCCAATATTCGGCATATATTTTCTACGAGCTCCGCTTCAGTTTCTACAAGAATTCCCGTCTCCCCGTTTTTTATAGATTCTGAAAGACCAGCAACATTAAAAGCAATTGCAGGAGTACTATGCAAATTCGCCTCAATAATGGAAATTCCCCAACCTTCACCAATGGAGGGATTAACAAAAACCCATGAGCGAGAAAGTAGGTAGCTTTTTTCTTTCTCAGTCACTGGACCAATTATTTTTACTCTTTTTTTTATACTGCTTCTCATAGATATATCCATCACAGAATTTCCCTCTGTTCCCCAACCGGCAATTAACAAATGCGCACTTGGAACTTTCTGAATTATCTGAGGCATTAATCGCACGAGCATATCTACACGTTTATATTTTTTTATTCTACCTAAATAAAGAATGGTCGGTGCTGTAAATTTTTTCGCTCTCTTACTTGAAATATTATTATCAATCCCACAGTAAACAATCTCTATATTCTTCTTTTTAAATCCCAGATTGACCAAATCATGCCGTGTAGTTTGAGATATCGCCATTATTTTTGTACGACCGTAAAATAAAGGGAAAAATAATCTTTCCGTTAAGTAACCTACAATGTTTATGGGAAAAGGAAGTTCAATGAAGAATTGTTTTCCATGAACATGATAAACAATAGCGATCTTTGGCTTTCTACTATAAAGTAGGGAAAAAAATGGAATACCGTTCTGAACATCTACTATCACATCGCACTCTTTTCTGAAACGTTTTAAGTAGTACCAACAAGCCCACACGTAGAGGGAAAAACGTCCTCCTTTTCTTACTACTCTAATCCCGTTTATTATTTCTTCTTCAGGCAAATCACCATGAATGTCTTGTCCGCAAAAAAGTGTGACTTCATTTCCCATTTTTGCCCATCTTTTTGCAAGTTCAAAAATATAGACTTCGCTTCCCCCAGCCCACTCATTTTTAATATCACGCCAGTTTAAAATCAAAATTCTCATTTTAAATAACTTCAATTCTTAAAATACTCATCACAATATAACAAAAGGGGGCATGCAGATCAATGATTCCTTTTGTAAAATTTTATATCGTTTGTATAGTAATGTAGGATTTGTATTCTATAAAAAACAGCAAGCGTATCCCAAAGCATATGAGAAATAATCTTCCAAAAAGTTCCAGCATTAATTGAGCTTGCACCTCTAAAATTTAGTACTATTGGAGCTTCATAGATTTTTTTATATCCCAAACTATATGAAACTGCAAGAATCTCAACATCAAACGCAAACTGTTTAACGAGCAATCTAGGGAAAACCTGCCTTACTACTTTTCTCTTAAATAACTTCAGTCCAACCTGAGTATCTCTCACTTTAAACCCAAACATCATACGAGTCATAGTCCTATATCCCCACGAAAGAACTTTTCTATAAAATGGGTATTTTACTTTAGAAACAGGATGGAGCTTGCTACCAACAATGATATCAGCATCATACCACATCATATGATTTAGCAACATCTCAATCCCTGTTGGATTTATGTCAACCCCCCCATCTATAAATCCAATTACATCTCCTTTTGCCTGCAACATGCCATACCTTACCGCATATCCTTTTCCTATATTTTGGTCATATGATAGAATTTTAATCTTTTTAGACTTAATTCTATTAAGTTTTTTAACAGAATCGTCTACGATACCATCTACTACAACAATAATTTCATAATCAAACCCTACCTCATTTAAGGATTTTTCAAGTGATAATATATTTTTCTCTATTGTTCTTCCCTGTTTATATGTAGGGACAACCAATGAAAGAAGTTTAGGATCGTTCATGCTTGATGTAGTATACAAGAAGAAAAATTAAAAGTAAAAAGGAGGAGAAAATTAAATTCCATATTATCTGCCCCATTGAGGCATGAAAAAATAAAATTAATGTTACAAAAATACCTACAACTAAAAGGCTTGACTTATAGATATCAACCTTTCCAATTGATAATAAGTAATTCTGTAATAAAAACGCAAGGGAAAATATTAATATATATATTGCATATATACCTAAATACGCAGAAAGAGCGTTATATGATTGCTGAGGAAAGAAAATTGAGAGAATTGTGTTTGGAAAAAATAAATATATCAATGTTAAAAATAGATTACCCATTAAGATAATTCCCAAAGCAAGAAATAGTGTTCCTTTTGTGCTTTGCTTTAACTCTTTTTTCTGAGCAATAACTGGAAAAAATACAAAGTATATTGGAGATGTAACATAAAAAATAGCCTTACCCATAAGAGATAATGCTGCAAATTGACCTGCTTCAACTGCTGGCAAAAAATGTCTTGCAAATATCACATCTGAACTTTGAAGAAATATAACCCCTATAGATGCAAGAAGAAAGGGCGCTGAAATTTTCTTAAACTCTTTATAAAAATTAAGATGAGCTTTAGATTTTTTTGATAACTTGATATTTTTGTTTAAGAAAAAAGAAAAGAAATAAGGAATCGC
>CAZQSX010000006.1:5218-42364 GCA_964596415.1 uncultured Gammaproteobacteria bacterium
AAATGCAAGAAGTACACCAAAAAACGCACCATATATACCAAACCCTAAAAAAACAAGCCCTATTCCAAATCCAATTTTGCAAATAATCCCAAGAACATTCAAAAAGGATATTTCCATAAACCTTAATTCTCCCTGCAAAATTCCAATAGGCAGAGCGTAGAGAATCGTTATGAAAACTGAAAGAAAAACTATAAGCATTAACATAAAGTTATTTACGTGAAGAAAATGAGAAATTGGAAAGTAAAATATAAGAAGGATAAAAAATAAAATTAATCCTAATAAAAAAGTTATCTTAAATCCATTTAACAAAAGTGCTCCCTTCAATTCATCATCTCTTACTGCGTGGTACTTCGCTGAAAGTTTCGCAAATAACATGGTAAGTGAAGTTTGAAGAATTGAAACTATGGAGATAATTGAAACTAGTGAAACTAAGAGTCCATATTCAGAAACTGAGAGCAGTCTTCCCATAACTAAATTAAATACATAGTTAAACCCATTTATAAAAAAGGAACTCATAAAAATAATAGAACTACCTGATATGAGCGGGTGGTTTTTTATAGTACGAATATATTGTTTCATCTTATGCGATAAAATATCCTCTTAGAAAGAGCATTGCTAAAATTGATTGCAAAATTAATCCAATAATAAGTATAGAAACTTTAATCGTTTTGTTTTGTAACGTTGAAAGAAAAATAAATATTGCAAAAGACATGATTGCATATCTTGGAATAGATGACAGTGTACCAGATAGCGTAGGAAAATATAATACAAAAATTGAAAATAAAATATAACTTTTTCTTACACCTTTTTTATATCCTAAAAAAAGCAAAAGAGAAACTACTAGAAACGTTGTTAATTCAAAAACAGAAACAAAAAAAGTTTGACTCGAATACGAAACACTTAGTAAGATTTTTGTGTATCTATATAATACCTGTGGAAGTAAAATCAAATCACCGCCACTTCTTCCCGCACCAAAAGCAGGCTGAATATGAACAAATAACAACGGGTCTGCATATTTATACCACAAGAAGATCATATAGCTTAAAAGTCCAAGGGGGGTAAGCAAAACAATCCAACTTTTTCTTAATAATTTATATATGGTTACTTTCTTTTTTTGGTCTTTCATCTGAATGTATACTTCCAAAAGCAATGCCGGGAGAAGAAAAATTCCAACAATTCTCGTAGCGGTTGCAAAAATTGCAAAAAAAGTAGCAAGCTTAAGTTGACCTTTTCTTCCAAAATAAAATGAAAGCAGCACTAACAAAAGAAATAAGCTCTCTGTATAAACAGCTTGTAGAAAAAATGAAGTAGGAAACAAAAGTAAAAATAAGATTGCCCAAGTGCCGTATTTTTTTAACCCATCAAGATCCATTAGCTTCTTAAAGGTATAAAGAAGCATTATTAATGAGAATGTGCTTACAATTATTCCGGAGACTGCAGGCTGTACAGAAGAAGACAACGTAACTACTTTCAGAAAAATTGGATATAATGGGAAAAATGCCTGATCAAGACCACGATACCAATACTGCGATATGTTTACGTAAAAAATTCCATCAAAATTCCCCTCTGGAACAAATCCTAAATATCCAATTCTGGCAGGATAGAGAAATGCAACGGATTGTATAATGAATAGATAAATCCTCCAAAGAAAAATGATGAATAAAACCGTAAGTATTGTTTTATGATTTTTATAAAATTTTCTCATACACCTTCACCGTTTCATCTGCAGTTTTTTTCCAAGAAAACTTTTCTGACTGTTCAATGGCTAATTTTGAGTATTTTTTCTTTTCGCTTTCATTGTTGAATAGAAATTGTATTTTCTCAGACATATCAGTAATATTATTTGGATCAAAAAAAATAGCTGCATCTCCTATCACTTCAGGAATACTACCACCTCTACTTGTAACGATTGGTGTTCCACATGCTGCAGCCTCTAAAACTGGCAGACCAAACCCCTCATATAAAGATGGCATGATAAATATATCCGCTATGTTATACAAATCAACAAGCTCATCATCAGACACAAAACCTAAAAGAAATACCTGTCCAGAAGTTTTTGACGCCTCCTGAACATAAACGATATCCTTATTCCATGCATGAGCTTTATTAATGTCTTTATTAACTACAGCACCACCAACGATCACTAAAGGTGTTTGAGAGATTACGCATGCATCAATAAGTCGTTTTAAATTTTTATTAGGAGTAGCATCACCAACATATAATGCAAATTTCTCAGGTATTTTAAATTTGGCAATCAACTCTTTTCGTTTTTCCTCCGAAATAACTTTCTTCTTAAAATTATCCCCTGCTGCAAGTAACACAGAAAAAACTCGATCAGGATTAATCTGGAGAATCTTTTCAATATCAAATTTTGAACACATTGAATCTGTAATAATAGCATCCGCTTTTTTTGCAAGAAACTTTTGAATCATAAATTTTATATCTCCCTTAATCCCAGATGGAAACAGCTCAGGAAATACTAGTGGGGTTAAATCATGAATTGTGATAATGGTTTTTCCGGGCTTTAAGAATGGAAGCGTTAAAAAAAATGGATCAAAGTAAGGAAAATGATAAATGTCTATATTTTTTAGTTTTTCTCCTTGGGTGTAAAGCACATATTTATGCTCTGGATGGTATTTTTCAAGTGCTAAAATAAGATTCTTTGTATAAAATCCAGTCCCACGTATTTTATGAGAGAGTTTATGTGTTGAAACAAGTGGTGAATGGTCAATTGCTATTCTCATGATTTTATTGTATCAGACTTTCTAAACAAGATTAGAATCGCAATCACAAAGGTTAAGATTGAAATACTTTTAGCCAAAACCTCAATGGGTGTATCTTTGAATTCAAATTCAACAGAATGCGCTCCAGGATTTAAATGTATCATCATTAAACCCTTAGCATTAATAATCTCTACACTTTGATTATCCACCTTGGCATACCATCCTGGAAAAAATGCAGTATTTAAAAGTAAACTATCAGCGCTTTCAAGCTTCAAGTTATACACTTGCCTATTTGGCAACTTAACAACCGGAGAAACTTTTTTACTCACTGATAAAAGGGTTCCTTGAGATTCTGGAAGGTGCTCTGCTTGAGGAAGCCATTTTGTTTGAAAAACATTACCTATGCTATTAGTACCGTAAATAAAGTTTTCATTTTTTATGTAATAATCATCACTTCTGAGATGAAAAAATGGTGCTTTAGCATATCCAATTGTTGTAAAAACAATTAAAAAAATAAGACCAACATATAAAATTTTCGATTTGTAAAGCATACTGATACTACCTGCTAATATACTCACGCAAAATATAACTAGACTAAGAAATCTCCAAGGAAACTGAAACATTTGGATAAAAGTGAATTGTTCCCAGATAATCTTTGAATATGGGGTTACTAGGAAAATGAAAAACAAAAACATGAAAAGGAAAAAGGATATGTATTTTCCATACGTTATCGAAGCTTTTCTTCTAAAAAGAGCAATTACAACGAGAAAAAAAATTAAAATATTTACAACTCCTATCTGAAATGACATTTGCGTTCCAGTTGATATACCAGAATACCCGGATCCCCAGGAAGGAATTAATAATTGGTACACTTCAGGAAAATGATCAAATACTGTAAAAACTTTAAGACCAGTTACGTATTCCTGTTTTAAAAGTGCAGGTAAAATAAAAACAGAAGATAATCCAATTCCTAAAATAATTGGGGTCAGAATAAATTGGATATATTTGCTTACATGTCTTTTTATGCTTATTTGAAAAACAGAATAAAAACATAAAAATCCTAAAAACATCACAGATAAAATATTGTGAGAAAAAATAATAATTGAAAAGACAATACCAGCATAAACTGAATCTTTTATGTTTTTTTTATCAACTCCTCTGTCAAAAAAAAATAAATATGCTGGAAAAAATGCTAGAGCCCATACCTCACCTACGGATCCTCGCACGTATATATCTAGCAAATGATATGGTGCATAAGTATAAGCTAAGGCAGAAATTAAACCGCCCCACTTTCCAAATTTATAATTTCCATACATATACATAGAAAAAGCACCAAGTATCGAAGCTATGATTAAATTAAGCTTAAAAGTATTAATGAAGTCAAAACCTAAAAAATGAAGTATTGATGAAATATAATTTGGAAAAGGATATACATACAGGAATAGTGGAGAACCATATGTATAATTTAAATCTGGCGCCCAAACAGGATATAAAATCCCGCTTCTTAAGACTTTATCAAATTCATAAAATCTTACTACATGGTATTCGCCATCATGAGTTGGGGGAAGTCCTGATGAGAATAAGGAAAAAACGGCTGGAACCGAAAAACAAAAAATTAAAACATAGATTATATATTTTGTAAATATTTTACCCATGTGACTTGAAGTATAATTTTTCTACTATTTTCCAACCTATAAATGCTATTCCAGTTGTAGTAAAAACTATCACATATTTACTGATAAGCAAATACTGACCAGTATACATATAAGGTACATAATAAAAAGAAAGCCCAAAGGTAAATGAAACTGCAAGTGAGATAAGCAATCTATTTTTCATAAGTAACACAAATGGAAAAACCCAAATAAAATACCAGGGGTATAGTTCTTCACGAATTGGAGACAAAAGAAAAACCGTAAAGATTAAAATACTAGAATATGTCCAAACTTTTTGCCAATCAATATGTTCATTTTTATAATTCATAAAGAACATATAAGCAAAAACTGGTACCAAAAAAGATGTAGCGTATTTAACAAAAACCGATAAAAGAATACAAACAACGGTTAACACATATCTTTTCTTTTTTAATAAAAAGTAAGCAAAGAGAATGAAGAAAATCATAGCAATATCATTGTGACCACTCATAAGTGTTTCTAAAAGAATCAAAGGATTTAATGCAAAAACCATTGTTAGGAAAATATTTCTTGCTAATTTATAAAAAACAAAAATAGTTAAAAGATACAATACACCTACGAACATTTTAAACAAATACATTTGCGCAAGAACATTTCCAAATGATACTAAAAAAGGAATTGACGAAAGCAGGATCCATGAAGGACCATACAGAGCATATTTATTTGCTGCTCTTGTGTATGAAAGAAATGGCTCTTGGGTAAACTCAACTGGCATGACCATATATGGATTTTCTCCATAAAAGTATGTCAATTTCGCCGTTGTCATATAATTAAAAATATCAAAGGAAAGAATTGACGGATAAGTAAAAATTAAAACCAGAACTGAAACTCCAATGATAATCATTGCTTTATGCAAAGTTACCTTTTTTTTATAAATTTGGTGTAGAAAGTATCCATAAAAAACAAAAAATATCGTTATTAAAAAGACGTACAGCAAAGAAACTTGAAGTCTATTTGATAGCGCATATCCTGTATATAAAAATTTTAAGTTAAAAAATCCTGGATCTATAAACAAGTAAGTAAATAGAGACAAAACAAAAAGAAAAAATACATATAGGAAGGGTATAATTCTTGTCATAGAGAATTTCTTTGTGAGATTGCTTTTAATATAACATCCCTTATAGAAAGCCTTACAGGAGCTTTTTTCTCGTCTTCCCATACAAAATCAGCAGGAAGAATCTCAAGAAGAGTATTTAAAACTTCTCTGTGTTTTCCTAAGGCATCTTGAAATACTTTTGTCTTTTCCAAAACTGGCTTGTTGTGCTTTTTTGCTAAAATAAGTGATTTTTTTGCCTTGCTTACATAAGCGTTAGATTTTTCAAGTGACTCACTTGCAAGTAGGTATTGTTTATATTCAAATAACGTCTTTGCTTCTACTATATATTTATCTGCTTGAGAAAGATTGTAGGAAAAAGAAGCAAAATCACCAAACGCAAAAATCCCTCTAGCTTCATCAAAAAAATCAGAAACTATATATAATTTACTTCCGGGCATAATTCCAGGATATGGAAGTACATATGATGACAAAGCATACACATTCCGTGTGGTTATTGCTATAAAAATAAATGAAATAAAAACTAAAAGAAGTATTTTCATTATTTGTGAAACTCTTTCTGATGCCACTTAAATGCAGAGGAGACTATTGTTTGGATGTCAGAGTGTTGGGGTTCAAAACCTAATTCAGATTTAATTAATGCAGGGTCAGCGACCAATTCATCGGGATCACCAGATCTTCTTTCCCGAGTAACAACTTCCATCATTTTACCACTTACATCTTCTACCGTTTGTACTACCTGTTTATTTGAAAATCCTTTTCCAGTTCCAACATTATAAATAGACATCTTTGATGGTTTCATTTTATCTAACGCAAGAAGATGAGCCTCAACTAAATCTAATACATGTATATAATCTCTAACGCAGGTGCCGTCAGCAGTTGCGTAGTCGACCCCAAAAAGAGAAAATTGCTTCCCAAAAAGCAGAGAGCGTATAGCATTAGGGATAATATGAGTTTCTGGATTATGTCTTTCACCCATAGACCCATCTAGGGCAGCACCAGATGCATTAAAATACCTAAGCACGGTTACTGAAAGCCCAAAAAGTTGACTGTACCATTTTAGAATATCCTCCACCATTAATTTACTTACACCGTATGGACTTGTAGGGTTTTTTAAATGATCCTCAGGGATTGGAATCTTTGTGGGGTTCCCATAAACAGCGGCAGTTGAAGAAAATATAAATTTAACATTCTTGCTTTTTATATACTCAATAAGATTTAGCGCCCCCATTATATTTGACTCTAGATACAAGCCTGGAAACTTCATTGATTCTCCAACAGAAATTAAACCCGCAAAATGAACTATAGACTCAGGAGAAACCTTGGTAAGCGTACTCTCAACAAAATTTTTATCAAGTAAATCACCTTGAAAAATCTGCGCCCTGGAGTCAACTGCATCTTTATATCCTCTCTGAAAATTATCAATTACGAACACCTCTTCCCCACGATCACACAACGCTTTTACCATGAAGCTCCCAATATATCCCCCACCACCAGTAACTATTACTTTCATAACTACATTTTTTTAAAATATAACATATATGATACAGGAAATCTGAGTGAAGAAAAAAGCGAAAAAATAAATCCCGGCCATAAATCTATAAAACCTTTATGCCTGATATATGTTGATAAAAACCATAAAATTGGTTTTAGGATCATGAAATCAATAAAAAGAAATACCTTTCTAAAGATTGAGAGTTTTTTGAACCTTTCCTTCATGAGTCCTGCTTCAAAATTATTATACCTGTTCCATTTCTCAAGATACGCATGAAAATTTTTATACGGATAATGTAACAATGCGCAACTCATATATCCAACCTCACCTTCAACTTCTGCCTGCTCATGCACATCCTTCTGGGGTAATTTTCCCTTTCCGTTCCTGTAAAGTCTTAATGTGTAGTCAGGGTACTGACCACCTTTCATTAAGAACCTTCCCAAAAACCAATTCTTACGAGGAATAAAATAACCATTAAAAGTACTTTTTACTGAGTTATTCCCTATAAGCGTATCTTCTTTTAGAAGTTGAAGAATTTCCTTTTTTAGCTCCTGGCTTACTACTTCATCTGCGTCTAATTGAAGAATCCATTCATATTTGCAGTGATCTATCGCAATTTGCTTGTTAATATGGAAGTTTGCCTGATTAGATCTTTGAATAACTTCTGCGTTCAGAGAAGTTGCGATACTTACTGTCTTGTCAGTAGATTCTCCGTCTACAATTATCACTTCTGAAGCAAGCCCAACAACAGAGTTTATACATCTACCAATATTCTGCTCCTCATTATGCGTCGCAAGCGCAATCGATAATTTCTGCATACTATTATTATACTCATTTTACTAACGTACTGCGACCCAGATCGAACTTTCACCATCCAAATATTTTATATCCTCTAATATTTTAAAGTTATCTTTTGGCTGCGAACCAGCTGGTATGATAAATAATGGACTACCTTTAATTTCTGTTTGAGAGGGATCAGTAAAAAAATACTTTCCTAACTTTCTATCTGTATCAAACCTACCATTTTCATTCTGACCGGATAATTGATAATACTTTGCATCAATCTTATTAAAAAACAGATAATACATATAGCTTGCCCTTAAAACTCCTTTGTTTGAAATTACTATTTGATCAAATTTATCTTCATGTGATCTTGCATAAAGTAGTGCGTCTTTCACGCCATGTTGAAATCTATAGGACTGCTCAATTTTAAAATTTTTAAAATAAGAGTGAAAGAACCAAAGAGTATTAACGCCAAAAATAAAAATAACACATGAGAGTAAAAGGTTACGATTTTTAACCTGCTGAAGTAAAAATAGTAGACCAAACCCTGCAATTATTTGTGGAAGAAAAAGAACCGTCATAGACCTCATGGCATGAGGGTAATCTGTAGTTATAGCTGCGGGTAGAATTGAAAATAATAACCATCCTAAAAATACAATCTTAATTTTGCCAGATACTGCATTTGTTTTTATCAAGTAGATAAACCCAAAGAAAATAAGTACCGCCTCGGGAAAGCTGAGCAACCCAAAATCAGGAGCCTTGAAATTCTCACCACCCACATTTGCTAAAAGCCATACAGGGTTAAAGTGGGATAATAACCCTTGCATAAAAACAAGCACAACCCCAACCCTGCGATTGTCAAATATTTTTTGAAATACATCTTCTCTTCCGTTATTAAGCTGAATTCTTCGAGTGCTTTCATTTAAAACAGGGTGTTCACTTGTAAAAACATTTGTTCCCGAAAAACGTATAAGAGCATCAGGAGCAAGCGAAGATGCGAATACAGGTAGCGAAATAAAAATACCCAATAAAAGACTTAGGAAAAATACTTTTTTTTCTTTCATAAGTAATTTACGATAAAGAATATAAAGAAGGAAGACAAAAAGAGGAATAAATATTTTTTCGCTTTGATAACTTGAAAACGAAAGTGCAAAAAAAATACTTGAAAGAGGCAATTGAAAATTTTTGTATTTTAAAAACTTGGATCCCTGAACAAAGCGCATAAAAAATAATAATCCAAATATAAAAAATGCAACACCTGCATTCGCTTCATGACCCAACCTGGAAATGTATATACTCCATGGTGAAACAGCACATAAAAAAACTACAAACAATGCTCCAATATTTCTGCTTTTGAGATTTTTAGGTAAAAATTCTTTTACGAGAAAGTATATAGATATAACTGAAAGAACTGACAAGATAACCGAAGAAAGTCTTACAGACTCAACAGAAAGTCCAGTTAAGCTAACAAAGGGTATTACTAAATACACATAGAGAGCTGGACGATAATCATCATATGCTCTTAAAAGAATCGGGAATCTATTGCCAAATTCATCTTTGCCGGTTTGTAAAATTGAGAACGCATTATAACCAATAGATACCTCGTCAAGCGTCGGATGGGATGGGACTGAGAAGAGAATATAGAAACGAAAAAAAATAGTTAAAAACAAAATGAGGGTAAAAATAAATAAGGTTATTTTCCGAGTGGGCATATTTTCATATTATCTCTTCTGAACAGAAAAAACCATAGCCATGCCGAGGTTGCATTTTTTTTCAGAAATAATTTTCATTCCACTTTTTGTAATTAGTCTTCTCAATTTTTTTGTAGTAAAAGAATGCAGATGAGAATGATTCCACACTCTTCCCTTGGTAAATCTCCATAAATACCAAACAGCTGAAAATAAAATACTGCCTGAATCTAATTCTATGACTGCTTTCCCTTTTTTTGTTAATAGACGCCTTATCTCAAGCAATACCTTACCTGGATCATCTACGTGCTCTAAAACTTCTGTGCAAATAATTAAATCAAAACTCTTTGCAGAATAGGGAATCCTATGGGCATCTGCAACATCAAATTTGATCTTCTTATAATGCTTTTTTCCATATTCAATGCTGTTAGTGTAAATATCAATTCCGAAACATTTTGATTTTGGGTATTTTTTCATGAGTTGAGATAAAAACCAACCAGAAGCGCAACCTACATCTAAGATTTTATTTGGATAAAAATCTATTTCTTTTATTACAGCCTGAAGTTTACCTGTATGCCAAATCCGTTGCAGATAGTTTGTTCTTATACCTTTTTGGTAATAATCTGGAGGAACCTGCTCAATCACATGCTCATGTGTAATTTTATTTTTCATGACAATTTAGATGCAAAGTATACCATACTATTGCATGTATATATTATATTTGAAATAATCAATAAGATCAGTAAATGAATCTATTGAAAACACTAAATAAACACATCTTTCTTCTGGGAATTTTCCTACTACTCGCATTAACCATTGCACTTCGTGTCTATAACATTAGTGAAAGATCAGGAATGGGAAGTGATTCTACTAGAGACGCGCTCATTGCCCAAGAGGCATTAGAACGAGAAGAAGTACCCCTTATTGGATCTTTCTCTTCCGCTGGACCGTTCGTTTTTGGACCGCTCTACTTTTGGTTTAATATGCTCGCACTTTTTCTTATGCCCTTATCATTTAGAACCCCTTGGATTCTTATGAATATCGCTGGAACGCTTACTGTTCTTGTTATGTTTTTAACCGGTTATTTTGCTGGAGGAAAAAAGCTTGCAATTATAACGGGATTTTTTACCGCCTTTGCACCTCAGCTAGTATCAAGATCCACCGGGCTCTCACAACACTCACTTGTCGCAATTACATCAGCTCTTCTTGTTCTTTTCTTTGTGCTTTTATGGAAAAAAGGGTCTATTAAGTACGCATTTCTCATGGGAATAAGCATGGGAACGGCATTATCAATGCACTATCAAGCTCTAAACTTTTTCATATTTTTCCCGTTTCTTTTCTTTATTCCTAAAATGAAAATGGGGAAAAAAATTCTTTCATCTATGCTTTTTATAATAGGTGCTCTCATACCATCACTTCCTCTTCTTTACTGGGATAGCATGCAGGAGTTTGCAAACATGAGAAACGTCCTAGATTATATGCTTATAGCTCAATACAGAATTTACGTTCCTAATAGCTGGAAGCTCTTCATTTTCCGTTTTTTAATCGATTATTGGTCAAATGTAGTTGGTGGAAACAAAGTAATGAGTGGAATTTTAATGATCATAACCCCACTCGCCATCATCTATGGATTTCTAAAACATAAACTCCCTGGAGTTATTCTTAGTATTGCCATAATCTTTGGTACGTTATTGATTGTCTTAAGGTATTATCGTGGAGAACGTTTTGATGGGTACATGATCTATGTTGCCCCAATGATTCTGCTTTTATGCGCATGGTGCTTTTCATTTCTAATTGATTTGGTAAAAGAGCTAAAAAATCCAATTAAAAAAAGGGGGTTCTTATTTGGAGTCCTTCTTTTTATTTTACTCATACTTGCATTTGACTTGAAAAATGCATCGCAGTTTCTATTCACTAAAAATCCACTCGAGAAGGAAATAAAAGAAGCAATTTATGTGCTATCTGAAAGATATCCAGATAAAAAATTTCAAGTATATGATTACCGATGGTTATCGTCTGATATTAGTTATTCGCTGGGAGGTTATCTCAAGCAAGCCAATAAAACAGAAGATAATGGAGTCAAAATTGGCGTAGTACTCAACACGCTTCCTTTTAGTTCTGAGAAAAAACCATTATATAAAGGTAGTTATTGGGAGATTATCTCACTTGAAAAATTTTCAGACTCACAAATTAGAAAACCAGAATGGACTAAAGCAAATCCAAATAATATTTATGATGATTTAATGAAGTGGCAAAAAACCGAGAAGCTCACTTCATCTTTTCATTTAGATAAATATATCCTTGAAAGAGTACGTCTTGATTAGCGCATCCTTGTCTGAACAACTATTCCACCCTTTACCGTTTCATCCAATACTACCTTCCCATCTCCCTCACGAATTTTTAACCAATCTTTTATTCTTCCTTCAAATCCGGGATCAGCTTCAATTATTACAAAAAACAAGCTTTCTGTTTTTTTTTCTGGAATATAACCATATCTATTTTTTCCATACCAAGAAAACAAATACTGATATGGATAATCATGCACTGCGGGAGTATACACAATGTAATTAAATTTTTTTTCAGCTGCAATTTTATACACATAATCAATAACTGCTACTTGATTTCTATAGACAGCTGCATTACCCTCCCAGTATGGATTTCTCATCGCGTTTACAACATCAGCAGGTCTTAAACAAATAAAAATTAACACTATGGTCGTTATAATACCTACCACTCTGTAACTTCTAATAAGCGCAAGAAGCGCTACTGAAACAATGATGATATAAAGAACTGGAAGTCCCACAATATAATGTCCCCAAACAGCACGGGCAAACAATGAGCTTCCAACTAGAAATACTGCAATAATAATAAAGCTAACTAACACAATCCTCTTTTCTGTTTTTTTTATTTTTTTTCTAAACACAATGAGAAAAAATAAAATCAATGAAGTAAAAAAAACAGAGTGATAAAAACCTAAACCAAAAGTTTCTCCAATTTGTATAAGAAACACATGGACTCTGTCAGGAAGTACGTTAAAAAAATTTAAAAAATCAAAAATTTGCTGCTCTTCAGACTTCTGCATAAATAAAGATTTTGTCATAATAAAATCATGTCTCAGCTCAAAAATAATACGAGGAAGAAGAGTGATTAAAAAACCAAAAAATATAAAAAGTTTATCAAATGAAAGGACTCTTTTTCTTTCAATTACTATGTAAGATACTATAACTCCCCCTATCAGAAGCACTCCAAATACAATTTCTGCATCCAAAAGAAGACCCAGTATGAAGCCAATTATAATATTACGCATGGCGTTTATTTTCCTTCTCTTGGATTCTTTAAAAATAAAAATGAATAAGAGCAAAAGGAAAAATGGTGCAACATTTGGATTCCAAATCTGGACCGAATACCCAATCATTACTACAGAGAAGCTAAGAAAAGAAGCAAGAAGCAGTGCAAGTCCTCTCCCTGAAATAATTTTTCCCAAAAGGTAACCAAGCATAACTGCCGCCAACCCTACCATCACCATAAATAATGCAACAATCTGAGGATCACCTCCAGAAAGAAAAAACGATGGTGTTAATAAGTAATACCACCAAGGACCATAATATAAACCTCCAAGTCCAGTTGTTTGACCAATAAGTGGAATGTCAAAATATTGTACAATTTTTTGTACTTCAAGCATATCCCTACCTACGTCATACGTAAATGCAAAAGAATTTGAAAGCACACCTCCAATTCTTAAATAAAGTCCTCCAAGTAAAACCGCCACGAAAAGAAAAAATACCCAATGTTTATTAAAAAATTTATTCATGTTTTTCAGAAAATACAATTGCAGGCTCACCATTCAAATAATTTATAACCATTCCGCGATTGTCAGGAAGATCCTCTGATCTTCCAACAAAAAGAGTATTTTTTAAATTTTTATCCTGATCCCAATGAATAGGTCTAAATTCAAATTTTTCAAACGCAGTATGACTATCAGCAAAGCCTCCACTTTTAGTTCCTCCAGACTCCAAATATTTCTTAGGGTCATATTTCATGTAGAAAAGATAAAACATATACGATTGATCAAGTGGAGAAACATTTGTTATTACAATTTTTTCAAATTCAGATTCATGTGCTAGGGTGTATTCCACTGCTTCACTCCAACCGTATTGCCATGCCTTTGAGTAATAATAATTCATTTGAATAAAGTATTGATTTAGATAATAAAGAACATTTAATGAAAAAGCAGCTAGTAAAATACAATATATCGGATATTTAAAGATAGGTTTTAGTCTAAGCAAACAGTATGAAACATATAATATTCCTATTGCTGAAAGGATCTGCGGAGCCGGAAGCATATTAATAGTTCTTACCGCGTGTGGAACATCTATGGTAATAGATGCCGGAATTGGAGAAATTAAAATATATCCAATAAGAAAGATTTTAATTCTATTCTGTATGCCTGAAAAAATGAGAACATATAGGCCAATAAGAATAAACGGTAATTCAAATATGTAAAGCAGTCCCATGTATGGCGGCTGATGTCGTAAGGAATCACCCCTGTAAAACAACCAATTGGGTTCAAAATGGGATATATAACCCGAGATAAACGCTTTTCCATATTCTATTCTTCTATTATCAATAAGCAGTCCAATGTAATTGCCAGAATCTCGATCCCGATTTATCTTTTCTGTGTTTTGGGCAAGTAATTTTGTAGTATCAGAAAAAACACTTACACCCTTTGCTCGATTTAGTGAATTCGGGTTAGTCAAAATGTAAAAAAGCATTGGTAATATAATAAAGACTGCAAGTACAAATGAAAAAATAATCCATTTTTTAGATATTCTAATAAACTGCTTATGGAATACTGCAAATAAAAGCAGGAATAATAGCGGAATGTAAACTTTTTCACTCTGATATACATATATACTTATCGCCGCAAACGAAAATGAGAAAGGAAGAAATATTTTATTTCTGAGAGCTTTTACAAAAAATAGTATTGCATATATATTAATTGAAAGACCTACTTGTGCCTCAAAAGCAACTCGTGAAAATTGAATGTGCCATGGCGAAATTGCAAAAAGAAATGTAATAAGTAAAGATAAAATGTTAACGTCTAGCTTATATTTTCCATACGTTATTCCATTCTGAAATAGACTTTTTGAAAGAAGAAAAACTCCTAAAACAGCTAGAATACCAAAAATAACTCCCGGCAACCTCACAGCCAGAACTGTTAAATCAAATACGGATATGAAAGGGATTATAAGATATGCATAAAGAGCTGGTTTATAATCATCAAAAGATTCAAGAACAACTGGTAGAAATTTACCGTATTCATCTTTACCTGTTTGCATTATGGAATACGCATTATATCCAAGAGCAACCTCATCCCAATCTGGAGAAGCAGGTACGTTGCCTATCTGATATAAACGAAGCGCTGCGGCAAAAAACAAGATCAGTCCAAGTATTAAATAGGTTATTTTATTTTTCATACATTATTAAAGATGGTTTCCCGTTGGGAAAATAAACCGTTTGTAAAATTTTTACCCCGCCTGGAATTTTGCCTGGAACATTAACATATAAATTACCAGCTTCTGGATTTGGTAAAACTTTTGGAAAATAATATTTTGAAAGTCTTTCCACGTGGACAAATCCTAACGCCTCTCTTGATACATCTGCATCTTTTTGTAGTATATCAACCGGATACTTCCCATATAGCATAATGTATATATATGGTCTTCCAAGATCTTGAGTAAAATAAATTTTTTCATATTTACTCTTATTATTCTCCGTAAAACTTATTGCTTGTTTATATCCATATTGCCACTCAGAAGCATAGGTAATAGGGTAATTGTTAAAATAATTATGTAAAAAATACACAAGTGAGAAAACGACGATTAAACAACACCCAATCCAAATAATATTCCTATATTTTTCTTTCTTTATAAAAGTATTAATTACTGTAATCATAAAAACTATGCCATAAGCACTCACTATCTGTAAGGCTGGAATAATCGTTTCTATTCGCAGCGCATGAGGTGTTTCCCTGGCTGTAGCTGCAGGCACAACCCCTAACAAAATCCAAATAGGCAAAATAACCCATGCTCCATCTTTTTTTCTAAATAAAATTAAAAATCCAACAATAAGAAAAGGCAATTCCCAAAGATACATTTGTCCAACGTCTTGAATAGAAAATTTAGGGTTACCATCTCCATTAATAAATAAAAATTTAGGGTTAAAATTATCTAAATAATGATTCATATACTCAACCGCGTAAGCAAGCCTTCTATTATGAATTACTTTTGAGATAAAACTGTTCCCGCTATTAGCCATTTCCTGATTAGTACGTTCAATAACTGAAATGTCTGAAAAGATATTCACCTCTTGAAATCTCAACTGTGCTTGAGGAGTAATCATAAATAACACTAATGGTATTGCTAAAAGTATTGGAAGAATAAGAAGCAACATTACCTTTTTCCAAAAGCGCAACAGTATGTTTTTTTTCAAGAAAAAAAGGAAAAAAACAAACAATGGGAGAAAAACTCTGGATGTATTAAATGTATAAAGTGCTGCAAGAAATGAAAGTAATGAAAGTAACAAAAATTTAATATTTCTCTCTGATCGTGTAGCAATCAAAAATAACAATAAAAATAATATTATGAAAAACGATTCTAAATTCTCCTCAAAAGCTGCTCGATACAAGAGAATGTGACATGGTGAAATCGAAAGTAAGAACGCAGAAACTAACGCAATATTTTCTTTTTGTTTTGCTGTATTAAATAATTCTTTTACTAAAAAATACGTCAACAAAACTGTAAGAGAACCTAAAAATGCAGACATAAATCGTACTGAAAATTCATTTAATCCGAATAACCAAACTGGAATAACGCTCAAATAGGCGTACATTGGCGGTTTGAAGTCTCCAAATGATTCAAGATATGTTAGGGGTAAGAATTTGCCAAATTCATCTTTTCCTGAAGTGCTTAGACTGTAAGCATTTACACCCCAAGACCCCTCATCCCAGGTAAGAGAAGGTGGATTGGTGGACAATGCCCAAAATCTTAACAAAAAAGACAAAGAAACAATACTAATTAAAGCAATTACAGTAAAATTATTTTTTATCTTTTCCCACATAGTATTTAAAAACAGGATCTCCATTTGGTAATAAAACAACAGAATCCTCTTGATTAAAGTTCTGATCATCTATATATAGTATACCATCCTTCTCAATTTCATCCTGAAGAAGTGGAACAAATTTATACCTATCAAAACTTTTTACCAATACGAATCCCTCAGGGGTAGGCGGGTAATATTGTACTGTATTTCTAAATAATTCAGGATTATATGCATTATAAAATAAGAAATAAATATACGGAAAATTTTCTGGACCTCTCATGACAATGTCTTTCTTAGGATTCTCATTCGCGATTTGCACAATCTCTTTTACCCCGTACCGCCAGAATTGCGCTCTATGATAATCATTATGAATAAAATACAAATTCAGAAAAAAATAAATATTTAGAGTATAAAGAAGGGTAACCCCAAGCATTACTAATCTTCCAAATAGCCTTGCCTTCAAGTAATTAAAAATTATATAACAGCCATATCCTAATATAAGCATGAAAACAGGCATTACCATAAACATCCTCGTAGAATTAGGCGAATCTATAGTTATTGAGGAAGCAATAGGTGACAGAAGGAGCCAAACTCCAATAATTTTTATAGATCTTTCCCTGAAGTAAAATAACCCAAAAAGTCCAACCAAAAGAATTATTGCATCAAGTGCATATAAATTACCAATCCCATCTACATTATGGACAAGCTTTTCTCCTCCTTTATCAAACAAGAAAACAGGAGAAAAAGAGGTGAGATAATTTTGAAAAAAATGATATGGTATCCCCAAATATTTTGTATAAATTACATCAAAAATCGCAATGTCAGTATTCATTGTATCTTTACGAAAATTTTCCACCCTTCCATATAAGATGTCTTTATTGTTAAAAATTGATGTACTTACAGCTTTTGTAGAACCATGATTTAGATTTGAAAAAATTGATAACATTGCCAATGCAACAATAGGGAGAAGTAAAAACGTAAGATCTCTTTTATTAATTTGTTTTCTGTAAAGAAAAAGTAAAGATACAGTAAATAATGGCATAAAAACAATAAATGCATGATATGTAAAAAAAGTTAATCCAAAGAGTACTCCCGAAGCACTTAAAAAGATCTTTTTGTTTTTACTTGATAGTCCATATAGAAAAATGGTAAATCCACCTAAAAAAATTGTTGTCGCAAGGTTTACTTCATAAGCTGCTCTTGAGAAATAAATACTCCATGGCGAAACTGCAAAAAAGAAAGAAGAAAACAACGAAGCAATTTTATTTTTAAATAACTTCATTGCAATAAGATATATACACAGTATCCCTAATATTCCTGCAACAATACTTGGAAGTCTGGTTGATAATTCATTTAATCCTAGCAACCAGACTGGAATGGTGGTTACATATGAATATAAAGGCAACTTCCAATCCCCAAAAGATTGAAGGGATAATGGCAGAAATACCCCATGCTCATCTTTTCCAGTTTTAAGAATTGAATATGCATTATATCCAAGAGCAGCTTCATCTATATTTAAAGCGGGAGGAGAAATGTTTAAAAAAATTATCCTGAGAAAAAATCCAAGAGATATTATAAGGAATAACAAAATTTTTGAATAACGTTTTTTCATAATTGTAAATTTTTAAGTTTTTGTTCCTTTAAAAATTTCAAATATAAAGTTGCATCAACAAATGTGAAAACAGGGTTATTATTTTTATCAAATATAGTTTCCGTGAGTGAAAGATCTTCTGGAAATTCGTTCGGATGAGTTACAAGAAGTATCTTTTTATCGCTTAGTTCATTCAATTCTTCTTCAGATGGAAGTCTTTGAACAAAATATATATTTTCTATTCTATCTATTGAAACCCAAGAATTATCATCTGAAAATTGAACATTTCTTTTGTATTGGAATTCTATTGGATCATATTTATTGTAGAAAAGGTAATAAATATACTGCTTTGTATCGTTTGAAAATTTCGAAACGTATATTCGGTCATATATATCTTTTTTTCCATGTAAAACTTGTGCCCATTTCTCATATCCATACTGACCATAATTTGAATAATATTTTGGAAAGTAGGATGAATAAGAAACAAAGAATCCAAGAGCTGAATATATAAAAATAATTGCAAGTAACGTTATCAAAAACAAGTTACCGCGTTTTCCTTTTTTAAATAAACTATAAAGGTACCCAAAGCCTACTCCTTCTGTTAAAAAAAGGAAAGGCATCATGTTTGATGCCCGAGAAAAATGGCCATCACCAGTAATAGAGTCTGCAAGGGGTGAGATCAGCAGTATACTCAAAATAACAAGATTATTTTGTACTTTGTTTCTTAGAAGCGCAAAGATTCCTAGTAAAAACAACAAAAATTCAATCGTATAAAGCAGGCTTCTTTGCGGAAGAATAGAGTACTGAGTTGTTGTTCCATTTACGTAGAGAAAATCTGGAGAAAAATGATTTACGTAATTTCTCATAAAAGTATTCGCAATTACAATTTGTTTATTCTCAAAAACTTTACACACAAGACCGGGGAATATCTCACTACAACTTCCTCTTCTATCATTTAAATTAGCTGTTAATCCAATATTATCTTGACTGTAAATAAATGAAACTTGAGATGCGCGGGTCCCTACGGCAGATCTAAACATGAAAAACGGAACAACAATAAAAAGTGAGATAACTAAAGAAACAAACACAATTTTTTTCTGCTTAAGAATTATCTTTTTAAAGTAAATAAACAAAAGAACAATTGAAAGTACAGTAAATAATGCATAGGAAGTGTACGTATAAATTGTTAGCCCAAAAAGAATAAAAGAAAGTAAATACAAAAACTTCCTACTTTCTGCGTGCAAAAAAAGCAAAAGTGCACAAAGGAAAATCGAAATAGCTACGTTTGATTCTATACCAATACGTGAAAGACCAATTGCCCATGGGGAGATAGCCATGATAAACATAGCAAAAAATGCAATAACTTGTGAAGAAATTTCAGATTTATCAGTAAGTTTTCTACCAACGAAATATATTAGTCCAACAGAAATTGTTCCAAATATAGCTGAGGGTAATCTTACTGAAAATGCGTTCAAATCAAAAGCTTTAACTACTGGCACTACTAAGTAGGTGTATAGCGGAACTCTATAGTCACCAAATCCCTTAAAGGATGTAAGCGGTATAAATTCACCCCATTGATCATGCCCAGTTAGAAGAAGAGAATACGCATCATAGCCTATGTCTGCCTCGTCATTAGTAAGACCTGCAGGAACACTCCCGAGTCCGTAAACCCTTACTAAGAAGGCTAAAATAATGATAAAAATAAATGCTACGGTAAATTTACTAATCTTAATCATTTTAATTTTTAAAAACCGAGCAATAACATGCAACCAATAACTTATGCTGCACTATTTATAATCATATGTATAATTCATGTCCTAAGCAAGTTTTTTCCTAATATTTGGCGCAACAATCAAACTCTCAACGTTTTCTCAACAGCTATACTCACGCTTTTTTTAAAAGAAGTAAATGTCTAAAAAATATACAAGGAATAACTTACTGCATCTTTTTTACCACTTCGTAAAAAAATAAAAAAGACTTCGAAGAACTAATTTGTAAAACGATATTTTATAAGTGTCCATAATGCAATTGTCCCATCTCTTACCGTATGAAGTTTTTTACCCTCACCATAACCCCTTGGCTTTGTCTTTATATCAACCTCATGTATTTTAATGTGTTTCTTTAATATCTTAGCTGTAATCTCTGGTTCTAAATCAAATGATCTTGACCTTAACTTAATCCCTTTTAGAACATTTGTTTCAAAAGCTTTATAGCAAGTCTCCATATCACTAATTTGAGAACCATAAATAACAGTAGTTAAGAAGCTTAAAAATTTATTACCAAAAAAATGCGCGAGAAGAGGAGTTCTATTCTTACCAAAGAAAACAGGGCTCGTTCTAAGTCTTGTGCCGTAGACAACCCGATACTTCTTTTTAACAATCGGATCTATTAGCTTAGGTATATCTTGAGGATCGTATTCTAAGTCAGCATCCTGAATGATCATAATATCTCCTGATGCATGTTTTATTGCTGTTACAACCGCAGCTCCTTTTCCTCTATTTTTACCGTGCTCAATTATTTTTATAAACGGTTTATCTTGTGCAAATTCTTTAGCGATCTTAAGTGTGTTATCTTTCGATCCATCATCAACTATAATAATCTCACGTGAGACATCTTTAAAGGATACATCAACAACTTTTTGTAGAATTTCTAATATAGTATTTTGCTCGTTGTATGCGGGGATCAGAATTGATAATTTCATAAATATCCTATGGAATAATTTGTTTATCTTTTAAAATAAACTTTTTTTTCAACATTTTGCGATTATTCATTATATCAGGTAGAAGCATTACTGCAAGAAGAAAACCCGTTATAAAACTCCAATCAAAACGGAAAAAAGCTTTTAAAAGATGCAGTGGAAGATTCACTATGTGGCTTATGAGCAAATCAAAATCTGTTATATTTTTCCAAATAAAAATCAGTTGATTCCTAAACGCAATTTGTGCAACTTTTCCTTGCTTATAATTACTTTTAATAGCTCCTCTGTCATGAAAGTGAGTAACCACACTCTTTTCTTCAAAAAGAATCTTATATCCAATTTTCCTTGCAACATAGGAAAGATCAATGTCTTCCCAATAAAAAGGGTTATATAACTTATTAAAACCATTTATTTCTCTTACCATTGAGGTTCTTAATGCACAACTTCCCCCAGAAATCCAAGAGGTCTGTGAATTTCCAATTTCGCCTCTTTTATGCAGGAACAACCCTTTCTTCCAATATGTAACACCCCGCCCTCGTAAAACGACCTTATCTCCCTCAACACTCTTATCCATCATTCCAACTCCAAAAACCAACTCATCATTAAAATGCGGCAGGAGAAATTTTATAAAATTTTTTTCAGGAACTACGTCAGAATTCAACAGAATAACAATGTCTGACTGAGACTCTAACATGGCTCTGTTAACATTTGATGCAAAACCTACATTTTTTTCATAAAGCATAAGATTCAGCATGGTCTTACTCCCTTTTTGTGCTCGATCAACAACTTCCTTTAATTTTTTTTGCTCATCTGCCCGTGAACCATCATCAACGATAGAAATAGAAATATGTTTTTCAGAATTTATAGATTCCAGAATCGCAGGAAGATTATCACTTAGGAGCAACGAGTTGTTAAATGATGGAATAATAATTTCGATTCTCATAATTAAAATAATGGTCGTCTAATTTCTATTATATGTTTTCCTTCTGAGAGTTTCACACCGATGAGTGCCATATTCATCTCGTAATATTCACTTCTCTTTCCATCAACGGTAATCAAGATGTCCGGATAGTAGATCTGCGAAACTATTAATAATCCATTCCCTAAACTTTCTACCTGGATAATCACTCCATCAGACGAATCTTCAATTATGTTAGCAGATCCAGTCGCGTATGATCCTTCTAATGATTTCTCTCGTGCAAAAGCTGTTTGCAAGAGATTGTTTCTAAACATTTCTTGTGCAATATCTTCTTTAGAAGTATATGATTTTACGTTTTGGACAAAAAAAGCTAAAGGGAAAACATCCTGATTTTCATAAATTTTTGTTTGACCCTCCTCAAAAACCAGTTCCATTTTATTACTATCTAGTGAAGATAAAGAGAGAACGTATTTAACATTAAGTAGGTCAAATATTTGCGTGTCATAATTTTTTGGGTTAAGAATCCGATTGTATCCAAATGGAGCTGTAATCAAATGGTCACCTCTTTCATTTGCTGCTATAAGCTGTGCATAATTTAATAAGTACAACGGATCATAACCGCTTATAGCACGTATTTTATACATGGTCTGAAAATTAGGAGGTAAAATTCTATCATCTAAAGTTGCGATTCTATTAAAGCCAACGTTGTTCTGAAGAAAAGAAATTGTTTTGGTTTCTGGGAATAAATATTCTTTTTGGGTAAACGGTGTAAACTTCCAGCCAAATCTAAATAAATCAAATACTGTGATAAAAAGCAAAACAAAAACAAAAGCTTTAAAAACTTTTCCAGTTTTAAATTTTTGCATCAAGAAAAGAAAAAATACATTTGAGATAAATAGAAGAATGGGTAGTTTTAAATTATTTTGAGCAACAAATACACTCTGAGCATCTGGGAAAAGACTTGGTATTTGAACAACAATAAGTAAAACAATAAATCCTATTCCAATAAGCAAAGTGGACACCCAGATTTTAGAGCGCTTAACCATAAACAAATCAAAACCAAAAGCAGCGAGTATTGAAAGTGCAAAACTTGCAATAGCGATAAATCTTGTTGGCTGGGCGCTTGAAATAAATGGAAGATGCAATAAGTAAGGGATTCTTGAAATAAGATTTGAAGTGCTAAGAATAATTGAAAACAACAAAAGAAAAAGGAAAAAATAATTTTTTTTATCTCTTCTAAAAATAACTGCGTATGTAGCAAGTATTATTCCAGTAATTCCAATATATCCTATAAATTCTCCGTAATTCCATACTCCATAGTAATTAAGCGTTGACGGATTACCAAAAAAGTCAGGAGATAGAAACATCACAAAATGCTGCCAGGGTATAAACCAACCTTCCTGCAGGAACGATTGATCAGATGCTCTATTTGAAAGTTGTATAAAAGTAAAAGTTGGAACCCATTGGATAAGTGTAATTACCCCAACTACTAAAACATCGAATAAAAATGAAAATGCAATTTTTGCTTTCTTTTTTTGATAAAAAAGTCTAGCAAGAAAATAAAAAATCGTGACTAAAAACATGTATGAAAAAACTTGTAAATGACCTGCAAAAAAACTGCTAGTAAGTGCAAAAATAAATACAAGCTTCCATTTAATATTCTGAAGCATAAAACCTTTATCAATTGTCAAAAAGAGTAGCGGAAGCCAAACGTATGTGTGCCCTATCACGCCCCATTCTAACCATGCAATCATAAAACCCGAAAATGAAAAACAAATAGACCCAAAAACCGATGCGTATTTATTTACTTTAATATTTCTTAAATACATGTACATAAATATGCTTGCTAAGATTGGTTGAAGAAAAATAAATAATGACCATGCAATCGGGAAGGGTGAAATAAAAAGAAAAATATTTAAGGGATAAAAAACACCGGTTTGAAAATTTGCAAGCTGTGGCTTTCCTGACATTTCATATGCATTCCACACGGGAAGAGTTCCGCTTTTTATAGATTCAACAGCAAAATTTTTCCAAGGATATTGCTGACGAACAGGATCAGTTACTAAAAAATTTTTATATGGAACTCCTCTTGAATACTCTTTTGCGTAAAGGTCTCGAAATGGATGATACAAACCAGCTACTGTGTCTGCTGGTATAGGTAATTTACCCTGAAGAAAAAAAGGGTAAAAGAAGAAAACAGAAAGAAAAATAAAAAAAATAAATACAAAATATCTTTTAATGAATGTCATAGCTTAATCATGTCAAACACTTTTTTTTCAAACATTTGAATTGTAAAGTCTTTTGCCCTTAATCTTGCATTTTTTGAAAGTTCTTCCCGTAATTTTTCTGAAGCAATGACAATCAATGTTTCTTCTATCAACTCTGGAATACTTTTCCAAAGCATTCCATCTTTAGAATCAGTAATTATCTCTGATTGACCTCCAGCATCTATCACTACTGGAACAGCTCCGGCCCCCATCGCCTCCACGGTCGATATTCCAAAGTGCTCAGCCTTCTCTGGATACTTCACTAAGTCTTCCCCATACCCTGTTGCATGCCAATATATTTTTGATCTTGAATAATATTCCCATAAATCCTTGTTAGACTTATTAATCTTAAAATGAATCGGGTATCCTTTTGCATTTTTTTCTAAATCTTCAAATGCCTGCTTATCATTTTCCTTAACACTTACCGCTATTGTGAATTCCCAATCTTTCAAGCCTTGATCAATCATTTTTTTAAAAGCATCAATCATAATATATTGTTTTTTGTAATCCTTTGTTCCATTCGTTTTATCAAAAACTCGAAAGCGACCCACATGCAAAATCATATTTTCTTTTTTTGTCTTTATCGGGTGCAGCTCAACAGGCGGGTAAATAACTTTCGCATTAATGTGAAACTGAGAGTCAACAAATTTTTTTGTAAATTCCGAGTTGCAGAAAAAAGCGTTAACTTTTGACTTTTTTATATTTCCCAAAAACGAAACCTTTCCTAATTCAATAGGTCGCTGGATATGAACAAATAATTTCCTGCACAAAAGTAACGGAAGACTCCCATCAGAAAGCAATATTATTGCATCATATTTTCTTGATAAAACCATTCTTGATAAAGTAGAAACTTTAGAAGCAAAGATGTTCTTAACAAGCTTAACTTTTGAAAGATCCAAACCAAACCTGTCCTCAACAAGTCTTAAATCATTCTCCTCATCCCAAAAGACATCAACAGAATGTTTCTCTGAGAGAACTGATGTAATTGTCATCATGTATTTCTCACCACCCCCACAATCATCCAGATATGGATCATAAATACCTATCTTCATATGTTAATTGTATCAAGTATTGATTGGTGTTAAAAGCTATGGTAAAGTAATTCTATGACTTTAGATTCAATATTCGGCAACAACCCTATTTTAGTATTCGTTATTCTGGCGTGGACCATACTCTGGAAGGGAATTGCTTTATGGAGAGCTGCAAAGCTCGAGCAGAGAAATTGGTTTATCGTTATCCTCGTTGTATCATCTCTTGGAATAATAGAGCTCGTTTACCTATTTGGTTTTGCAAAAAAGAAGCTTACCATTAAGGAAATTAAAAACTGGATAAAAATACCCTTTAAAAAATAGCTACCTACCCTTCTGCATTTCCCATAACTTTGCGTACGTAATAAACATAGAATAAGCCTGAAATAGTCCTTCAATTACACCTTTTGTCCCATTTTTATATCCTTTCCCTTGTATATAGGACTTTAAAAATGCAGGAATCATAACTCTGGGAAATCTCCACCATGACATCCTGGGATGATTGGAGTCAAATCTTAATTTTGCTTCAATATCAGACCATTTATTAGTCTTCTCAAGCATCTGGGAAAGATTTCTATGCGTAGAATGAATTATTGGTGAAGAAATTTCCAATAATTCACCTTCTACTCTAGGAGTTTCATGCACATCACCATACCAAGATTTCAATCGTTTTTTAAAAAACAACCTCTGAACGCGATCTGTAAGACCCCAATCCTTATTAAAATAATATGTTTTTCTCTTTATATAAAAACCTGCAATATTTGAATCTTCTTCAAAATTAGATATAACGCGTAGTGCTTCTGTTTTAAATTCAGAGGTTAAAGATTCATCAGCATCCAAATAAAAAACGAATTCACCACTTGCGTGTTCTAACCCTACATTTCTCTGCTCTGCAAATGATATAAGCTTATGACTTATGATTTTTGCTTTATATCTCTGTGCAATTGATTGAGTTTTATCAGTCGAGTTGGAATCAACAAGTACAATCTCATCAGCAAAACCAGACAAAGATTTTAATGCATCTTCCAAAACATCTTCCTCATTGTAAGTAATAATTATTGCTGAAATCATATATTAATTGCGCCTTTTGCGCATAAGAAAACACATGCTGGTAATCCCCGCGGCTCCAATTATAGCAATATATACACCATACTGGAAGCTTACGGGATCATAGACAAATGTTGTCTTACAGTTTCCCCCCGGCACATACACTCCCCGAAATGCAAAATCAGCTCTATATATTTCCACCTCAATCGGGTTTTGTTTCCCACATTGATACGCTTTCCAACCTGGATAATATGCGTCAGTAAGCACTAAAAATGATGCTTTTTTCATGTCTGAGGGAACAGTTGTTTCTATCTCTATCTTTTGAGGGCTATAAGATATAATCGTTGCAGAACCTGAAGCAAGACTTTTTGAAGTAGATGCTTTTTCAATAATTGCTGTATTCAAAAGATTCGTTTTCTTTTTAAACATAACATCTAGTATTTTTTGAGGATCTTGCTCAACCAAAATATTGCCAACAAGAAACGCTCTCGGAAAAGCATTTGTATTCTCTAATACCTGATACTTACCATCATCGAAAATTAATTTTATGCTCTCAGATGGATACTCCCAAAAAGGAAACTCCCATACATTCTGACCATCAGTTATTTTATGAACAAAGTATTTAACACCTAAAAAGTTTGCTCCTGGAAGCAAGTATGTTCCTGCCAAAGGCAAATCAACACCTGAACGTGCAGAATCACGAAGAGTACCATTGTCTAAAGACGAAATAAATTGCCCAAATCTTCTTATGTACACCGCATCATAGCCTTCTAAAATTGGTAATTTATAATAAACAGAAGTCTCCGCTCCAAAATTTCCAAAGACTCTATCATAACCAGATATTTTTTCTATGAATTTTGTAACTCCTACCTCAGGGTACACTAAGCTTCTTGGCTCAAATGGCATCCATTTATTTGAAAAGCGCAATAAGTCCAGGCTGATGATTAGTATAATTATTACTGAAAAAACTCTAACGCCTTTACCCTTAGCAAAATACAAAAATATACATGCTCCTACAAATAGAGCAAAAAGTATTGTGGGAAGTCTCATATTTGATTTTGCAATAGCACTTTTTTCCGCATCAGGCAATATTGCCAAAAAGGAAACTCCCCACATGATAGTAAGTACAACAAAAAACGCTATATATATCACAATGCTCCTTTTAAATTTTTTACCTGAAATGTCTTTTAAGATCATTTCATATCCAAATCCCGAAAGCACAGCAAGAGAAAATGATCCAAGCACCACTATTCTACTGAGTGCGCTTGTTGAAATAACTGGAATTTTTAACGCAACCAATAGATCAAGCAAGGGTGATTGAAAGGCAAAAAGCAACGTGATCACAGCAGCGAGAGCAAAAAACAGAATATATTTTTTTCGTATATTAAATACTGAATACAAAGCAAGAATTATTGGAATTACCCCAATATAAATATTCCACTCTGCATAATGTCCTTGCCATATATTACCCGTTACTGGATTTCCATAGTAATCTGGAGCCAGAAACGTAAGAATGTGTGACCACGGGATTACTTCTATTTTTTGAAATAATGTACTTCTAAAACTTTGCAGATACAACTCAATGGACGGAAGAAGTTGCGGCATACTCATAACAACTCCAAACATCAGCGCAGCATACATTGGCAATGATATTTTTCTTAAGCTAACAGTTTTATAAAATAAATAGGCTGACACAAAAATAAGAAAATATAAACTCATCTGAAAATGTCCGCTAAAAAAAGATAGTGGAACAGTGAATGATAGAAGTAACAAATAACGTGACTGCATATAAGAGATATATTTTTCAATGGAATAGAGCGCAAGCGGAATATATAAAACAGCATAAGCTAGGGTTCCATATGCCATCCATGATGTTATAAAACCACAAAACATAAATGAAAGAGAAGAGACAAGTGATCCAGTTTTACCAACCTTTATGATACGCATGTACCAATACGTGAATATTCCGGCTAGTAGTGGTTGAAGCAAAACTAAAAAGCTCCACCAATCTATAAACGAAAAAAAGATAAAACCAATATTTAATGGGGATAAAACTGCAGATTGATAATTTGCCAGGTGTGGTGTTCCTCCAAAACTATATGGATTCCATAATGGAATTGTCATATTTTTCCATGATTCTATTGCAAAAAATCTCCATGGATATATTTGCCCAAAAATATCTGGCATTGCTCCGTTTTTTACAGGTGTAAATAATTCAGGGTATGCACTCCATGGCGCAAAGTAAGACACTAAATAATCAGACGGAAATGGAACTAACCCTTGAGAAAAAAACGGGAACGAAAAAATAAACCATACAATTGCGATAACCAGTAACGGAAATTTTAATATTTTATTCATAACTTTTTCATTATATGTTTCAAGCTTACTCTACTCAGTAAAGACATTGCCAGTATGTAAAGAAATGGAAGTAGTGGAAGAAAATATCGTGTTGAGGTAAACCCGCTTGATAACATAAGAAGATAAAAAACAACCCATAAACTGAGGATAATTTCGGAATCTTTTATCTTTATCTTTTTAATTAATCCTAATACAATAACTAGCCCTGTTAAAACAGTTGCTAATGGCCATAGAACACTCCAATTAGGATCATATGAAATTGCTTTTGTGCCCCACCACGTATGCCATCTATTAAATAGTAAAAGATCCCAAACGGTAAACAGCTGAACAAACTTTGATGAATGATATTCAAGCATATACCGCTGGATTCCTAGCGGTGCAAGTAATGATTCGCTATCTTGAATTGACCTTGTATATGAAGCAAATAAAACAACAAGTGACAATGGTAAGAATGCAATATACCTAATAAGTAGCCTTAAATTCTTTTTATATAAAAAGAAAAGCAATTGAGATGAAAGCAATACTCCACCTAGCACAAAAAATCTGGTACTTATTACTGCACCTAAACATACTGCTGAAAAAATAGCATATCTATTTTGTTTATGCTGCATGAATAATATAAAAAAGTATAACGAAAAAATGATAAAAGGTAGCTGTATTGGCTCAAGTAATGGTGTGTGCTTCAACTTAATAAACATAAGGGGTTCATTTAGAAAAATAAGCAACGGCACAAATGATAAATAATAGTTTGAAATTATTAGTCTACTCAGTAAGTATATTCCTAAAGCAGATGCTCCTAAAAAAATCAGCATTATCGTGTTTTCATTGTTAAAAATAAGTATAGATAACGACAAAAAATATCTTCCTAAAGGAGGCTGATCATGAACAATAAGAATAGGATTGAGACCTCTAAGAAACGCTCCGCCAGCATAAGACTCTAACACTTCATCAGGAATTATTGCTGGATTTCCCTTAATCATATACTGAGATGAAAAGTATAAAGCCTTAACAGCTTCATAACGACTACCATATGAAGGCTCAAAAAATACAGAAGAATGTGTTGCTATATACACAATTGGTCTTAAAAAAATTATAAGTAGAATAATAAATGTGATTAATTTTTTTTTCATTTTTTTATTCTAATTTGAGAGCATATATAGATAATACCAATACCAAATACAAACGCTATAGATATGATATTTGCTACCCATCTTAATTTTGTATCTTCAAACTTTACTTCCACTTCATGATTTCCTTTCGGGACATAATAGGTAATGAGTCCACGATACGCCTCGTCTTGAAATTCTATTTTGGTTTTATTTCCATTTATATATACGGTCCAATTTGGAAAATATAGTGTGTTTTCTAAAACACGCACTCTTTCACTTTCAACTTTTAGCTTATACTTCCTGTCTATCGTGTCTTTTGAGATTAATTCAATTACTCCTATTCCATCAATTATTTTAGCGTTTCCTACTGGTCGCTTCTCCATAAACCGCACCGACCAAATAGGAGCACTTTCTCCAGTGTCTGTGGTTCCGTAATAAATATCCTTAAAGTACGCATCAGACTTATGCAAATATCCATTAACTTGAATGTACTTCATAGAAAATAGCACTATTAAAAAAACAAATACAGTTGCTAAAATCTTTTGTGATTTTTTTGTTTTAAAACTAGCAACACTCATTCCCACAAGTACGCTTCCTGAAAAAACAACAATTGAAAGAAATCGCCATGGAAATTGGAATTTCTGAATTAAAGTAACGTTGCTCCAAATTACATCAGATGCTTGAGTCATTAGGAATAATGAAAAAATGAGTGATCCAGCAAAGATAAAAAATAACATTCTGTTTTTATTATGAGAAAAAAACGCTAAGCAAACAAAAAATGCTGCAATGATAGGTACTCCGATTTGTTTTGACAACAGCTGGGTTCCACCAAAGCTCCATGAAAAATCAAAAAACTTCTGCAGTGAAACAAATGAATTCCTGTATTCAAAGCTTCCTGTTACCTTATCCCTCAGCGTGTACTTTCCTTCAAAAAATGCCGGAAAAATAAAAAAGAATGATAAGCCAAACCCGATTAAACCGGCAGCCAAAACAAATAGTGGAAACTTTTTATTACCACTTGAAATAAGCGTAAGAAAATAAAGAAAGATTACTGGCAAAAACATAACAGCCATTGCGTTATGAGATAAAATTAAACCAGCAATCGAAGTACTTAATCCAAAAAAATGCCAATACGAATATTTCTTTGCAAGTTTTACCAAAAAATAACAAATAAACGGAATAAATAGAAATGCTACATGTTCACCAATTGCGCCTCTCACATATAAATCAACAAACCGATAAGGAGCGTAGAGATACATAGCCGAAGCAGCAATTGCAGCCTTTTCTCCCCATATATTTTTTATCCATAGATACATTCCTAATCCGCTTAAAATATACGTAACCCCAAAAACGATTTTTAAGCTATCAATCAATGAAAACCCCACAAAATGAAAAAGTGAGGCTAAATAAGAAGGGAATGGATACAAAAACATAAGTATAGGGTGCCCGTAACCCCAATTCAGATTTCCTGCCCATCTAGGAACTATGTTCCCCTCTGTTAAGCTTTGGTAAAAATTTGCAATACGAGCAACATGATCCTGCCCATCATGCGTTATTGGCAATCCCGGAAAAAAAAGCGGAACTAAAGGAATAATCCCAAGTGTAAAAACTAAAATTAACCCAAAATATTTTTTCATAGAATTGGATACGTACCTTTTCCTAAATTATGCATAAAAAAATCACGTACTCCCTTTTTCTGCCAGGTTCGTCCTGAAAAGCTTAATCTAATAGCCTCTTTAACAAGCGCTAATTTTGTGCGAAGCTGTGCATACTCCATTCCAAACTGCAATCTGTTTCTTGTTATGAAATAGTCTTGAAGAGAGGAACCTGACCCTCCAGTTGACCCAGCATTTTTATGGTAAATAATAGAACTAGGAATAAAACCAATTAAGAAGCTTGCCTCTTTAATCCTCATTGATAAATCTGCATCTTCATAGTAAAGAAAATAATTTTCATTAAACATCCCTACCCTATCAAAAACTTCTCTTTTGCCTAAAAAGCATGCTCCTGTAATAAACTCCGTTTTAGCTACTTTATCAAACTGTCCATGGTCTACCTGATCTACCCCCGTATGGTGTCCAATAATATTTTGCCAATCCATCTCCCCACCTGCGTACCAAAACACTTTTCCTAAATCCTCTTTTCTATAAGAATCTTTATGATATTCAAATCCTTTTTCAAAGTATATTTTAGGGCATACTACATCAAATCCACCCTCTCTCATTCCTGTAATTAATTCGTAAATTGCTGACCTTGCAAGAAGTGTGTCATTATTAATTACAAGAATATGAGAAGCCTCTTGGGAAAGAGCATATTCTATTCCCGTATTATTTCCTCCACTGTATCCAAGGTTATGAGTATTTAAAAGAGTCACAGCATCGGGAAATTCCTTTTTTAACTTCTTTCCAGAACCATCCCGTGAGGCATTATCAACAATTACGATTGTTAGTAAAAAACCCTGAGGAATTCTGCACTTCATCATACTTTTTACACATGCAGATGTATTCTCAAATCCATTAAAATTAAGTATTACAGCGTATAACTTCTTCATGAAAAAATCGTAGAGAATTTTCTGGCAATATAATATATTCCTCTACGTAGTGGATTTCTGGATTCATCTAAGAAGGACGATGTTAACCAATATTTTAATTGACTTGATATACTTCGCTCTTCACCTGCAATTGCACTTAAAACATCTTTAGAATCTTTTTCATAAAAACCCTGCTTCTCCCACACTTTTGCCACAACTAGAAAAGTATAAAACGACTGAAGCGTAGAAAGCATAAGGCCATGTAAACCATCCCGATACCCCTTTTGTAAAAAAAATGTCTTTAAAAAATCCTCAATAGGCATTCTCAATGCAGATACAACATGTAATCTTTTTCCATCTTTAAATATCTTTTCTGCCTCAACTTCTGTATAAATAGTATTCATTTTAGAAACGTACTGCTCAATACTTACATAACTTTCATGAATAAAAGGCTCAGATAAATGCTTTACGTTTCCTTTTATTGTGATTTGCTTATGAACGGTTGATCCGTCAAATTTTCCTTTTCCTTTTCTAAACAATCTTAATTGATAGTCTGGCCACCATATGGAATTTCTAATCCATTTTCCAAATATAATATTCTTTCTTGGAATATAATAACCATCAGTTTCATGGTCATATTCTAAGGTATTTTTTATTTCCTGAATAAGTTTTGGGGTAAGACGCTCATCCGCATCAAGAGAAAGTATCCACGTCTTTGTTGCTTTTGTAAATCCAAAGTTTTTCTGAAAATCTATTCTTAACGGGTCGTTTTTTTGATGATAAATAACTGCACCTTTTTTCTTTGCAATATCTGCTGTTTTATCAGTTGATTCATTATCAATAACAATAATTTCATCCGCAAAATTAGATAAAGAGTCTATCGCAGATCCAATATTCTTTTCTTCATTATGAGCAGAAATTACAACACTAATCATGATTCTTTTTTTATTGAAACAAGAATAAATCTTGCTGTCCGATTAATTTCAGATCTAGCAAGCGCATATAATAGTATGACATAAAACACAGAAACAAGCAGTATTTCAACGATAAAAAGCGGAAGCGATGAAATAATATTTTGGGTAAGTAACGCAAAAATTGCCATGCCTACCCCAGAAATAAATGGAGCAAGTATGGGTCTGAAAAATGAGAACGAAACAAAACTTCTTGCAACACCAAAAACAATTATTGAAGATAAAGAAATAATCAGTGTTCCTATTGCTACGCCATTATAACCATAAAGCAATATGAAAAGTGGGATTATTGTCCATGTCATAACTGTCCAACCAACCATGAAATAAAATGTAATCTTCACCTTTCCAATTGCATTAAATACATTTGTTAATGGAGTTGAGAGCGAAGACATAATGGTGCTTAGTGCAAAAAATGTTAGAGAAATAAGCGCAGGCTCCCATTTGCCATATCTAGGAATAAACGTTATCAAATAAGGAGAAAACAAAACGATCATTACAACTGTCGGAAACATAACCCCTGATATTAAAAATAGAGTTTTTTCTATCCCTTTTCTTAATGCCTCTTTATCATGTTGTAATCGAGAAAAAGAAGGGAATGTAATTTTTATTATGTTGTCCATAAAAAGTCGAAGTGGCATATATGCCCATTTTTGACCAAAGCCGATATAACCAACCTGCGCAAGTGGAAGAACTTTTGCAATGTAAAGATTAAATAAGTCATCTTTAATAAGTGCTAAAAAGCTATTAGCTTGGTAGGGAATTCCGTAAGATAATAATCGCTTCAAAACTTTCTTATTAAACGCAAATCCCATCTCCCATGGTTGCACATAATAAATTAAAACCAAACCTACAATACTTCTTAAAGTAACCGCAATTGTAAAGCAAACGACACCATATCCCATAACTGCAAATATGATAAGTGCTAGGTTGTAGACAACATTCTCTGCTATTTGAGGGATAACTAACTTATGGTATAAAAGTCTTCTTTCTAAAATAACTGTTGGAATTGTCTTTAAAGAAGATGCAATAAATGAAAATAGAAGTGCGTAAAAAAGAATAAGCCCGTTTGCGTCCAGATTGTAAAATGTAGCTATTTGATTGGCAAATAATGCAGCAGGTAAGCTTACTGCAAACACTAAAAGTTGCTGCACGGTAAACGTTGTTTTTAGTTCTTTTTCCGTAGGTTCAGTTTTTTTTTGAATTAAGCTAGCTGCAAGACCAATGTCTTGAAAATAATTTAAGAAAACAACTATTGCAGAGACAACAAAAAACACTCCGAATGCTTCAGGTGAAAGAAAAACTGTAAGAACAAAACTTGCAAGTATAGACAGTAACTGTACTAAAAAAGTACGAGATATTAGGGCAAAAAGCCCTTTGACTGATTTTCTCGCTATTGTTTCAACGTAGGAAATTTGTGAATTATCAAGACTTTGCATGATGCTATTTTCATTCTCTGAATTCTTTTAGACCCAAAGGTGACGCAAGGATTCACGTTTCTCTAGAAGCGTGAATTCTTGATATCCCACCACAACATAAAGCTTTCTAATATTGCTCGAATAATTACGGCAATTTCTGCTCCTGTTTGCGCTCCATACTTTCTTGGATAATGATCAACGCCAACCTGAACAATTTTTAATTTTTTCTTTTTTGCTTTTGCTAATATTTCTGTTGTAACCATAGCCCCTTCAGATCTTAACGGACCTATTTCATTCATTGCGCTTTTCTTAAACATCTTAAATCCACAGTCAATATCTTTAAACCAAATCCCAAATAAAATAAGATCCCAGATTTTAAGCAGACTCATAAGCATGAGCCTTTTTGCTATCTTATGATCTCTTCTTTTTTTTCTGTATCCAATTATAATATCTGCATCACTAAGGCTTTCAATAAATCTATCCACCTGAGAAAAGTCGAATTGCCCATCGCCATCTGTAAATACAATAACGTCATATTGTGAATTAGAAAATCCCTCCTTCAATGCTGCACCATAACCTCTATTTGGGTTATGTGAAACAACCTTTAAATTCTTGTGTTTTTTTTCTAAATCAACAGCACGATCATAAGTTCCATCCTTTGAACCGTCATCAACCATAAGAATCTCCCATTTTGATGCAACTCTCTTTGCTATCGGTATGGCATCCTCAACAACACGTTGTATGTTTTTCTCCTCATTCCAAAAAGGAAAAAAGATAGATAATTCAGGAAGTTTATTTGTCATTATTTTTCTGAAGTTTTACAATATAGCATATCAAACCCAGTACTCCAATTATACCTAATATAGAAGCCATATTTCCAGAGACTCTCGGGGGGGTATCAACATATTGAGCAGTTATATCAAATTCTCCAGTTGGAAGCTGTAATCGTACAAGCTTGAACTTGTTATTATCGTTATACTCTGTTTTTATACCGTTCACATAAATTTCCCAACCAGGAAAAGAATATGTGTTAATTTGAAACAATCCAGGTCTTAAAACTGTTACATGAAACTTTTTCAATTGTGGCTTTTCCAAAATCAAATCAACCTTCATATCTCCTGTTAAAACACTTGACGCACTCGTTGCTATTTCAGACTCAATAATATCTATTTTTGTAGTTCCTATATCTGATTTTATGGTTTTTATACCGTTTGGAACGTATTCGTATGCAAGACCCGAAGTTTCCCATCTGATTTTTTTTAAATTCGTATAAAAACTATCGTCTGCATTAAATGTTCTCTGAGGTATAAATCTTCCAATAGAAAAATGGACAAGGAAAGATATGGTAACAAAAGTAAGTCCTAAAACTACAATACGATTTTTTGAAAAAATAACAATGGCGCCAGTTAAAAAAGACGCAAAAAATCCAGCGAAAAGTAAAAACCTCCATGGAAACTGAATATACCAAAAAGGAGGAAACATATCCCAAAGAGGTTTTGAAAATTTAACCATAAAGAAAAGAGACGCAAGTAGCATTGAGAAATTCAAAACGATAACTGAATATTTCATTTTTTCTTTTGAGCGAATTCTTAATCTTGTAATCGCGAGTATAACAACCGTAATAGAAGCAATAAGCTGAACTTTTCCTACCTCAAATGAAATACCATCAAAACAAGAAGGAATACTTCCGCCATAACCCCACATTGAATCAAATAATTGATAGGAGCAAACAAAATGAAGACTATACGAGGCAAGTTCAGTGGTTAAAATATTCACCATGGTCTGATCTCTTTCCAGATACGATGGGATAAAAAAATAAGCCGAAAGCAAAAACCCGAGAATAAAAGAAACTGAGAGTTCAATAAAAAATCTCATTTTTTCTTTTGTGTTCCATAAGGCATAAAAATTCCAGGCGAGCAAAAACGGCAAAGACATAAGGGCAATTAGGTTGTGTGACAATATAAGAACTGCAACCGCAATTGCATTCCATACTAAATACCAAGACCTTTTCCTTTGGCTTATTTTATAAACTGATAGAAAAATTAGAGGTATTGGCACAAACGCAAAAAACTCTGCATAGGCACCTCGAACATAAACGTCAACTGCTTTGTACGAAAGTAGCGTATAGGAAATTGCTGAAAGTGTGCCGCCAATTTTTCCAAAAAACTCTTTACTAAACAGGTACATAAAAATCGCAGAGAGAAAAAAGCCTGCAAAAACCATAAGTTTTGTAGAGGTAATTAAGGAAAAACCTAAGAGGTAAAAAACTTCTCCTACATAATACGCAAAAGGTGGATAAAAATTGAAAAAAGGATACCCGTATCCAAAACCAAGATTCGGAATTATTCTTGGGGGAAATTGTCCCGCCTTTATAGCTAAATCTAAATCAAATAGACGCCCTATCTGCTCATCATCATGCATGGTATAAAACCCAGGCTGAAAAAGAGGCCAACAGGCATATACCACAAAGGCCAATATTACAAAAAAAGGAATAAAGCGCTTTAACCAAATCATATCTCTATTATACAGAGAATCGTATTTTTCTACATTATGAAGATTTTTTAGCTGTCTTCTTTTCTTTTCTTTGAAGATTCAGAACAATAAACGTAAAGCCAACTCCTAAAAACGATAAGCCAGCTACAACTGATATTCCATCTGCAACTAATCGAGTAGGCGTC